>DDBL01000152.1 GCA_002333425.1 Leptospiraceae bacterium UBA2033
CTTCTTAACTTGACAGCATTGACCCCCGCCCTAGGTACCACATTATTTATTAAAATTATTATTACACTCAATCAAAGTTATTAAGACGAAAGGGAAAATCCTGTGAGAGCAATCTTCCACCCCTTTCGCTCGCGCTCATAACCTTACCCACAAATATCNNTTTAATGACTTAAAGACTCTAAGTATTTATTGCATCCATGCACACGAACCTAGCAACTCGCTTCCATTTGAAGCATATCGGTGTTAGCGAAGCGATCGGTGTTCATCGGTGGTAATCTTTTTAAAAAATGTGGTTAATGATATACCTGGGTACCACGTTCTTAGGAGTTGCGCAAACTTCTAATACCCTCCCTATTTCCAATTTTCAAAAAATATTTGAAGAAAACTTTTTTTGAAAAAACTATGTCAAAAAAGTACAAACCTAGGAGGGAAAATTAATATGAAAAAAATCAACATTTTACTCAGTTTTTTAATCACATTTTCTTTTTGCACTTCGGTTTCTATTGCGGATGAAAGACAAATTCCAACGATCGATTCTCAGATGCAAAAACTTTTTCACTCTCACTTGCAAACGATCTCTCAAGTTTTACAAACTTCCAATTCGGGGATTGATGAATTTGATAGAGTGTTCTTTACTGACTTCACATTTTTAAATACGGGAAACACTCGAAACTTTTTTCAGAACATTCAACATGATTTGGAAAATGGAAAGGCATATCCGGGACTCATGCAAGTCTCCTACTCTAGTTACACTTCTATCAACGGAAAAGTTACTGGAGTGAACTACGAATACAAGTCGGATGGAAAAAACATTATTTTAACCAAAGGAACATTGAACAATGGAAATGTTCTAAGGGCTGTTTACAATTACAACATCGAAGGAAAACTTCTAAATACTACTGAGGTAAAAGGAAATAAATTAGTAAATAAAAACACCTATCGTTTAGAAATATAAACTATACACTTAGCAAAACGATTGACTTTCCATAGAATGAAAGAAGTCTGATTCTATGGAAAAGACAAAACGTATCGTCCTAGTTGCCCACGACAACAAGAAAAAAGACTTATTGGACTGGGTAACTTTCAACAAGGGCACTCTCGCCAAACACTTCTTATCCGCTACTGGAACAACAGGAAAGATCATTGCTGAAAATACTGGACTACCCGTTCACCGCTTTATCTCAGGTCCACTTGGTGGAGATCAACAGATTGGTGCAAAAATTGTAGATGGTGGAATTGATGTCATGATTTTTTTCTGGGATCCACTTTCTGCCCAACCCCATGATCCTGATGTTAAAGCATTGTTACGAGTTGCTGTTTTGTATAATATTCCAATGGCTTGCAATCGTTCTACAGCAGATTTTTTAATTTCCTCTCATCTACTAGATGAGGATTACGAAAATTTGCCTCACGATTCTACCAATTAAAATCCTAAATTAACAAACTGAGTTCAAAGGAAACTATCATGAAAAAAATTTTGTATATTCTGCTTTTTGTTAACGCATGTGTTACCACAAGTGTCAAACCAATTGAAGACAATGAATTTGTAACAATCCAACCTTCTCATATCCCTGGTGCGGGTATGGGACTGTTTGCCGCTAAAGACATTCCCAAAGATACAATGGTAACTCATTACGAAGGTCAAAAAATTACTCGTAAAGAATACAATGCACTTCATGCTAAAAGCGAACATTGGTATATGTTCACGATGCCGGAGTGTGCAAACCAGCCTAACTTTCCTTACTTAGATGGAAACCGAGACCACTATGGGTCTAAAGTGAATTTTGCGCCATCTAAGATCAATGGCAAACCTACCAATTTACAAAACGTACATTTTTTAAAACACTGCGAAGAGCCATACATACGATTATACGCAACTCGTGATATTAAAAAAGGCGAAGAACTTTATGTGAGTTATGGCGGCATTTATAATTATCACTTTATGCAATTTCCAGAAGTACAAGAGTTCTTTTTAAAAAAATCAGGAATCAAACTGAAAGCAGGTGATAGATTTACTTTTGAGGATTGATTTAATTAACGTCAGTTCGGTGTAAGGATTTTTTAACCACAAAGAACACAAAGTTTTGCACAAAGGTCACAAAGCTTTTGATTCATCCAATTTCTAGCATGAATTTCCTTAGTGTTCTTTGTGTATTTCTTTTCTTTGTGAACTTTGTGGTAATTTTTTTTCTTACATCGAATTCACGTTAATTAGAGTTTAAAAAACCCTACTTGGTCTTTCAAATTTTGAGATACTGTTTCTAAAAATTTCGAATCATCCGACAGTGCCTCAAGTCTAGTAAAATTCTGTAGGGTTACTTTGCTTATACTGCTCGCCGTCTCTGATATGGATGAAATAGCCTTCAAATGCTCATCTGTAGAGTTATGAATCTCCAAAGAAATATCTTTAACAGCCTGAATAGTTTTTTCTAAATCAGAAGTGAGTGCAGTGTATTTATCAATCAAACCTTTTAGGTCATTTGTTTTAATATTAATTCCTTTTACTTTTTCTAAAATTGTATCAAACATAGATGTAAGCTCTGCTAAACCTTCCATCCCTGCTTTAACAAGAAGGGAATTTTTTCTGACAATGTCTTTAATTGATTTCGTACTATTTGCCGTTTGATCTGCAAGACGTGATACTTCTGCGGCTACTACCGCGAAACCTTTACCTTCCTTTCCAGCTCTTGCTGCTTCAATAGATGCGTTAAGCGCAAGAAGATTTGTCTGATCTGCAATCGTATTGATAATCGATACAACTTCTGTGATTTGATCTGTAGTATTATATATCTCTTGCATTCTTTCATTTAGTGTATTTAAAGATTTTTTCCCTTGGTCTAAATCATCTGAAATAATTCCAGTGTCTCTTGTAGTAATTTTAGTTCTATCTTCTAAATTTTTTACCAAGNNCATTCGAACCTGCCGTTTGTGTTTCTAAATCATCTCGCATCATTACCACCGCTACTTTCATATTCATGGAAGAAGACTTTACATCCTCGGAGGCAAGAAAAATACCTTTCAAAATATTATTAAATTTACTGACTAAAAAACTAATAGATCGAAATAAATCGGCAAATTCCCCTTTGCCGCTAGTCATTATTTCAACAGTCAAATCTCCTTTTGAAATACCTTGTGAATAATTTGCTGCCTTTTCAAGTGGTTTTATAACGCCACGTGAAAGCCATACAATTATGAATGTAGTAGCACCAAGACCTAAAATCGAAAGTATAAAAGCAGAATAAAAAAGTAAGCGGTAATTAAAATTTTGTTTCTTTAGAGTTGCCGAAAGTCTATTTTTTTGATTCTCAAAAAATTGGATTACAGCTTCTGAATAAATTTTCTTATTATAATTGTATTCTTCTCCTTTCATTAAGACCTGAGCCTCTTGTAGTTTACCCTTAGCCCCTACTTCAAATATTCTGGTCTCCAAATCAATCAAAGCACTATTAGCCTGAGAAACATTTTCAAAAATTTTCTTCTCTTCTTCTCCTGCGTTACGCATACTAAATTCTAATTCTTTGTCTAAAAGTTTGACATGATTTTCATAACTATCTTTGTATTCAGGATTCCCTGAATAAGAAAAGAAAACGGCGTTATCTGTAATCTTAGTATCTTCTAAAAGAATTGCCCAGGCGCTATTAAAAAGAGGAATTTCTGAATTCAAAATTTCTTCTGATTTTTGGTAAGAAATATGGCTAATTAGAATAGTTACGATTGAGAAAAACAGATTTAGAAATGCGACCAAAAAGGATGCCGGAAGGATTAAATTTTTTATCTTCATTTTATTATACCGATTAAAGAATCTACTATTAAAATCGGATAATTCCAATCAATCCAATCATTATATACTAATTCGATCCAACCAATCAGATCAAATTTTTTCTTTCGCTAGAGCTGCCATTTGGAATAAATCATCATAGTAAACATAATAAAAATAAAAAAATGTTTTTTAATTAAATCAGATATGCAAAGTTGACTAGAATACAATTTGAGGAAAAAAATTCATGAAAGTTTGTGTAATTGGAAGTGGTTATGTCGGTTTGGTTGCGGGTGCTTGTTTTGCTGAGTATGGAAACGACATTATCTGCGTAGACATCGACGAAAAAAAAATCAATAACTTAAAAAATGGAATCATTCCTATCTATGAGCCTGGTTTATCGGAGATGGTTTCCCATAATGTCAGAAGGAAACGACTTGAGTTTACAACTTCGCTAAAAGATGGAGTCGAAAAATCAGACATCATTTTTATTGCTGTAGGAACTCCTACAGGGGCAGAGGGAGAAGCAGATCTTTCCATGGTTCTATCGGTTGCTAAAGAAATTGGGCGCGCAATGAACGGCTACAAAATTATCGTAGATAAATCAACGGTTCCGGTTGGGACTGCAGACAAAGTAAGGCAAGCAGTTTCTTCCGAAACAAAACATCCTTTCGATGTTGTATCCAACCCTGAATTTTTGAAAGAAGGTGTTGCGCTCGAGGACTTCATGAGACCAGAAAGAGTTGTGATAGGCGCCGATTCGGAAGAAGCAGGAACTACTATGAAAGAACTCTATGCTCCTTTTGTATTAAATGGAAATCCAATTTTACTTATGAGTACAAAGTCTGCGGAGATTACGAAGTATGCGTGTAATGCCTTCTTAGCCACAAAAATTTCCTTCGCCAATGAAATTGCAAACCTATGTGATAAAGTGGGGGCTAATTACGATGATGTGCGCTATGGAATGGGAACAGATTCTCGTATCGGCAAAAAATTTCTATACGCGGGAATCGGGTATGGTGGATCTTGTTTTCCTAAAGATGTTCGTGCGTTAATCAAAACAGCCAAAGATGTAGGATCTCCCATTCGAATTATAGAAATGGTAGAAGAAGTAAACGAAAAACAAAAAGTCAAACTACTAGCAAAAATTGAATCTCATTTTAAAGGAGAATCTCTCAAAGGAAAAACTTTCGCAGTATGGGGATTAGCCTTTAAACCAGACACAGACGATATGCGCGAGGCTCCATCTATTCCAATCATTTCAGAATTGTATAGACTGGGAGTAAATTTACAAGTGTATGATCCAGAAGCAGAAGAAACTTCTAAATACTACTTTGACGGCAAAGTAAAATATGCCTCCGGTGCATATGATGCGTTAGACGGCGCAGAGGCACTTTTGTTATTAACAGAATGGAGAGAATTTAGAGAACCAGATTTTAATCGAGTCAAAAAACTTCTTACCAAACATGTTATCTTTGACGGAAGAAATTTGTATAAAAAACCACAAATGAAACGTCTAGGATTTACTCACTACGGAATAGGAATGACATAAAAAATTCTAAATGAAATTTAGTTGCATTTAGAATTCGTAGTAAAATACTGGTTCTAAATGCACGCTTTAGGAAAAAAACAATCTAACCAATTCCATAGAATTCTAAAGCTTTTTCTGCTTTATTTTTTATGGCAAACTGCTTTTGGAGTTTTACATAGACATACAGAAACCAATTTACATTTTCACCCTGAAAATTTAATCACCAAAGATCATACGAATACGCCTGAGAAAGATTGTGCAGTCTGTCCCGCGATTTTAGCATCCAGTATTTTTATAATTTATAAAACCAGTTTTTTTTCTGCCAATGAGATTCATTGTTTTGGAACTATTTTTCATAAACCAAATTATCTATGTTCCGACTTAGTTGGAAAAAAACTCGGACGCGCTCCCCCTCTTTCTTAAAATTACAATCGGACAACTCATCTATGTAAATAGATTGACTGTATTTATTTGTCATAGTGAGCTCGTCGAACTATATTTTATAAACTAAGTATCCTTCGACAAGCTCTGGATGACATTTCTCGAAAACCAATTTAGGTTATTTATACTTATTTTCAAAGAATTTTATAACTTTTAATACAACTAAACAATTTAGGAGAGACATATGTCCAAATTTAAACTTACACTTATTACTATTCTGATCACTTCTTTTTTCATCTCCTGTGAAGAAAAGAAAAAAGACAACACCGCCGCAACTGCTGGAGCATTTTTACTAACCAGATCAACTGCAACTGGTGGTTGTGCATCTGGGTCAAGTACTGCAATTTCCAATTCTACTTTGACTGGGGCAGCTACAGCAACTCAGTATTCTATTAGCGGATGTGACACTACTTCCCTTTCGGGACTCGGATTTAGCAGTCAAAATATCACATCAGGTGTTACAGGAACTTCTGCATTAAGTAGGATTGCGGCTAACGGAGATTTGTTTTCTGGAAACGATGTAAACATTGAAGTAACCTTTTCGCTTACCAATGCTAGCGGCTACTTAGAAGTAATCGGTCAAGGTTCAGGAAATGCCGCAACAATCGACGGTCCAGCAATCCGAATCAATCCTTCTAACACACAAGTTAGAGGAACAGGTAGTTCTACTCTTTCTAATCTCACAAGTCAGTCTACTACCGTTGGTCAGACTGTAACTTATTGTTTGGAATTTCACAATGAAAGTCCGAATCTGCACGTTGTATTTTGGCCTACAGCCTGTACGGCAGTATCTACAGCAGATAGAAATGATTACAACGGAAAAGAAGCAAGTTTAGCTTCTTCCTTTCCTGGAAAACGAATTGGATTTATTTTAAATAACGCAACATTAACAAGTTTTACAGTGCGAACAAAAATAGGAATTGCAACGAATCTTTTGCAACCATAAAAATCCATTTCTATAATGTTTCAAAAAAAACTTTTGAAAAAAAACGTAAGGTTTATATTAAAGTTGTTGTTAAATTCAAGATTAGAGGTATTCCGCCCGCGCTCGGCGCGGGCAAAAACAACTTCATTATCTAATTTAGCAACAACTCTGTTATTTTTTTCTTGGATAGGTTTTATATTACCTATCCAAGGAGACAAATTAGCATTAGCCCCTTTGCACAAAGAAAAAACAGAGGAGCTATTTGAAAACAACCAAGAAAAACATGGGAATCTAAATCGACTTCCCATGTTCACTATTCCATTAAATAAATTCACAAGTGATAAAAATAAGCAGGCAGAAAATTCTTCCAAAGAAGAAAAACGTTACAAAAAACTCCTAGACAGAATCATAAAACTAGAAGCCGAGCTTGCCCAAAAAGAAAAAGGCACTGAACCAAAACAAGAAGATTGGGAAAAAGATTTAGACAATGATCTAAATACCCAAAATGAAAAACAAAAAAAAATCGCAGAAGCGGATAATTCTAATAATCCAGAAGACTGGGAAATTCAATTAGAAAAAGAATTAAAACAACAAAAAATACAATCCCAGAAATCTGAAAATTCTAGAAACACCAACTCCCCAACTGTTCAAAACCCAACTACTTCTACAAACCCAAATGCACAAAATCTAATGATGGATATAAACGCCGCAGTAGATATGGTTGGGCAATGGGATAAAAATAAACCAAGGACAACAGCCAATAGCCTAGACATCAGAGAAGCTGAGTTTGGTTTTACAGGAGCAGTTGATCAAGTGATGCGAGGAACTTTTTTGCTGGCAGCACACAATGAAGCAGGAAAGTATTTTTTTGAAATACATGAGGCTAAGGCACAGTTTCCGTTCTTATTTAAAAATGTCTCCGCAACAATAGGTCAAATGTTTTTAGACCAAGGAAGGCTAAACCGTATTCACCGCCACGACAGACCCTTTACCCAAGCGCCTATCGTTCATAGAAAACTGATGGCAGAAGAATCTACTAGAGATACAGGGGCAGAAATTAGTGTTCTATTTCCTTGGAAATTAATAAACCAAGAATTAGTCGTTGGCGCAACTAACGGTAGAGTTTGGGGACACTCTCATAAGGATGGTCCACCTAAAAATAATCCTATGTTTTATGCTCACTTAAAAAACTTTTACTACTTTGGCAATAACTGGGGAACTCAATTTGGATTTACCACCATACGTTATGAGCCAGACCAAAACACTAGAACAGTGCGAAACCAATATGGAGCAGATATTGTAGTAAAATGGAATCGTTCTTTTCTCAAATCATTTCAATTTATGGCTGAGGTCTGGTTACGAGAAACAGAATTTCCCTACGAGCGTCTCAAAAACAATAAACCGGAAATGGACAGACAGTTCGGTTACTATGCATTTGCCGACTACCAGTTCCACCAACAATGGTTTGTTGGATTTAGATATGATTATTTTTCTGTAACCAGTCTAAGAGATAAATATGGATACAAAGCATCTAACGCAGAAATCGCATACACTCCCCAAATTACTTACAAACCGTCCGAGTTTTCCTATATCCGAGCTTCGTTTGAAAGACGTTATACGAAAGACTTTACCATTGAGTCAACTAAAATTGACTTTCGACCAATCGAAGATCAACTCAGAGATTTGTATGAAAACCAAGGACAAAACAAAACTTCGCCAACAGTGGTTAATTACCAGTTTTACATTCAATGTGTATTTATACTTGGTTCTCATCCACCCCATGTATACTAAATTTAAAAAAGGATTTCATTCTATGATTAAAAAATATATTCACTTACTTACCATATACTCTCTATTAGCCGCAGTGAACTTATCTGCTGAAGTAAATGTAATCACGACAGTAACGGATCTACGTTATATTTCAGAGCAAATAGGGAAAAATAAAATCAAAGTAGAATCTATGATTCGTGGATTTGACGATCCCCATTATGTAATGACTCGCCCTGACTTTTTAGTAAAGCTAAGTGAAGCGGATGTATTTTGTCAGGTTGGATTGGATTTGGAAATTGCATGGGCACCACTTCTCCTCCAACAATCACGAAATAGTAAAATTCAAAAAGGTCAAAATGGATTTTGCGATGCTTCAGTCGGAGTCAGCATTCTAGGAAAACCAACCGTACAAGTTGATAGGTCAATGGGTGACATGCATATTTTGGGAAATCCTCATTACATACTTGACCCAGTCAATGCAATCCAAGTGGCTAATAACATTATGACTACATTTCAGCGAGTTGATCCTGATAATAGTGATTTTTATCAAAAAAATTATGATGAATTTAGAGAAAAGTTAATCAAACTTACCAAAGAAGAAATGAAATCGTTTCAGCCTTACTTTGGTTCTAAAGTAGCTGTGTTTCATGATGAATTTTTATACCTCGCAAATCGTTTTAAGTTTAACGCAAATTTGACGTTAGAAGAAAGACCTGGAATTCCACCCTCAGGAAGATATTTAGAACAGGTTATTAAAAACATGAAAGCAAACAATATCAAAGTTATACTTTTATCAACAGTGAATAATCCTGAGTTTGCGGAGTATGTGGCAAGTAAAGTTCCTGAGAGCGTAATCTTGATTATGCCCACTTCCGTTAATGCTATCCCAGAAGCAAAAACCTATGAAGATGTAATCAAACTCAGTCTAAAAAAAATAAAGGAAGCTCTTGATAAAACAAAAACAATAGGCATAAAAAAATAAACCTATGAAAATTGCTTTTCAAACAAAAAATCTATGTATCGGATTTGATAAACGTTATCCGATCTTAAATGAAATTAATCTAACTGTTAATCAAGGCGATTTTGCTTGTCTACTTGGTTCAAACGGTAGCGGCAAAAGTACATTTGTCCGAACAATATCAGGAATTATCCCAAAGTGTTGTGGCGATTTTACATTGGGAGAAAATGTAACAATCTCAATGGTTCCTCAATTTAAAAAAATGCAATTTCAATATCCACTCACTGTAGAAGAAGTATTACTTCTCTCTGAAAAATTTTCTTTATTTCAAAAACCTAAATTAACCGAAAAACAAAAAGTCATCATAAAGGAAATCGGAATAGAATCTATATTGCCACTATTAGTAAGAGAATGCAGTGGTGGACAGTTACAAAAAGTTTTGATTGCAAGATCCTTACTTTCCGATGCGAACCTGATTTTTCTAGATGAACCAATGGACGCACTTGATTTTGAATCTAAACATGTAGTAACAGAAATTTTAAAAAAAGAAATTAAAGAAAAAAATAAAACCATCTTTATAATCACACATCATATCGAAAAAAATTGGCTTTCAGAATTCAGTAGAAAATTTTCTGTAGATGGTTTACACATAAAGGAGATAAAAAAATGAGTGAAATAACTTCAACCATTCAGTTTTTTCTTCCTCAAATTATTCTTGGAACAGTGATTGGTGGTTTTTTAGCTTGTTTGGGTGTAATCATTGTTCTTCGCAAAATGGCATTTTTCGGAGTTACACTTTCACAGGTAGTGTCCTCTTCTGTTGCAGTCAGTTTATTTTTAGAAATTCAAGGGGATATTTTCATTTTGCTCCTCTCTTGTTTATTTTTAATTCCACTTGTGATGATTTATAAAACAAATGATTCATCAGGTGATACAATCCTTGGAATTGTTTTTGTAAGTTTTACAGCATTTTCTCAATTACTTTTAAATCTCGGTGGCAATGTAAAAAATCATCTGATGGCTGCTTACTTTGGTGATATTCTAACTTCCCAAGTTAAATTAAATTTTACCTTGCTTACAATTCTTGGTCTAAGTATTTTACTTTTTATCATAATGTATAGACGAATTCTATTTTTGTCTTTCGATGAAAATGAATTTGTTGTAAGAAAACTTTCTCCAAAGCTAACAGAGATTAGCTTCTATTTAATTATGACTGTAGCTATTTCTATCAGTGTAAATTTACTTGGTTCATTTTATAGTATTGCTCACTTACTGATTCCAGTTTATACTGCACTTTTTTTTGCGAGAAGTATGCGTTTTCTTTTTATTTTCTCAATTATTTTTAGTGGACTATCTACTTTAATTGGATTTGTAATTTCTCTAAAAGGATTTCAATATAACACGGAAGTAGTGTATCTTCCTACTTCCAGTGCAATTGTAGTTCTAATGAGCCTAATTAGTTTTGGAGTTCTAGTTTATAAAAAATTAAGATAAAATTCTTTTCACTACATTTAATGCTCCAAGCACAACGGCAGGCGTCCCTTGTCCAGGAAATACAGTATCCCCGACCATGTAGAGATTATGAAAGGGAGTAACGTTAGGCGTCATAAAAAGCAGACTCGAATGAATTGAGTGAGGAATTCCTCCGACAAACCCATTTTTGCGGTGTGTGTAAAACTCAAATGTATCCGGTGTACCAGATAGAGGATAAAGTTTATTTGCCCCATGAAGCTCTGGAAATGCATAATCAAATTCAGATAAAATAAATTCTTCCACAATCTTTTTCTTTTCATTGTAATTTTCTTTAGATAAACCAAGCCATTCATCTACATTGGTATGAGTAGAAATTGTAACTGTCCTAAAACCTATTGGAGATTTTGTTAGGTCATCCGGCAAAGAAAACGAGACAAAAAAAGCTCCAGCTTCACAATGTGGAATTTGAGATCGGCTGTGAACTTGGTAATAACAAGTCGGTAACTCCACTTTCGTTTCAATCGCAAAATTTAGAGTAAACGCACCTGGGGCAGATGAAAACTTTTTTGATTTAGAAGTATAGTATTTTTGGATACTTCCCTCAGTAATTTCAGCCATATTCCAAATAGGAATATTTGAAATCACTCCTTTCGTAAAATAAGAATTTCCCTTTTTCGTTTTCAATTCATATCCATCAGTCTTGCGAATAATAGATGTTACCTTCTCCTTCAAAATAACTTCCCCACCTAGAGTTCTAAATTTACTCAAAATCAGCTCCGCAGGTCGAACCATACCACCATACGGGTAATAGGTTTCAGAAGGATACGTAAGTCCCATTGCAGATGTAAGCATGGGAGCTTCCGACAGACGACTCTGGGTAGTTATCAGCAACTGCTCGTCTAAAAATTTTCTAAATTTTCCATCATTAAGGTCATAAGAATTTAATTTGGAACCTATGGAACGAAAGAGATTTGGAATTAATTCTATTTTTTGAAAATTAGAAAACTTTACCAAAGAAAATAAATCTGAAATATTTCTAGGTGGAATTTTAAAATTAGAATCTATAAACTCCCATGCTAGTTTGTCCAGATGAAATACCTTATTCCAGAATACAGTTTGGTTTTGATGTGGAAACTTATGATTTACCTCTTCTATCCATTTTTCTTTATCAGAATGACGAATAATATCAATTCCATTTTGTTTGATAATCATGCCTGGATCTATTTTTTTTAAGACAGGACTTATCTCTAACTCCTTAAATAATTTTCCAAGTGGTTGATTGCCAAGCACTCCACTAAAAGTAGTGGCTCCTACATCGAAAAGAAAATTCTTTCTTTTAAAATACGATGCACAACCACCAACCAAACTATGTGCCTCTAAAATCAAAACTTTGTATCCATACTTTTGTAGAAGCCCTGCTGCGGCTACTCCACCATAACCTGCACCGATAACTATATAATCATACATATACAATTCGCCTTCTTAATTACTCAATTTACAATATGCTTTCTGTAGTTGTTTTATCTTAGCAGGAGAAGTAAAATCAAATAACTGGGTATATATACTGATTCTATTTAATCGTTGCGCAAAATTTTATCGAAAAGCGAATCAGTATGTACCATTTCGACATATATGAAGTTGTAAGACGCAATTCTTTTTGAGAAATGGTATATATGCAATGCCACTGGCTTGATCGTTTTACGATAATTTTTTAAAAAAGAGTTTAAGAGATTGTATGTTTTTTGGATGTGGTTAGTAAGTTTTGGATGACATACGAAGGTTTGGTGGCTGCGGATTTAAAAGAAAGTTACTAAAAAAAGGACTTTGAAGGAAGTAATTAAAAGCTAAATCGTTCTAAGGTTGGAGTATACCGAATTAGAAAAAATATTAGAATGACTTTGTTCTGAATTAGAAAAACTAAACTGATTTAATTATAGAATTTTCGTTTTAGGTAACTATTTTTTTTTAAGGGAAAAGTAAACTGTAATAGATAAATATGTTTAGCTTTTATGTGTTTTTGCATAAGTAAACTGTGATTTGAAAACTATTGGGAATAGTTGTGGTAAAGTTAAACTAGCCGTTATAATTATTCCATTAAGTATTACATAAACTTAATAAGGTTTGATTTTTTGATTTTCTTAATTTATCAACTTAAAATCAACTGTGGTTGGGAGAAGTAGGCTGTAAAAGGAAAATTCTTGTTAGACTAATAAAGAATATCCGCTTTAACTTTATGCTTTTTTGTTGAAGTAAATTGGAAAAGAGTTTAACTTTACTAAAATTACTGTCGATACTTTAGTAATTGTCGAACTTTATAGAGTAAAAGATAGAATAAAAGGAACTTTTTCGTATTTGCGGTCGTGGCACTGCATATAACTGCGAGTATCCGCTAAGAGAGTGAACTATGTCTGGATGCTGTTCACTCTCTTGCTCCGAGACTGCATAACTGTCATTGTCAGACTCTTTTGTTCTAAGCTGGATAACGCATATTACGCGCCACGAACTGATGTGTCACGCAATATGCACCGTGTAGGTAGTCTCGGAGACATGCCCCAGCCGCCGCACGTCGGATACTCTTTACGTTAGTTGCCATTGCTTGGTAATTTTATAAATTAAAGGAGATTTTTATGAAAAGGATAATTACGTTTATCACACTCGTTGTGATTCTATTTTCAATTGGCTGTAAAAAGGAGAAGAAGGATGATAAATCTATACTTGGACTTTTTGCTTTGGTTAGCACTGCAAATAGTAAAAAAATAACTCTAAGTATAAAAGGAATGGGAAGTTCTACGGTATCCAATCAACAACTTTCTATATTTCGTTCTGTTTCTTCACCTATAGATCCCGAGTATCCCGGGATGGGAGTGCATGGCGGAAATACAGTTGTAGACGGATTAAAAATTAAGCTAACCAAAATTAACTTAATTCCAGTAGGAAGTGGAAGTGGTGGCGGAGGTTTATTTGATTGGACTACATCACCAAAAGAGTTAGAAGTTTCCAAGGGGTTCAATGGGGCAATCACCGATACGGGTATTTTAGCGAATGGAGAATACTCAGGATTAAGTATCGGTATTTCTCCAAATTATTCAATTAAAGCATGGGCATATTTAGATACTAATAACGATGGAACAGTTGATACTACTGTTTGGACAACTGCATCTGGAATTCAAAAAGTTGCATCAAAACTTGCGTCTACCTCTGCTATGGCGAATTACGATTATTATAAATATTCATTTTTATATGTATCGTCAGCAACTAGTGCAACTAATGACACGGCAATTGTTGGCGAGTTTACCTATTTCACAAATACATTGACAGTCACTGATGCTCCTAAAACAAAATCAAAAGATTCGGATGGAAATGAAATAGAAATAGACACACCATCTTCCTATTCTATTGATATAAGACTTGATACATTTCAATTACCAAAAGTTTGGGACGGAGTTCCTGACACCAGACTAGAGCCATTTAGTTCGGGTAATAATAATGGAATCCCTACAAGCTCTTTTTTCCCAGATAATCAGCCCAATTTTGCCTTGCAATACCTTGCATTGTTCGGTTTTTATAATCAGCAAAATTCAGTATCTGAAACCTATGCTTTTTCTAACAGTAATTCATTCCTTACTGGAAGCACCCAACTTTTTACAATTGTATTTGATAACGCTGGAAATCCACTTGCAGGAAGAGTGAGAGATAGAGGTGGATTGGATTTGAATCAATTTCCAGCACTATACAAAAAAGAAGCTTCTGGTACCACTTGGTCTTTTGGAATCGGTGACGCTGCAGTTTTATATAATCAAGATACAAATGCTGTTCAGAAAAATATTTCAGGGTTTAAAAGACTTAATATTGGAGATGCTGCCGTTCAAATCACAGTTACTGACGGACCTGCTTGTGCGTCATCATCAAATGCTTGTCCTGGAACTAAAACTGGATTCATTAAGCGACTACAAAGAAATGACTAAGGATGCAAAAAGAGGATTAAGTAAAAACTTTGAGCAAATTTTTTAAAACAAAAGAGGAAGCGAAAATTTACAATCTCAGCTGCATAGAAATACTGTAATAAATTATTTGTAATACGATAAATCAAATGGTATTTTAAAATGGTACTATATAGCCCAAGCAACGAGCAACTAACTGCGAGTATCCA
>DDBL01000022.1 GCA_002333425.1 Leptospiraceae bacterium UBA2033
TACCAGTTCCAGAGCTTAGGCATGTTGATAAATGAATTAGTAAATTATTGTTTGGGGAAATGTGTGGTACCTAGGGCGGGGGTCGAACCCGCACGAGATTGCTCTCACAGGATTTTAAGTCCTGGGTGTCTACCAGTTCCACCACCTAGGCAAGTCATAAAAAGTTTCGCATAATCGAGATTGCTCTCACAGGATTTTCCTCCCGTTCGCTTGGTCGCGAACCCAGCAGCCAAGCTATCCCAGGTGTCTACCAGTTCCACCACCTAGGCAAGTCAAAAAAAGTTTCGCATAATTGAGATTACTCTCACAGGATTTTTCCTCCCGTTCGCTAGGCGCGAACCCGGCAGCCAAGCTATCCTGGGTGTCTACCAGTTTGAGCTTAACAATCATAAAAAATTCGCTTTCTGTTCAAGGCGTCGCCCGGATTCGAACCGGGGATCAAGCTTTTGCAGAGCCATGCCTTAGCCACTTGGCCACGACGCCAGACATGGGAATATAGTTATGATTTTATTCTATAGCTTTGTGTCAAATAAAATTAGCTATTTTTCGTAACTACTTAGCATAAGTTATTGCCACAGAGGCACCGAGACACGGAGAGAATCAAAGAGAGTCTGTTTAATAAAATACTGTCTATTTAAGTAATTTAGTCTTAGTTATTATTATACTAAAATATAAAAATTGAATCCAAATTTTTCATTAGCTCTCTTTAATTCGATGAATAGTAATAAAAATAGCGCAATCCCATTCTTCTCTGTGCCTCGGTGCCTCTGTGGCAAACCGCACTGAGTAGTTACTATTTTTCTAGATTTGAGGAATTTTCATCTAAGTGTCTAGGGAATAAATGATAGGTTAGAACGATGGAAAATACTAAAAGAGAAATGCTCATCACAAGAGAATTGTAGTTTCCCAGTATCCAGTTGCCTAAGCTAAATAATCCACTGAAAATGAGGATAATACCTGTTAGGCTAAGTACAAAAGAATGGAGTAGGCTAATTTCAAACTCTTGTTGTGGAACATTATTTTTCTTTGCCCAGAGTTTCCAGAATAGTCCGGGTGGACTGACTCGCGTGTAAAATTCTTTTAGTGTTTCGAAGTCTACTCGTGGTGTCAAAAATGTAATTAGAATCACAGATAGAATTACTCCACCAACTGTAAATAAAACAGAATAGGGAGATGTTAAGTTAAAAGCCAAACGTGAGATAGAGTAAAATGCAACTGGTGCAATAAATCCTGTTAATTCCGACCATGCATTTAGCCTTGGAATGTACCAGCGCAAGATTAAAACGATTCCAACTCCAGCCCCACATTCCAATAAAAATTGCCAAACTCCCGAAATGGTTTTGATGAAATAAAAAGAAATGAGTAAGGAAACTAACATCATGAGTATTTGAAAAACTTTACTGATTCTCAGATGATGTCTGTCGGTTCTTTTTTTTGCTAAGTAAGGTTTGTATAAGTCGTTGATTAAATAAGAAGATCCCCAGTTCAAGTGAGTTGCGATAGTCGAAAGATATGCTGCCATAAACACTGCAATCATAAGTCCAAGTAGTCCTTGCGGCAAATCACCCTTAGTCATTACTAACACATAACCTTTTCCTTTATCATCAGGAAGTATATCGGGAAATAAAACTACACTAGAAAGTGCGACTAAAATCCAAGGCCAGGGGCGAACGAAATAATGTGCAATCGTAAACCAGAGAGACGCAAGCATTGACGATTTCACGTTCTTAGCCGCAAGGATTCTCTGAGCAATGTATCCTCCCCCACCAGGCTCAGCACCCGGATACCAACTAGACCACCAGATGATTCCGATAAATAGTAAAAAGGATTCCACTGAAAAATCTTTGGAAGAAGGATTCTCAAAATCAGGAATAAAGTTAAAATAAGAAGCGGGAAGTTTTTCTTTGAGTCCTGTAATTCCTCCTACTTCTGGAATGGATAAAATGAAGTAGGCAAGTACGATACAGCCGAACATAGCGAAGAAAAATTGGAATGTATCTGCAATCGAAATTCCATTTAATCCCATGTAAGCCGTATACAAAAAGGCAAATAGGAATAATCCGCTTACAACTAACTGGGCGGAAAGATTTGGAATTAGAACTTCCGTAACTTTTAGCATCGCAAGATTCACCCAAGCTAGAATTAATACATTCATAAAAAAGCCAAGATAAATGGATTTAAAAATTCGAAGTATATCCGAGCCTTTCCCACAATATCGAAGATGAACAAGTTCTACATCCGTAAGAACTCCTGACTTTTTCCAAAGAGGGGCAAAGAAGTAAACAGTGACAATGGAGCTAATCGAACCATACCACCAAAGCCAGTTTCCGGATATTCCATATTTTGCGACAAGCTCTGTAACGGCTAACGGTGTGTCTGCCGCAAAAGTGGTCGCGACCATTGCAGTTCCTGATACAAACCAGGAAAGTTTACCACTTGCTTGGAAATGTCCTTTAATGGTAGATTCTTTTTTTGAAAATAGATAAGGAATGAAAAAGGAAAAAAGAAGAAATAAAACTATGATTACAATGTCAATAAGACCAAACGAAATCATAGTCGAACTGGAATACCCATTTCTTTCATGCTAGTCTTTACTTCTAGAATTGATTGTTCTTTAAAATGAAAAATCGAAGCGGCAAGTACCGCATCTGCCCCACCACGTAAAATGGCTTCCACTAGATGCTCTGCATTTCCAGCACCACCACTTGCAATCACAGGAATTTGTAAATTGGAAGTGATACATTTGAGTAAAGGAATATCAAATCCATCTTTGGTTCCGTCTCTATCCATTGAGGTTAATAGTATTTCGCCTGCACCCATAGTTGCCGCTTCACTTGCCCAGTCTAGTACTTCACGACCAGTTTCAGTTCTTCCGCCATGTAGAAATACTTCATGGCGTTTTCTTTCGGGGTGAAATTTTGCGTCAATCGCACAAACAATACACTGAGAGCCAAAAATTTCACTTGCATCTTTTAGAAGTTTCGGATTTTCAAATGCTGCTGTGTTGATTGATACTTTATCAGCTCCACGCACTAAAACTTCTCGCACTGTGGCTACTGAGTTTATGCCGCCACCGACTGTGAACGGAATGAAAATTTTACTTGCAACAGATTCTACTAAGTGAATCAAAATTTCTCTTCTATCGCTTGAGGCTGTAATATCTAAAAAACAAAGTTCATCTGCTTTATGCTCTTCATAGGCAATTGCACATTCTACTGGATCCCCTGCGTCTCTTAGGTCTACAAATTGGATTCCTTTGACGACTCGTCCACCTTTTACGTCTAGGCAGGGAATTACTCTTTTGGTGAGATCACTCATTGAATAATCTCCGGTAGTTTTACTTTACAGTCTTCTAGTTTTGCGATTTCTGAAATAAAAGAGAGTAACTTTCCTTCTTCAAACTTATTTGCAGTAACTTGAAGTCCTATCGGCAAACCGTTCTTATCCACACCAGCAGGAACACTAATCGCAGGAAGACCAGCTAGGTTTACGCTAGTTGTCAGAACATCCGCTTTGTACATTTGAACTGGATCTTTTGTTTTTTCTCCTACTTTAAATGCAGTAGTAGGGGAGGTTGGTTGTAAAATAAAATCTACTTTTTTGAAATACTCCGCATAACTACGTTTAATCAGAACTCTTGCTTTTTGCGCCTGACCATAATATGCTTCATAGTATCCAGAAGAGAGAGAAAAAGTTCCAAGTAAAATTCTACGTTTTACTTCACTTCCAAAACCTTTACTTCTTGATTCAATATAAACATCTTCTAACTTCTTAGGATCTTCTGTTCTATAACCATAACGAACTCCATCAAACCTAGACAAGTTAGACGAACATTCCGCAGTTGCAATGATATAGTAAATCGGAATAGAATAAGAATGGATGCTAAAGTCAAGCTCTACAATCTCTGCACCCTTAGAGCGCAAAATATCAATTACACGGTGAAATTTATTTTTTACATCTTCTTCCCACTCTGCACCTTCGTTTGCCATGATTCCAATTTTTAATTTGCTTAGATCTGTTTGGGCTAATTCTTTAGCGGAAAATGGTTCTTTGCCGGAAGCAGTGCTGTCGTGTGAGTCTTGACCGGATAATACCGATAATACGTCAATGATTCCCTGAGGGTCGTTTGAAAATGGACCGATTTGATCAAGACTTGAGGCATATGCCACTAAGCCGTAACGAGATACTCTTCCATAAGTAGGTTTTAATCCGTATACTCCACAAAGGGATGCAGGTTGACGAATGGAGCCTCCAGTATCTGATCCAAGTGCTATAGGAAGCATAGAAGCAGCCACAGCAGCAGCAGAGCCGCCACTAGAACCACCTGGAATTCTAGTTGTGTCAAATGGATTTTTTGTAACTTGGTAAGCGGAATTTTCAGTAGAAGAACCCATCGCAAACTCGTCCATGTTGAGTCCTGGAAAAAAGATAAATCCTTTTTCTCTAAGTTTTACAATCGCAGTTGCATCGTATGGCGAAACGAAGTTTTCTAAAATTTTTGAACCACAGGAGACTCTTTCTCCTTTGATACAAATATTGTCTTTGATTCCAATTGGAATTCCATCAAATTCCGAAAGTTGTTTTCCTGTTTTTCGGCGGCTGTCAGAATTAGCCGCTTCTTCTAAAATTCTAGATTTGTTTAAGTATAAAAAAGCTTTTATTTTTGAATCAGTTTCTTCGATTCTTTTTAAGTAGCTGTTACAAAGCTCAGTAGATGTAATTTTATTTTCATTTAATGCTTGTTTGATTTCGGAATATGTTTTAAAGATCATGTTTCGATTACCCTCGGAACTACAATGTACCCATTTTCAAATTTGGGCGCGATTTTTGCGATTTCATCTCTTGTCATCGAGTCGCCTAGAATATCGGGACGAACTTTGTTTTCTGACCACTCGTAGATTTCTTCTTCGGTCACACTTTTTGTGTCTAACTCTGTTACCTTATCTACATACGACATGATTTTGTTGAAGTCTGTTAGCATCCCATCTAATTGGGATTCTTCAAATCTCAGTTTTGCTAAGTTTGCAATTGCTTGAAGTTTTTCTTTCTCCATCTACCTTTCCTTGCTCCTTCCATGCCATAGTCTGAGTAGCTAAAAAGGAGGCAATCTGAAATAACTTGCCGTGACTGTGGTGTTGTGTAAAAGCATTGCCACGGAGGCACAGAGTCGCAGAGAAATGCGGTTTCTAGACTCCTTTGATTGACTATGTGTAAGTAGAAGGGTTTCTGGTAAACATGAAGATCACTATCAAAGTCAGTCTTGTAGGTTTTGCAGCTACGATTATCCTTCTTTCGGGTGGGTTCATTAGTTTTATTTCGTATGTGGGAATTCAGCGTACGACTTATCTACTTTCAGAAGAACTGATGGAGAATATAAGCTCACATATCATAGACAGAACTCTTTCCCATATGCAAGTAGCTACGATTAGCTCTGAAATTTCTGAGTTTATGATGAAGACTGATCCTTTGCATGAAAGTAAAAGAGAATCTTTAAATAGATATTTTAGAAGTATTCTAAATGCAAATTCGCAAGTGGACTCTGTTTACTATGGGAATGAAAAGGATGGACGTTTTTTAAGTTTTGAGAGGCGAAAGGATGGAACAATTAGTGAAAACTATATGTACAAAGAGAATGGAAAGTTTATCAATGCGTGGAAACACGAAAACCAAGAGTATTATAAAATTCACCCAAGAATTAAAATCGAAAGTTTAGATTATTATGATCCTAGAAATCGTCCTTGGTACATGGAAGCTGTAAAGAAAAAAGATCATGTATGGACTGATATTTATATGTTTCTGCCGGAAAATGTTCCGGGGCTAACACACAGTAACCCAATTTATGCAGACAAAAAATTAGAAGGAGTTTTCGGTTTAGATGTTGGGATGAAAACTCTATCTTATTTTTTAGGTGAGCAGAAGATTGGAAAAACGGGAAAAGCTTTTTTTATAAATAATAAGAAAGAAGTCATAGCCCATCCTTTCCGAATGGATGAAATCTATCATGGGATGGATGAAAAAAAATCGGATCAGGAAGATTTTGAAATTGTTCGATCGATTGAAAATTTTCGTAAAC
Source organism: Leptospiraceae bacterium UBA2033 (assembly GCA_002333425.1). Taxonomy (GTDB): domain Bacteria; phylum Spirochaetota; class Leptospiria; order Leptospirales; family Leptospiraceae; genus UBA2033. Next base: position 6,074 of record DDBL01000022.1, read on the forward strand.
TAGCTGTGAACAAAAGTTGGAGTGATCTAAAAAAACAACCAGTATTTTTTTTCTCTGACTCGGATGGTAAGACAATGATGAATATGTATCTTGCACTCCAAAGTAAAGATTTTGATTGGATGATTGGAATCGTTGTTCCTGAAGATGATTATGTATATCTTATCAAACAAAATAACCGGCTAATTTGGATTATCTCCCTTGTGCTTATGGTTTTTTCGGTGGCGGCAGGTCTTTTATTTGCTAGAAGAATTTCAGAGCCATTGTTACTCTTAGAAGAAGAAATGAAACTAGTCAAAAAATTTGAAATGAATTCAGAAAAGGAGATCCACTCTTTTATCAGAGAAGTGGATAATATGGGCGTATCCTTTCTTGGAATGAAACAAGGACTCAGGTCGTTTCAAAAATATGTTCCGAGTGAAGTTGTACGCGAATTGATTTTTTTAGGACGAGAAGCGGTTCCCAATGCTGTACAATTAAGGANNCTTAACTTGACAGCATTGAGCGGTTCCAGGTGGAGAACGAAAAAAAATTACAATGTATTTTTCAGACATTGTGGGATTTACTTCTGTTTCTGAAAAACTTTCTCCAGAAGAATTGGCAGAACTTTTAAGTGAATACTTTGAAACATGTAGCCAGAAAATTTTAGAGCACAAAGGCACTATTGATAAATACATCGGAGACTCTATTATGGCTTTTTGGGGAGCACCTAGAAAGCTCGAAGACCATTCCCTGTTTGCGTGTCGTGCGGCTCTTGCTGTAAAGGAGAGTCTAATTGTATTCGGTGAAAAGTGGGCAAGAGAGAATAAACCTGTCCTGAAACAAAGAATTGGAATTCACGCAGGTGAGGTGATTGTCGGAAATTTTGGGTCTAGTAGTAGAATGAATTATACCGCCATTGGGGATGGTGTAAATCTAGCTAGTAGAATGGAAGGTTTAAATAAATTTTATGGAACTGAAATATTAATTACTCAAGCAGTTTACGAAGAAGTAAAAAATTTTATGGTTACAAGAAAAATTGATATTGTTTCTGTAAAAGGTAAATTAGAATCCACCTCTATCTACGAATTGATTTGCAAAAAAGAAGACGTTAGTTCTAATACGCTCTCATGGATTGATTTATTTCACGAAGGATTAGAGTTTTATCTAGATAGAAAATGGGAAAGTGCTTCTCTAAAATTCCAAGAAGCAAAAAACCAAAAACAACAAGACACTGTATCTGAAATTTTTATTCAACGCTGTGAAGTATTTCAAAAAAATCCACCGCCATCTAACTGGTCTGGCGTGTTTCATATGGAAACAAAGTAAGTTTGAACTAGAAATACATGGCTAATTCTTGTTATTCTAACTCCGCAATTCTTTTTTCAAATTTGAGAAATTCTTTGTCGAGAGTTTTTCTTAACTTCTTTTTTTCCTTTTTATTTAAAAAGCTAAATTGGACACTATTGTAAATGAAACCTTTAATGTCTTTGTACGAAATTTCTTTATAACGTTTTGCTAATATAGCAAATTGTTCTGTAAAACTAGTTCGTAGCACTCCCATATCATCACTTGTAATTACGATTGGAACACCAGATTTGTGGTAGAGCATAAAAGGATGAAAGTCGTTTTTAATTCCAAGTATAAATTCATTACTTAACATGTTAATTTCTACAGGAATTTGTTTATTTTTCATATGATTTAAAAGGGAGTAACAATCTGTTTCATACGAAATATCTACCCCATGACCGATTCGATTTGCTTCGGCGTCAAACAAAGCAGAGTTGATATGCCAGGATAAATCTTCTGGTGGAACGATTCCGACTGATAATTCTCCAGCGTGAAGTGAGTATTTTAAGTCTGGAAATTTTTTATGAAAGTATTGAAACATTTTCATGTGAAGCCAATAGTCTCTCATTGCATTTGGATTGTCTTCTGGTCCGACTATATTGGTTCCGACAATTAAGTTGGAAAATTTGTCTGATTGAAAAGAGAGAAATATCTGAACAAATACTTCTGTGGGAATATCTGTTCTTGTAATATAATTTTGGTATCTTGTGATTAGAAGTTTTTCTTCATCTTCTGCGAGTTTTGATTTGTTGTGGATAATCGCAATTTTACTCGCAAAATTTTTTGCTGACTCGTTGTATTGCATATCAACGGTTAGATAGTTTAGCATTTCATCAAAAAGGTGAGTTAGTTTTTCTTCTGATTTTTCTTCTTGTATTTTTAATAAACTTGGAAAGTATTTTTCATTGAATGTGGCAAGTTTTGGATCTTTTTTGTCATAGTCGGGACGAAGAAACATTGTTTCTATGTACTGTACATTTTCTACTATTGCTCTTCTTTTAATTTCTTTTAGAAAAGTATCTTCATTTCCTTTTATTAGCGGACCAAATTTTCTGAATGCTTCAAAAAAATGTTTATCTGGGGTTTGTTGGGTTTCTTTGAAGTCTTTGATTGACCAAAGAGAAATTAATTTGAGTTTTACCGGCAAATAACCCTTTTCCTCTATAAAGGAATTGATTGGTTTAATATTGGGATCATTGGTTAGGTTTTGTGGAATATCTTGGAAGGAATCCCCCGTTTCTAGGTTAATGTAGAAATTCTTTTTTACAGCTACATCAAAATAGGTTTCGGCGTAAACTGATCCGCTAAAGTGATGGTGTAAGTCACCACCCTTAGGCATTCCATTAAAAAAAGCAGTCAGCATTGCTTGGTTTTCGCGCACTTTTTGAAAGTATGAATTTGTCTTTTCTGTGTCATTTGCATAAATTGGAATTTGCAAAACTAGTAAAAAACTTAAATATAAAAAAAGCGGCAAATTCATAGTAACCTCTGTCCAATTTTTTTTGGAGTTTTGGTTTTGTTTAGATAATTCAGAAATAAATTTTTTATAACTCAATATAAACATTCACTAATTCCTTGTTTTGGTAAATTTAAAAAATCAAATAGATTTGTATTTAACCCAAGAACTATTCAAAAACTTGATCGATTCCATCCATTCTTATATCCAAACCTAACTTTTTCATGGTAGTTTTGTTTACAGTTAGAAATGTTCCGATGATAGGAGATATTCCAACTTGTGCGGGTTTTTGTCTATCTTCTAGGATTTGTTGTGACTTGATAGCAAGTTGTGATCCAATAGTAGAGTAGTTGGGAGAGGTGCTAAACAATGCTCCCGCTTTTACAAATTTTTCTGAATATACGATAAAACTTTTTTTGTCAGAAATGGTATTGTCTACAAGAAATAAAAAACTCTCTTCAGTAATTACTTTTGGATCTGGAATCATCCAAAAAGCTTGCACAGATTTTTTAAGAGATTGGTATTTGATTGGGACATCTTCTGGATCATCTGTTTCGCGAATGGAAATATTTATGTTTGCTCTTTGTAGTCTGTCTCTATTTTCTTTTAGAGTAGAAATATGATCACGGCTTGACATAACTCCAAAGTTATTGATTTCACCAAAGTAATTTTTGAAATTATAAAAAATAGTTTCTGCGGGAATATTTAGGGAAACCCCTGCGATATTTTCATACTTCTCCGGTTGAAATTTTTGATAGTCCAAAACCATTGCAAATAAAATTGGAATATCCGTTACTTTTCCTGCCACACTTTCTAGGGATTTGGAACCAATACATAAAATCAAATCAGGGTTGAGTTTTTTTATTTGTGCAGGTAATTTATCAATGTCATCGTAATTTCCATCTAGGTTCAAAGAAAGAAATTGATAATCATTTTTTCCTTCTTCCATAAATGAATTTTTGACAACTTCAAAGCTCGAAATTTGTTCTGAGATTAAGATAAAAACTCTTTTTTTGCCAGGTTGAAATTTCATTTCTTCTAGCACACGAACAGGGGATTGGCAGTGAATGAATACAAGTATAATAAACAATAAAAAATAGCGCATTCTCATATTAAGGTACACCACCTAAGATTTTTTTATTATCGGAAGTATCATCAAAATTCATCATTTGCATAAACGTTGACCCTGCAGGATCATTTTTAATTTTTTTGATAGACTCAGTCAATTTATTTATTAGATCTTTGTTCGTTGTAAATTTGGTTGAAACACCAAGAGGCATAAAAATACTTTTGGTAGTAAATACGGAATTAATATTTTGCGAATCAGTTGGATCTATTTTTTTAAAAGACTCTAGACTATTTTCTGCGACTAGGGCTGCGTCTGCTTGTTTAAATTTTATAGCCATAAGAGCGTCCATATCTTTTGGAACAGTTAGAATTTTCCAATTTCTTTCCACTCCACCAGCCAATTCTTTTGTAATTTCTTTTGGTAGAGCAGAGGCGATTACTTTTTTGTCTAGATCTTCTATGAATTTAATATCGGGATTCATGGTGATAATTTTTTTTGGTATAAATGATTCTCTTTTGTTAAAAAAATAAAGTGTGGTTTTAAACCTAGACTTCCTTTTTGTCGCGAATAATACAATGATTGTACAATCATAAATTGTGGTTTGAGTCTTTCTACTTCTGTGTTTAAGATTTGTTCACTTGCAATCACCCAGAAGTTCATGTCAGGGGATAGAGATTGGAAATATTTATTTCCTTCTGATTGTAAACTAGTGATGTTTCTTAAATTTCCATCTGGGTCAAAATAAATAATATTAAACTCTTCTGAAAAAAGAGAAAGGTTTGCTAAAAATAGAGCTAGGATGGTTAGAAATAATTTTTTCAATTTGGTTTCGTTATTGGAAATAGTTTAATCAATAAAAATGATTCTAAATAGTTATGGCAAGGAAAAAATCCTTGTCAGTACAAGATTGTATCCTCATCCTAGAAAAATACTGAATGTGTAACACTATATGAAAACGATTCCTTGGATATCCTCCCTTTTTAGGGATAGTAAAAGTATTAAAAGTAAGTTAACGATCACTATCTATTTTATAGTGATTTTATTGCTTACCATATCTAGCATTTTTTTTACAATGATACTTCTTTCTCAATTAAAACGTTCTCTTGTGAAACGTGGTGTTATGATTACAAGAAGTATGGCGCTTGTTTCCGAAAATTTAATTGCTAGTTTTAATTTTTCTGAGGTGGAAAGAGGGGCTGCCGAGTTAGTTGAAAACGATATTGAAATCGTATATGTAATTTTGGAAAGTGATGATGGTAAAGTGATTGTTAGCCGCGATAAAACTGCCCAAAATGGTGCTAGCTCATCAGATTATGTGATCTCTGAGTTACGTGCCGAAGAAGATGGGAACGTTCAGAACATGGAAATTCGTATGATCGAACACAATAAAATGGAGTGTATCGATGTTCTCTCTCATGTGAAAGCAGGGGACAAAACGATTGCCAAACTTAGAATTGGTCTGACTACTAAATATTTGAATCTTTCTTTATACAAAACTGTGTTTATCGCTATTGTGATGATTATCGCATTTAGTCTTATGGGAGTTTTTATTAGCATTCGTTTTTCGCTCCACTTTTCTACTCCCATTCTAAATTTAAAAAATGCTACAGAGGAAATGCAAAATAAAAACTTTGATTATAAAATTGAAGTTCTGTCGAGTGATGAGATTGGTCTTTTGGCAGATGCATTTGATGAAATGCGAGTAAGTATTAAAACTTATAGTTCCTCTCTTCAAGAATTGAATTTAAACCTTGAGAAAAAAGTAGAAGAGCGAACAAGAGAACTTCAAAATGTTTTACATGAACAGAAAAAAGGAGATTATTATCTAACGGCTAATCTTCTTCAGCCTCTCATTGGAAACTTTATAGAAAATGGTAATGTTAAAATAGAATATATTCTAAATCAGAAAATGAAATTTGAATTTCGTAAATCCTCTGCTCAGATTGGCGGTGACTTCATATTATGCGACACACTGAGTTTACAAAATAAAGATTTCCGTTTTCTATGTAATGCAGATGCAATGGGAAAATCTATGCAAGGTGCTGGTGGTGCATTGATATTTGGTTCTGTGATTCGTTCTATTCTAAATCGCACTCAATATTCAGGAAATCTTTTACAAACAATTACTCCAGCAGAATGGTTAGAGGATTGTTATATTGAACTTGTAAAAGTTTTTTATTCTATGCAAGGAACTATGAGTGTTTCTTGTATTTTAGCTTTATTAGATGATCAAAAGGGACATTTATTTGCTTTAAATGCCGGACATCCCGCTCCCGTACTTTATAGAGACGGGAAAGCAAGTTTTTTAGTAGAGGATGCGGTGAACCAGAAAATTGGAGAAAGTTTTGCTTACGAAAAAATTCACAATAATAATTTGAAGATAAGCAGTATCCAATTTGAAAAGGACGACATATTGTTATTTGGCTCTGATGGTAAAGATGATATTTTGCTAACTATAACCGAAACAAACACAAGAGAAATTAACTCGGATGATAGTTTGTTTTTGAGATGTATTGAAGAGGCAAAAGGGGATATCCACCAGGTTTATGTTGTTATCGAAAAACGTGGCTCTTTGATGGATGACTTTTCTTTACTCAGTGTAGAATTTAAAAATATTAAGGCATAAGAATTCGATTCGACACTTTAGGAAAAACAGGACCTGTAGTAAAGGTTTGGATGTATTCATATAAAATTTCGGCGTCGGATAATTTTCCACCAATTCCAGTTTCTTGCACTGTCACAGAGCCGTCGTTATTTATCTCTAACATATTTGGATTCATTACTGGATTTGAATCTCCACCATCTCTAGTTCCAATGGATTGTAATCTTTGTGTGTTATTTCCAAAAACTCCTCCTACTTGGTAGGCTTGGTTTTTATCGTAGAGTTCTTGAAATGTTGGGGCACGAAATGCTGATCCATAAAGAACTTTAAATGCGAGTGTTCCAAATTTCGTTTTTTCGAAGGGTGTAATTACTAATCCAGTTTTGGGATTTATCGTACTTCCAAAATCGGAATAGGTATCGCGCCTAACGCCTGCTGTAATAGAAAGCCATTTTAATGGCTCCCATTGTAATTGGATGAACTCTGCTCGAATATTTCTAGATTTATTTTTACCACGTCTAAAATTATCAGGATCTGAAAGAGGAGCTTTTCCAGTTGTGAAATATTGTAGAGCTGTATCATTCAAATCAGTATTTAGATTATCGTAATCATAAAAAGCAGGGTAGAGTGTGGTCGTGTTCTCCCCAATATAATTTTGTTTACTGTAAGCGTCTTTGTAATTTAATTTTTCCATTTGTACACCTAACAAAATGGAAAGTTGTGAAATGGGGTTGTATTCAAGGATTGTTTCAATTCCTGTAGTTTGGTATTTATAACCAGATTGTTTCATTGCACTTACACCAGGGTGAGATAAAAAATCTTTTCTTTCTACTTCGATTTCGTCTCGTCTTAGGTAGGTGTCTCCATAGAGTCTTGCACTGAGGGAAATTTTTTCTGAAATGACAATTTTTTTTGTACCAATATCTGCGGTTAATAGTGTGAAACCCAACTGGGAGTTTGGGGTTAATATCCCTAATTCTCCAACATTAGGACCTCTTTCTTCTCGGATCATTTTTCCTTTGATATAAAAAGTATCTCCTTTATTTGCACTGATAAAAAGGTTTGTTTGTTTTTTTCGGTCATTGGTTTTGTTGTAGTATGCGTATGGTAGTGCGATTGTAGTAGCATTACACCCGGAAGAGGTTAACCGACTTTCTGTGCAGGAACTATCGTGTTTGAGATGAACTTGGGGTCTTGTGGATTCGTAGTGACCAACATAGGTACTTAAATTCCAGCCTCCACCCATCTTTAAATTGTAGTAAGCGGTTGGCTCGAATGTGTTGTGTTGTCCGAGTCTACTCGATATATGCCCACCAGACTTATCTCCTTTTGAGGAACTGCGGGTAATCACGTTTATCACTCCTACAAATGCGTTAGTTCCATGGATGGAAGAACCGGGACCTCGGATGATTTCTACTTTTTCGATAGCGTCTGCTCTGATATCTAAAAAAGTAGAACCGTCATAAAAATTATTAATTCGATGACCGTCTAACAGCATTAATACTCCCGATCTAGATAACACTCCGCGAAACGCTACTTTGTAAGATCCAAATTGATCGTAAGATATTTCTACACCGGGAGTTTGTTTTAAAATATCTGCTAGGTTACGTGCTCCTGAGTCGGAAATTTTTTGACGATTGTATACGGATACGATGGCGGAGGTTTTACTTACACTTTCCGATTGTCCAACACGTTTTGATACAATGGAAATATCTTCTTCTAACTTAAAAAAATCTTCTTCTTTCGTTTCTGTCTCTTCTGATTTAACTTCTAACTTTTTTGTTTTTTCAAAATCTTCTTTTTCTTTTTGAAAGATTTCTTTTTCGCGTTTGAAATCTTTTTTTTCTTTGGTGAGTTTTTCTTTTTCGGATAGCTCAATTGTATTTTGAGAAAGTAGGGAAAGGTTTAGAAATAAAAAACAAAGAAAAAATAGTAAGGAAAAAAATTGCATGGAAAACCTCTAAATTACAAACATTGCAAAACGATATTGCATACGGCAAGTTAAAATCTAATATTATTTTTGGGATATAGACCTCTCACGATGAAGCAGTCCGAGGTGACTGCGAAACTTACTATTAACTTAACAGCATTGCTCGCATAGGAATATACTGAACTAGTCTTGGTTAAGTTTGCCGAATTGTTTGTAATTGTAAGAAAAAGATTTTCTAAATTCTTCTGCTGTAATGCCCTTTTCTTTTAGTTCGCGCTGGAACATTTCTCTTTTAGAAATATAATCATCATGGAGCGGAATTTCGATCTTAGCCACTGTCTCTTGGTACTTGTCGCTTGAGTAGAGGCTAAAGCTGTGTTTGCTAATTCCTGATTGGTCAAGTAAAATTCCAACCATAGTAATTCCCATACCAGCTCCTTCTGTGCTGTCTCCATATTCCATAAAGAAGTCAATCAAACTTGAGAAACTAGTAGCTTTTTGAAATTTGTCTCGGATTCTCTCTTCTTCGATAGGTAGTAAAGGAAAGTTGTTTTTGACTTTGATATTTAGAACATCTTTTGTGTAATAGAATGTAGCGGTTACAGGCAAATCATATTTTTTGAAGAAATGTTTGTAAGTGCTAATTTTATCTTCTGTTAAGTTGTCTTTAAATTGATCTAGACCTTTGTTGTAGTCATCTGGGTTTGTAATATCCAAACCGAGTTCTTTGTACATAACTCTTTTTAAATTTGCTTTTGTTGCATTGATTACTAGTTCTTTGGCGGAAGAGTAGGATATTTCCATTAGATCTATTCTATTGAATTTTTCAAGAATGGTAGAAGCTATGATTTTTAAAATATTTTCCCCATAGTCACTTAAAAGATAAGTTTTCATGCTTAAAATATTGTTTTGATTTACGGCGTCTTGAACGATTTCTTTGATTTCTGTTTCAGTTTTTTTCAAAGCAAAATACCAGCTTAGTTAGATTTTTCAATAGATGCAGAGATAATATTAAGGTCTTTTTTTGAGTCAAGTAAATATTTTAGATTCTACTTTAGGTTTTACATCTATTGAAATTTAAAGATTACCACCGATAAACACCGATAAAAGATAAAATAATTCGTAACTACTCAGTATAAAAAAGNNAAAAATAGCGCAATCCCATTATTCTCTATTCTCTATTCTCTATTCTCTGTGTCTTTGTGCCTCTGTGGCAAACCACACTGAGTAGTTACGATAATTCTAGACATATATGTATCGGTTCTTAGAAACTCTTACCATTGGTTTTGACCAGGCTTGAAGTTGTTTTTCGAATTGTTGGATATGAAATAGGTGTTGGTTTAGTTCGAGTTTTAAGTCTGTTTTGATTTTTTTGGAAAGCGGTTGTGTGTTGGTGATTTTTGAAAATCCCCATTCTACTCTTTTTCTTGCCTTTCGGATTTGGGCGCGGAGAGATTTTAATTGATTTTTGTATTCGGATTGAACGTTTAAAATTTGAGATACACTGATTTCCTCAGAAAAATCTCCTGTTTGGATATTGGAAATGGCAAGAATTGTTTCTAACCTTTCCAAATCCTTCGCCTTATAAGCGGATTGTACTTCATGCCAGAGAGATTGCATATGGGGCGTAATTTCAGTTTGAAAATCTGGATGAAGTTTTCGAACTAGAATTCGATAGATATTTTTGATACGGTCTTCTGCTGTAGTTTTCCCTGATTCGTTGTTCGATTCAGAGTCAGTCTTTTTTCTGCCAAGGACATCTTCTTTGAATCTCTCAAACATAAAGTCATAGAAACCTTTATCCTTCATTTTACTTTTGATAGATGGGTTTGCTTGGATAAAAAATTCAAACATCATTTTGAGTTCTTCTTCGGAAGGCTCTCTGTTATTCCCAAAGAATTCTTCTTCTTCGTCCTCTTCGTTATCAAAATTTTCATCTTCACCAAAGAAGTCTCTGCCGTATTTATCTTTCCATTTGCGTTTTTGTTCTCTTTGTCTTGCTTCCTCTTCTTCGTCTAAGAGTCGGTATTTCTCTGGATTTGCTTTTCTATCCATAACCAGCTTATAGGCTTCGTAGGGAGAAATGTCTTTTTTCATGATCCAGTGGCGAATTTCTTGGAGTGTTGAATTGAGGTCGATAGCTTTTTGATGTGCTTCGCGGATTTGGGATAAATCAGAACCAAAATTCTGGTTGTACCATTTTTCGTAACTTGGAACATCGACACTTTGGTATTCTTCCCATTCTTGTTTTGCTTTTTCTAAGTCTTTGATTGTCCTTTTACAGCCTTGGATGTATTTCTTTCTCACTTTGGTCTGCTCTATGACAACGAGTGCTTTTGTTTCAAATGGATTTTGGGAATTCCCTTTGGGATCTTGTTTTTTACGACGGCTGGAAACTCTCATATTATGTCTACCTATAGAGTAAGTAGATTTCCTTGGCTATTTGGCAAGAAAATTTTTGTGACAGGATTCTATATTTGGGCGTGGGTATAGACTGTGTAAAAGCATTGCCACGGAGACACAGAGTCACAGAGAAATGCGGTTTTTGGGCATTCAGTTTTCCAAATTCTATTCTCGTCGCAGGGTGGAAATTAAGATTTTCAATCTGATTTGATTTTACGATGCATCAACTTGCTTTCTTATTGCTTTTTTGTCCCTTTTCTCTTCCTTTTTGGAATTTCCAAAAGCAAGGCTAAGCAATCAAAAAAGAAGTTCAAGGGAAATGCAAGATACCAAGTATTGACTTCTTCTCTTTTAGAAGGCTTGGCTGAAAATTTTGTATCGAAGTGACCACTACTACAACAAGCGAAAACGACTTGCAATTCCAAATATGCGAACTAAAATACGATGAAAGAGGTGAAGTATGAAACAATTTCCTAGAATTACATTGAATCCAGCAGTCATGGGTGGTAAACCTTGCATTAGAGGAATGAGAATTACGGTTGGAGTGATTCTAGGACTACTTGCTTCCAATAAAACTCATGAAGAAATACTCAAGGCTTACCCTTACTTGGAGTTGGAAGATATCTATGAATCTCTAAATTATGCAGCATGGAGACTCATGGAGTTTGAAGTCGAACTTACCGCCGCATGAAAATTTTGATTGATATGAACCTCAGTCCAGCTTGGATCGAGCATTTTAAAGAATTTGGTATTGAATCCATTCACTGGACACAAGTTGGAAATATACATGCGACCGACGTAGAAATTTTCAATTGGGCTAAAGAAAATAACTTTATGCACTAACATCCAGAATACGAATACTGCCTTTAAATGAATAAAAAAGGACAACCCATGAAAAAAACTTTTTCATCCTCTTACTAGCAGTTACTACCATTTATCCGCAGTCCAAAATATGTCTAGAATCACACTACAAGCTATTATTCGTAAGTTTCAATCCAGGGGTTGTGTAAAAAGATATGCCACAGAGGCACTGAGTCACAGAGGTTAATAATATATTAGACGTTATTGCAAGATTATACGGATACGCAGGAAGTTTATTTAATATCTTAGAAAAAAATTCAATAAACTCTCTGTGTCTTTGTGCCTCTGTGGCAAAATTTTTGTTTTTACACAGTCCCAAATAAGGTCTAGGACTAAGCCAAACCACCTCCGCAATGGGTGTTTCAATCCACTCTCTTCATTTACGAAGAGAGAAATGGAAGTATTAATTTTTTGAAACGCTACCATAATGTTTCAATCCACTCTCTTCATTTACGAAGAGAGAAATAACCGCTACTCGATTCTTGCAAACCTATTGCACTAAAAGTTTCAATCCACTCTCTTCATTTACGAAGAGAGAAATCAAGTGAGAAAAATGAAAGAATCAATTCAGAAAATGTTTCAATCCACTCTCTTCATTTACGAAGAGAGAAATTTTATCAGTCAAACATTGCTATCTATAATATTAAAGTTTCAATCCACTCTCTTCATTTACGAAGAGAGAAATTTCTGACGAAGTTGCAGAAAAAATTATAAGGTTAGTTTCAATCCACTCTCTTCATTTACGAAGAGAGAAATTAGTATATAACAATCTATACGCCCCAGTAAGAACAAGTTTCAATCCACTCTCTTCATTTACGAAGAGAGAAATAATCCCATGCTTGCGCTTTAGGTAGTCCACAATATCGTTTCAATCCACTCTCTTCATTTACGAAGAGAGAAATTTTCGGAAATGCCGCTAGTATAAGTAACGGGATTAAGTTTCAATCCACTCTCTTCATTTACGAAGAGAGAAATAGCACTATCCGAACATTTTAAAAAGAATAATATTTCAGTTTCAATCCACTCTCTTCATTTACGAAGAGAGAAATAATTGAATACTCTAAATCGACCGACTCAGGAAATGTTTCAATCCACTCTCTTCATTTACGAAGAGAGAAATCAAGATTAACGTTTCCAGGTAACGCATTCGGAACCGCGTTTCAATCCACTCTCTTCATTTACGAAGAGAGAAATGAAGTTTTTACGGCAAAATGAAGCGCGACAAAATGGTTTCAATCCACTCTCTTCATTTACGAAGAGAGAAATGTCTGTATTTTCGTAAATCGCTAATCGGCATTTTGTGTTTCAATCCACTCTCTTCATTTACGAAGAGAGAAATAGTCCCTATCTGCAAATCCAAGCGATTGAAAAGAGTTTCAATCCACTCTCTTCATTTACGAAGAGAGAAATCACTCCAATTTTACCCGCTACACTCGACACTGGTGTTTCAATCCACTCTCTTCATTTACCATAACCTTACCCACAAAAT
>DDBL01000174.1:0-2196 GCA_002333425.1 Leptospiraceae bacterium UBA2033
CATTGATGATAATATTTTCTGCATCGTGTTCAACAGTTCCTTTGAATTTTCCATGAGTAGAATCATATTTAAAGAGGTAAGCTAAATTATCAGGGGTTACAAGGTCATTGATTGCCACAAACTCTAAGTTCGGGTCTTCTAAACCTACGCGAAGTACTAGTCTTCCAATTCTTCCAAAACCATTAATTGCAATTTTTGTCATCTGAATGCTCCGTTTGCGAATTTTCCTAAAATATTAAGGTAAAATTTCAATTTGATAACAACCTAAAAATACTATTTCTATGAGTCAAAAGTAAATTTTGAAAAATTAAAAATATTTCTGTTCATTTTTCTAGTCTTCTAGTATACTAAAAAGTATGAAGATAAGAATTCTCCTGATTCTCTATCTCTGCATCTCTGCCTTCCTTTTGGCAAAAGAAAGGATGACACATACCTTTAAAACCCATAATTTTCGTATGGAACTCCCCACCCACTGGGAATTGAAAAAATATTTTGGTGATCACAAACAAAAACCACTTCTAACTGCTGTTAGCACGGAAGATAGAATCAACTTGGAAGTTTTTGTTTATGCACAAACTGAAGAAACGAAAGACAAAAAGTTAGGTTTTATCCAAACTCTAAAAACCCTACAACTTTGGGCAGAAAATTATACTGACCTAGACCAAGAAGCTGAATTCGCGTTTTACAATTTGGACGGTTATTGGGCAAAAACAATGGGCTATCGACAAAAAAAGAAAATCAATGGGTATATAGTCTATGGCAGTGACGGAGTAAATCTTTTCGTCATCCACACTTATACCTACGCAAATCTTTTTCCTAAAAACTTTCTTACTATGAAAGATATTTTTCGTGGATTTAGCTTGAATCGAAATTTTAAAAATGAATGCTGCAATGAATGTACAAATCTTTCACAGGGGCAAAGTAAAGCTTCAAACGTAAACTGTGCTGATTTTACTGAGACAGAGGAATGCTTACTCTATTTTCAAAATAAACCGCAGACAGTTAGCCAATGTAAATGAATTTGACAATTACAATCTATTCTAATACAATTGATTCAAATGAAATTATTTTTAGATACTTCCATCTTATCTGCATACTTCGATATTTCAAAACCACTTAGGCAATTGGTTACAGTCAAATGGATTAAAAATAATATTTCTGCTTATGAAATTTTTGTATCAGATTTAATCTTACAGGAAATTGAAAACAATACAAATCAAGATTTGAAAGATAAGATGTTCACTTTAGTTGATTCCATTTCTCCGGTTGTTATTGAAATAGAAGAAGAAGTTTTAACTTTAGCGGAGAAATATAGAAATCAAATTATTAAAAATGAAATCAATGATTCAATTCATATCGCAACAGCAACAGTAAATAAATTAGATGCAATTGTTTCCTGGAACTTTCGACATATTGTAAATTTAAAAACAATGAACGCAATTCATTTGATTAATCTCGAAAATCATTATCATACTTTAGAAATAGTTAGCATCGAAAATTTAGGAGGGGATTCTTATGGAAACATCTAATGATTACAAAAAAGAAGACGATTTTGCGTTATGGGAGTTACATATGATTCGCCACAAAATGGCAGAAACGAAAATCGATTTAAAAAAAATTCGGTTAAATACGCAAAAAATCATTCAGAAATACAAGTTAAAAAACTTGCGTTTTGTAACTAAGCAAAATTAGAAATAATCTTCTCGACTTCCGTTTTCAAAAAGTACGCACAATAGGATTTCCTGTTGGAGGAGTCCCGGCATTACTCACTTGCGATATTAGAGAAGTTGGATTTATCGAAATCGGAGGAGTTGGGACTGGTGGGGAAAAAACAAGAAGAAATAACCTACTACTTAATCTACTCGCACTCCCCTAAGCACTCTGTTGGATTTTTCTGAGTACGTTGATCTTGGCTTGGGTAATACGTCTTAGCTCCACAATTTTATCCAAGTGGTATTTGAGAATGGTATCTTTATCCAATTGTCTTTCGAGATCTTTCAAAAGGTCACGAATATATACAAGATCATCCAACATGGAAATCTTAGAAGTCTGGACTAATTTTTTCACAACATCAAATTCATACTTTCGAAAATGAATGCGGATCAGAAAACGAATGGAGAATTGGTTCACTGCCTTTGACCATTTACTATTACCAGGATCCATGTAACGACGCTCTGAGGTGGATTGGTAACCGGA
>DDBL01000174.1:2338-13809 GCA_002333425.1 Leptospiraceae bacterium UBA2033
AGAGTCATCATACGTTTAATTAAACTTTCAGACGTAGGAATTCTCTCCCGACCTCGGGCATTTTCTTCTTTGATTTGGTTTGCGATATCCTGTAGGATTTTTATATTAGAAACAGACATAGAGCTAGTTTAATTTTCGGTATTGTGAATCATTCATAAGAAAGGATTTCTCGTAAACTTAATTTTTTTAACATGAAAAAAGGATAGAGAGTTGCAAACATTGCCACAAACGGAATCGAAAACAAACAGGAAAATACAAGAAAATAGGGGATTTCAACCGACAACGTCCAACCAAAGGCTGACTTATTGATTACGTGTATTATAATGGGGTTTAAGAGAAAAGAAGATAAAATCCCCATACAAGTTCCAAAAAAAGTGAGAAAGAAATTTTCCGCAAAAACGATTTTATTTAACTGAAGCTGACCTGCACCAATCGAACGAATGACTCCAAAGATACGAAGTTTATCTCCGAGATTATAAAGAATCGAAGAAAAAAGAGAAACAAATGCAATCACCGCCGCCGTATACTTCAAGGACTCTAACACTTTAAATACTTTTTTCACTCCGCCAATATAGATTTCTTTGAGTTCTTGTGAATTGATGAGTTTGAGATTTGGATCAAAGGAAATTATTTCAGTGAGTTTGGCAAGTGTATCTTCTCGTTTTGTTTTGTCGTGGAGATTGACTCGAATTGCACGATAGGAATCAATTCCAAATAGATTTTCAAAAAGTCGATAGTCCATCATGATAGTTCCATTCTCAGAAAAAAAATGCTCTTTAGTGCCGGCGATTTTTAATTCTTTTAAACCAAGATTCGAATTAATTTTTAATTTATCTCCGACTATGAGTTTATTCAGATAAGCCATATTAGCCGACACCAATATGTCAGTTTCAAAATTCATATCAGGATACGTAGAAATTCCTTTTCGCTCTTCTCGTTTTTTTGCTAACAACATATCATAGGCATGGATAGTAAAAATTTTATCACCCACTTCCGCTTTTGTATTTAAAATAAATACATCTACTTCTTCGATATTTTCTAACTTCGTAAGTTTATCAGTAAGAGAAACCGGAACTCCGTAATCCGTACCAGTTTCCAAATCAGAAACGTTAATCACAGAATAATCAAATGGAAATTCTCTCTCCGTCCAATCTAGAATTGACTTTTCATAACTTCCAGTTAACACAGACAAGGAGATAATAAGAGAAACCCCTAACATCAAAGTAGCAGAAGTGAGAGTATTCTTAGTCGCATTCTGGACTATTTCTTCAAATCCAATTCTCACTTCTATAAAAGTATGATCCATCTTTGCCAAAGTCCAATTGACTAAGCGCATAAAACTTTCCATCAAATACGGAAAACAGAGAGTTTGCCCTATGATTATCATTCCAATTGTAAGAAGACCAAAAACAGGAACAGAAAAATTCATTCGGATACTAGAAAGTAAATAAGCGATGAGTATAATTCCTAATCCAAAATAAAATACAAACTTAAAATTGAAACTTTGGATTAGATTTGGATCTTCGCGCACAATCGTAATTGGCTGCAACCGAGAAGAACGAATAGCTGGAAATAGACCAGAGATGAGTGAGCCTAAAACACCAATGACAGAGCTAGCTAGAACAATCTTCAAAGGAATTCTAGAATAAGAAATAGACTGGTTCATATCGGTTAAAGTAGATTCTCCATTAAAAAAGGAATACTTAGAGAAAAATATACCAAGTAGAATCCCAAAAAAAGTTCCAAGTATTCCAAGAATTAAGGACTGCATTAGAAACAAAAATAAATTTTCACTTCTACTAGTTCCAAGGCAACGCAAAACTCCTAATTCTCTTTTGCGGTTAATGAAGATTCCACTCATAGTATTGGAAACCATAAAAAAAGCAATGAGCACAGAAATCATAGAAATGATAATCAAGTTCAAATGAAATGACTTTAATACGTTAGCCGCTCTAGCTCGAATTTCATCGGCGGTTTCCATGTCTAATGAGGAATGAATTTGGCTAAGTTTAGACTTGATTACTGTGAGATTTTTCTGGTTTAAGTCAGGTATAACAAACAATAAGAAGCTGTAATTTACTAGTCCAAATCTCTCTTTCGCAAAAGGTAAATCCTCTAAAATAAAAATTCCACCCTCAGAATCTAAAACCTGTGCATCTTCTACTAAATAGGTTTTTCCTTCATGAAGAAATTTAAAACTAGTCTTACCTAACTTTTCATATAAAGCACTACTTATAAAAGTATTTGTTTCTTTTGTTTTACAATCCGAAGTTTCGCAAGGTTTTATTTGGCTTTTAAATTCAGAAGCTTCTTTCACAAAATCAATTCCCTGGTAAATAACGCTTATGTTCTCAGGTTCATTTAATACGGTAATAGATTTTTGAATTCGTGGATGAATGGACTGAATCAATCGAAGGTCTTCATCATAGAAAATTTTTTCAATTACAAAATCCTCTACGCCTACTCGATCATTTAGATTTTTTACTTTGACATGAAATTTATCTCCAAAATAACCAAGCGAAAAATCCACAAGTGTCTTCTCGGCTCGCTCCCCGTTAAAAGTAGTTGTGACAAATAAAGCCACACTCAAAATGATTCCTAAGAGAGAAAATAAAGTTTTTACTTTATGAGTTCGAAAGTATTCTACAAGAAAAAGAAACGTTAGACGATGATTCAAACAAGTCTCCCATCTTTCATTTTGAGCCTAACATCGCCCATCTCCCCGATTTCAGCGTTATGCGTTACCATTATAATCGTGAATCCACGTTCTTTTTGAAGGTTCACCAATAACTCCATAATTCGATTTGAATTTTCTGTATCCAAATTTCCAGTTGGCTCATCTGCAAAGATAATCTCGGGGCTATTCACTATCGAACGAGCAATGGCTACTCTTTGTTGTTCTCCACCAGAAAGCTCATACGGCTTATGAGTAAATCTTTCTGAAAGTCCAACTAGAGAAAGAGACTCTTGCGCTAGTTCATGAGCTTCTTTTTTACCTTTGCCAGCCAAGTAAAGCGGCAAAGACACATTTTCCACACTCGAAAGATACGGCATTAGATTAAAAAACTGGAAAATAATTCCAATCTTGTTTCGTCTATAATCTGTAATTTTTGCCTCCGAATAAGCTGACACTTCTTCGTCTCTTAAAAATACACTTCCTGATTCGGGTCTGTCGATTCCAGAAAGAATATGCATGAGTGTAGACTTTCCTGAACCAGATGGTCCCATCAGAGTAATTAATTTTCCAAGCGGCAACTCAGTATTAATTCCTTTTAATACTTCGATTTTATTTTTACCAAAATTGTAAGACTTGGTAAGATTTTGAATTTTAATTGTATTGGACATTACCTGACATTCACCTATATAATAACTTTATTGATTTAATTTTTCAGATAGTCTGGTGTAAAGTTTCTTTTTTACGAATGAATCACTCTAAAAGTCAGGTTGATCCGCGGCTTCACTTGCTTCGCCGTTTTAGAGATTTTATGCTCCCAAAAATGCTGAGTCTCGCCTCGCATCAACGCAAAACTTCCATGCGTAAGTTCAACATCTGTTTTGAGTGACTTATCTTTTAAATGCCGAAGTTTAAAAACTCTCGTCTCCCCGAAGCTTACAGATCCAATCACAGGATTTTTTCCAAGCTCTCTCTCATCGTCTGCGTGCCAGTCAACACTATCTTTTCCATCTCGGTAGAGATTAATGAGTGTACTTGTAAATTTTACATTTGAAATTGTTTCAATTCTATTTTTGATTTCTACTAACTGCGGCAACCAAGGATTTGGCTTCATCGGAATTCCCGAATACGAATAATTCTTATTAGCCTCACCATACCAAGCATTGAGTCTTGGAATATCCACATACTTTTGAAACATCCAAATCTTATCTTGTTGCCATTTTACATTGTGAAGTAAGTATTCGAAGAAGAAATCACTTTCTTCTTCTTTAAAAAAGTTGGGGTAGAACAACAACTCTCCATCGCGGGGTAAAAGGTTCTTACCCGTTGATTTGAGATCAAGTGATTGGAAAAGGGAAGGAGTTGTCATTGAACAAAAGCACCATCAACAGCGAAGCTTTCCTCCGTGCCTCTGTGCCTCAGTGGCTAATCTTCCTTACTCTACGATATAATCCTTCAACCCTTTAAGTTTGAAGTTTGGATCACATTGTTTTGGCTCTTTGCCGTCTTTAAACTTAGCGAAAGTCATTGCAACATACTCACCACTGGTCGGAGTAAACATGGCACGAACATCCTCACGGGTTAAATTTCTGTCGGAATAATTTTCCTTTGGATTTATTTTGGCACAACCAACAAACTTTGGTTTGCCAGTAGGACACTGACCTTCATACATTGGTTGAGACTCGGCGGCTTTTAATTCTGCGGCTGTAGCTACATATTCAGGAGTGCATCTTTCTTGGAAGGTAACTTTTACATCACCGTTGACTAACTTCCATTTGCCTCGATCAAAGCCCTTGCCTTCACAATCAATCTGGTAGCCGCCTATATTTAAAGCAACGCCAGATTTACAAAGATAAAAGTATTCTGGTTGTCTTGGTCCTTCTTCTGTGATGATTCCATTTAGCGCAGACTCGTCGTAATTCGCTTTAGATTTAATTGCTTTAAGTTTGGTTTCCCAATCCGGTTGTTTACGAAGGTTTGCCATATCGCTGTCTTTTTTGATATACTCAAATGCGTTGTATCCTCGCTCGACTGCACTAGCTAAATATTTATACGCATTATCTGGCTTATTCATAAGACTATAAGAACAAGCAATGTTATAAAGCGCAAGCTCCGGACGCGGTGGGTCTAATTTTAATGCGATTTCATAAGCTTTAATCGAATCTTCATAGCGCTTAACGTTCGCAAGGCTATTCCCATAATTGTAATAAACTTCTCCTGTTGGATACTTGTCGATAGCCGCTTCGTATTTAGGAATTGCGTCTTTGTCTTTCTTGGACTTGTAAAGTTTNNATGTTTTTCATCCAAAAATTGTTAAAAGAATACTTCGCCCATTTGTAGGACAGGTAATCTTTTTTAATGTCTTCTGCGGTTACACCTTGTAAGGCGATTGTGAGCAGTAAGATGGTTAGTAGTTTTTTCATGGTTTTATCCTTGTGTGGTTTAATGTTGAACTTCTCCGAGTGTTAGCGATCGAACGGGGTCATGTTTTTTT
Source organism: Leptospiraceae bacterium UBA2033 (assembly GCA_002333425.1). Taxonomy (GTDB): domain Bacteria; phylum Spirochaetota; class Leptospiria; order Leptospirales; family Leptospiraceae; genus UBA2033. The sequence goes on from DDBL01000174.1 coordinate 7,507, forward strand.
ATCTTCTTGAAAAAACATGACCATAGTGAGAGCGCGGCGGCGGTTACAAATTGTATGGGTTGAATAAACGTAGGGTTGAATATATTCAACCCCTACGTTTATTCAACCCCCACACGTAAAATGTCGCCGCAACACCCTAAGCAATCAGCGCGAGTGTAGCTTTTTTCTTCCTGTTGAAAATCTCTTCTTCTGACTCTTCTACGATTTGTTCATCAGGAACAACTTTGAAAATAGGTTGTCCTTTTCCGATGATCTTGCCGTCTGAGTCTTCCATAAATCCTTTGACGATAGTTCCACTAAATGGAGCGACAATTTTATTGAACATCTTCATGACTTCAATAATAAAGAGCGGCTGACCGGCGTTAAACCTGTCACCGACTTTAATCATCGGAGGCAAGTTCGGAGCTTCCTTAGAATAGAACATCCCGCCCATTGGAGCGATGATTTCATCGGACTTCGCTTTTGGAGGTGGAGCTAGGAACTTGATGAGCTTATTCACATTAGCCACATCTGCAAATTCTGGTGGAACTACTGCGTCGAGCGTCTCGTTCATTCCCACTTTGAAAAATCCTGCCGCCTCTCCTACTTTCGGAACCATCTTTAGAATATCTAGACCAAGTTGGAAACCAACATGCGAGCCCATACATTTTTCCCAAACTGCGGATGGGATTTTATCGGGAGCTGGGTTTTTGTTATTACGAAGTGCATCGTCAAAATACGCAAACGATTCATTTTTACCGGATAATGCTTGTAAGTCACGGTAGAACGCAAGTCCTTCTTCCAAAATTACCGCATCATGATCCCAGATTTGGTCGCAAGGTGCTTTGCCTGCTTCTTTTTCTAGATTCAAGTATTCGTACATGTCATGTAACAACTCAAGCGGATTACGGGTAAATTCTACTTTACCGCTTACGATCTTCCAAGACTTATTGTTGTGGTATCCTAGAAATCCTGCAAGCAAATGGGAATTTTCAAAAAGTAATTTGATTGGACGGGTAATCAGTGTTAGCTTTCTAGAAAGTAATTTTCCTAGAACTGCATCTTCTTGGGATTGCTTTTTGCTAGCTTCCTTCCAAACAATTTCCATATCCACGTCTTTTATAATCGAAGCTAAGGAACCTACAGCCGCGAGGTAGGATAACATGAATTTTGTGTTTGGTTTGAACATCACGTCATGTCCAAGTATCCAGTTAATCAAACCATAGTGCACTGGCATATTCGTTTGGAGATCATTTCCACGAAGCTCTGTTATTTTGATAATTTCTTTGAGTCTTTCTAGGTTTTCTTTTCTAGACTCGCCGTAACTTACAAGTAGCGCAATATTCGAATCATAGGCTCCTGCCAAACGATAGTGGATAAATGTTCCCGTATCAGGATTACGAATTCCAATTCCTTGGTCGTCCCGAATTTCATACTGACTTGGTTTAGACCAGTTTTGAATTAACCCACCTGCGTGTGGTTGGAGAGCTTGGTTAGTCGCATTTACCCGCACTTCTGCACCGGAAATATTTCTTGGAACACGAGTTGGTTTTGGAACACGTTTTCCATGAACGGCTAACAGTGCCATAGCCTCAATAAGACTTTCTACAATAAAAAAATCATTCGCGTTCGATGGGTTTACAAATTTTAATTTGTATGCCATCTCTGTAACACGATGCTCCACTTGGATACGAGTATTCATTTCCATGAAGAAATGATTGGTTCCTTCTACAATCGACTCGAAAGTTGACACGCTATCTAATTTCACAGCTGCACCAAAACGTTCCGATTGTTCTTCCATTTCAGTTAGAACTTTTAAATCACCACGAAGAGTTTCTGCTCTCTTTGGATCTTTAGATGCGGCAATTTCTTGTTCGAGCATTTCTCTTGTATTGGAAATTTCTAAAAGTTTTTGTTCGTGCATTTGTAAAGAACAATCGCGTCCTCCAAGGGCTAACGACCATTCGCCGTTTCCGATGAGTTGAATCTCATTGTGACGAGTATTTTCAATGTTTAACTCGATTAAAAAGTTTCTGTTAGAGCCAACTCCAGTCACTTTTGACTCAGCTAGAATTTCCATCACAGCGGCTTTTGCCTCTGATTTATTTCCAATAATACGTTGTCCCTTACCGCCACCGCCGCCGATGTATTTAAAACGAATTCGGTTTTTTGGATATTTTTTCCAAATTTCTTCCGATTCAATTTCTGCTTCATTNNATTTTGGCTAATCCATCTTTGCCCCCAGCTTTTCTTAATAAAGTGAGAGCAGTGATATTGTCAATCCCTGGAGTTACAGATACTCCGAGTCTACGAGCGATTATCTTCGCGGCATCTTTTGCACCAGCTTGTTTTGCTACATACGAAGCAGGTCCCATAAATCGCACACCGGAGTTTTCAATCGCTTCAATGAATTCAGCATCCTCAGCCATGAACCCGTATCCAGCAAAGATATGAGTATAATTGTTCTTAACCGCTATATCAATGATCTGTTTGATAATTTTATCTTTTTCTTCTTTTCCAGATCCCATGTAATCAGAAATACGGTGGATATTGTTGATAAACCGGAAGTTTCTAAGCTCGGGCGCGAATGCCATTGGATAAACGACACTGTCTTTTTCAGAAAGCAAAATTCCATATTCTTTAACGCCGATTTCATCGAATACATCCATCGCTTCTTTACGAACGGGACCACGACATACGATGAGGCATTTTATACTTGTGAGATCAAACTGACGAACCCATTCAGATGTGGATTCGTGAAATTTACTTTTGTTACCTTGGATATCAAACATTACTCAAACTCCCTTTGTACACCACTCATTGGTGTTGCTTTGTATCGACTCATTAAATAATTTANNGAACCAAGAGAAAGTGCTTCTTTTGGATTCATCAATTGTTGCTCATAAAGATGAGAAAGTTTTGCAAGTTCAGCGTCACGAACTTGTTTTGCCTCTGCCTCAGATGCACCTTTTTTGATTGACTCCGCATACGTCTTGTTAATCTTTCCGATTTCATCTTTGTAAACATAGTCTTTTCCAGCAGGACCCATAACGGCAATTCTAGCTGTTGGAAGAGTATACACTACATCGGCTCCCGTAAAATATGAGTTAAATGTCGCATAAGCTCCGCCAAACGCATTGCGGATAATCAGCGTAATTCTCGGTGTACGAAGATCAATGATTGAATCCAGTAACTTACGACCTTCGAGAACAATCCCACCAGCCTCTTGTTCACGACCAGGTAAAAATCCAGTTGTGTCTTCCAAAAAGATCATCGGAATATTGTAAAGATTTGCAAATCTTACAAAACGCGCTCCCTTACGAGCCGCCCCTATATCAATCTGACCTGAACTAACCGCAGAGTTATTTGCGAGAAATGCTACTACATGCCCACCGATTCGACCGAACGCAGTAATGATATTACGCGCTCTTTGTGGCTGGACTTCAAAGTAAGCACCGTGGTCACAAATCTGTTGCATGTAGAGGGTAATGTCAAACGGAGTGTTCATTCCTGTTGGTGAGTTAAATGTCTTCTTAAATAAAATATCTTCTTCGTAAGTAAAACGATCAATCGGATCAGAAGTTGGAAAGAAAGGAGCGTTTACTCCGTTGTTATCCGGCAAGTAAGAAAGTAAACGAAGAGCAGTTTTGAGCGAACCATATTCGTCAGGAGTAACTAAGTCCACTACTCCACTTTGTCCGTGCACTTTTGGTCCACCTAAATCGTCAGCCGATATATCTTCGCCTAACACGGATTTAACCACACCCGGACCTGTGAGACCAAAAAAAGTATTATCACACTGAATCATAAAAGAACCTTGGCGCGGCAAATAGGAACCACCCCCAGCGTTAAACCCAAACATGAGCATCACACTTGGAACTTTTCCAGAAATTTTACGAAGAGCGGTAAACGCCTCGCTATACCCATCAAGTCCACCCACTCCGGCAGGAACGAATGCACCAGCAGAGTCATTCATCCCGATAAGCGGTATACCGTGTTCACCCGCCATGTAGATGAGACGTGCAAGCTTACTACCGTTAGTCGCATCCATCGAACCAGCGCGAAGAGTAAAGTCATGCCCATAAATCGCAACATCTCTTCCGCCGATGTTTAGAATTCCAGTGACAAGAGAGGCACCGTCTAAATTCGCACCCCAGTTTTGGTAAAAAATATTTGGCTCTTTGTCGGTGAGAACTTTGATACGTTCCCAGACAGTCATCCTGTCTTTGGAATGTTGGACTAAAATTCTATCAGTCCCCCCACCTGCTAAAGGTTTTTTGATCAATTCTTCACCCATTTTCAGGGCTTCTTCATAAATTCCCGTTTTCGCCGTAGCTACTTCCGATGCATTTAATTGTGACAATGGATTTTCAAAGGATACTAGTTTACTGTCCATTCAAGTTCTCTCTCTTAATTTAGTTTGAATAAATTCGTTATAAAATTAACAATTGTAAGAATGCCTATTATTGTCCACAATTTCGAGATTTAGATTCTACAAAAGTGAAAATTGTTACCGCAGATTGCCCTCTGAAAATTCAAAAGTTTCCAGTTGTTATCAAAACTGAGCCAACCAAATTGGTATTTTATAACTTTATTTTACACACAAAGGATTTTATATGAAGAAACATTTACTCATTCTAATAACCCTTTTTTTGTTCCTCGGCAATTGTATCGAGAAAAAAAAAGATTCCCCTTTTGAAGAACTGATGGCTTTATATCTAGCACAACCGGCTAGCTATCAGGTATCAGCAACCATTACCTCCGACGGAACTACACCTATTGCCAATGCTATGGTGTATTTTTCAAAAACAACTTCGACAACAAACGCTAGTATAACAAGCGCCAGCATTAGAGCAACCGATCCGACCTCAACTTCAACTTCAACTTCAACTTCAACTTCAACTTCAACTTCAACTTCAACTTCAACTTCGACTTCAACTTCAACGAGCGCAAGTTCCGGTCCTGTTTTTGAAACTTCTGCCCAAACAGATGACAAAGGAAATCTCACCTTTACCCTCACAATTGGCGAATACCAAGCAATTATCACAAGCACTGATAATAAAAGCCAAGCATTCAAAATTAAAATAGAAACAGACCCACTGAATCTAAATAAAGAAGGGAAAGCAACTATCACTTATGCGGATGGAACGGTTAAAATTGTAAATATTAAAGCAGTAGGTTTATTATCTGGAGCTGGTAGCCAGTCGTCCTCAGCGATTTCTTTTGTTTGTGGCTATAACCCAAAAGGTGACACAGCAGCACCTGAGCTTGTGAGTGTGGAAGTGGGTTCCGACAAATTGGATTTATCCTCTGGGTCAGGTAAAGTAACAATCAAAGCAAAGTTAGCTGATGGTTATGAAGGTACGTCAGACGATAAAAAAGCAAGTGGTATCAAATCAGTCACTGCAAGATTATTTAGTCCAAAGAGACTTTCTGGCAGCGGATACACTGCATATGCCACTCTATCTCTAAATTCTACTTCTGGATTTTATGAAGGGGATGCAACCTTAACTAATTTCGTAGAGAATGGAACTTGGAAGGTTGGTCTTGTAGGCGCAAGAGATAATGCAGGAAATGAGAGAGAATATATTTTCGATAAAACAAAATCTGAAAAAAATTACTCATTCAATGGATGTGGTCAAAAAATTGACAGCAAAATTTCTTTACCTAGTATAGAAGTTACAGGATCTAGCCCTGACACAGAATCACCTACAATTGATGTGACCAAACTTGTTCTTAAATCTACAGTAACAGGTGGCGCTACGCAAGATCCAATTTCTTCTAGCATAGATATTTCAACTTCTACTAGTGACCCAAAAGAAGCTACTATTACTGTTACAGTAAGTGCTACTGACACAGGCGGAACAGGAATAACAAGTGGCGTAAGTTACATCGACGCTAGACTACAAAGTACCTCTTGGTGGCAGTCAAATAGCAATTACCTTGGAAATACAATTTACCTAAGACTAGATAGAATATCAGGCACAAGTGCAGATGGAGTCTATTCAGGAACAGCGACTATTCGCTCTTATGCGGAAGGAAATACAACGACCGACGGTTTATGGAAATTAGGCGGTATTTGGATAAATGACCAAGCGGGTAATGGCAAATTCTATAGTAGAGATACATTAAATAAAAGTTTCACTATCTTAAACGCATCTACCTCGGCACAGGCAGACTTTTATGCACCTGAATTAAAATCAATCACTGTGGACAAAGAATCAGTAGCCTTCGGAGAAACATTTACCATTGCGGCTGACGTAGCTGATATCACAACAGAAACTACTTCTGCAGATCAAAATACCGCAACTGGAACCGCAACTG
>DDBL01000174.1:13883-32170 GCA_002333425.1 Leptospiraceae bacterium UBA2033
GCGACTGCGACGACTTCTCTTTCTGGTGTGAAAAGTGTGAGAGTGATTTTATATAGTCCTTTAAAACTACTTGATAGCACTCTAGGGATAACCAAATCTGTTACTTTGAATTTGAATACAGCAACTAACAAATACGAAGGCTCTTTAACATTTGCCGCAGCAAATAATGAAGAAGGCGGTTTATGGAAAGTTGGTTGGATCGAAGTTGCTGATAAGGCAGGGAACTACAGAGTATATAGAATAACAGAAGGATACTCTTATTATACCTACATCAAAGTTACAAAAACAGATGGAGATGTTTCAAGCTCTTTCATAGTAACCAATATAAAACCAATTTCGATTACTAGAAATTAAACAATAAAGTAAAGTATCGATTGATAAAAAAAAGGGATTGGCGCATTGCCAATCCCTTTTTTTTTATCAGAAGTAACCTTTTAATTCAAAAAAATTACGCTAGTATTACAATTCTAAGTCAAACGAAATGACTTTGTTTTCATTGTAAACTTTTGACATGTCTGAATTATGGTGGAAAATAATTCTAAGTAGGTCAAAATAAAACATGAAAAATAAAATTATAGTCATTCTGTTACTCATTTTTCTATCTCAATGCAAAGAGAAAGAAGAAACATTATTTGCTGGAGGATTCATAGGCGGAACTTATGACACCATGGCAAAATCTTTGCAAGACATTCCCGCATTGAAAGTAAAAGTTGTAAACTCAAATGGAAGTCTGGATAATATCAATTTGCTGCTAGATCAAAAAGCAGACTTTGCACTTACACAAGTGGACATGTATTATAGCGCAAAATTAGGAAATGCCGCAATTCATCAAAAAACCGCAATACTTCTCCCAGTGTTACAAGATGAAATTCATCTATTAGTAAATCCATCCATTAAAAAAGTCAGTGACTTAAAAGGGAAAAAAATTGCAATTGGACATTCCGTTTCAGGAATCAAAGCAACATCCATTTCCGTATTACGATTATGTGGAATTGATTTTGATCAAATCATTGCTATGGAGCTTGGTCCAGAAGAAGCATTACCTAAATTACTCAATCAAGAAATCGATGCCCTTTTTATTGTATCAGGCTTACCTGTAAAAATTCTTTCCGCACTCCCAGAAAGTTCTAGTGAAAAAATTCAACTTTTGAGTTTAGATAATTCCGTTTTAGATAAAATAAAAGCGGACAATAAAGTTTATCAAAGATCAATCATTCCAGAAAAAACATACGTATGGCAAAAAGAAAGTGTAAACACATTGCAAGTCCAAACAGTTTTACTCGCTAGAAAAGATTTGTCAGCAAAACACGTTTCCACATTTGTAAATGGACTTTTTTCAAACTTGGAAACACTCATCTCCGCTCACCCAGAATGGAGAGGAATTAATCAAACATCTCTAAAAGAAAAACTAACCGTTATGCCTGAGTTTTTTCATCCATTAGTAAAAGCAAAAGTTAAATAAACTACAGCTAGTATTTTACTTGAGGAATCTCCTCTTTTGAGCGAAACTATAAATAATATGAACAATTATATTTCGCTCATTCCGCTTCTCTATCCACTGAATTTAGAGGGCAACTCTTGGTTTGCCAGTCTATATAAAAATTTAATTTTATCTATATTCATAGAAAATCCAGGAAGAGCTTTCAACGCAGATGATCTGGTAAATTTTCTCTTCAAAAATTATTCCCTGAAAGTAGAAAATATTCCTGAATTCAATGAAATTTTAGAAATTTTAGCAAAGGAAGAAGAAATACTTGTTCTACAACTTGATAAATATACAATTAATCCGAGTAAGTTAGCAGAAATAGAAGACTTCTATGTAAAAGTGTTAGGCATAGATGACCAAGAAGATGCAACCATTCAATCCAATTACGAAGAAATTCTGAAACCTTATATAACCATTGAAGATAATTCTATTTGGAAATCATTTTATGATGAATTATTTCTGCCACTCGTTTATCATTTTTATATCAGATTAACCAATCCAAATTACAAAACAGAAAAAGAACTACTCCAATCCTATAAAACTTTTATGGGAAAATTTCCTCAGAATAAAGATGAAATTCATGCAGTGGTTACAAAATTTTTAATGAATCAAGGTAGCTCATTCTTCAAAAAACATTTAATCGCATGTATTTTCTATGAATCAGTAAATGGAGAGATGAAAGAATACGACTCTATATTAAAACTTCTTGAAAATCCGGATAATTTTGATTTGTTCCTAGAAAGAAATATTCTATATTTTATGGAAATCATGTCAACCATGTATTCCATTGAAGATAGATTAAAATCATCTACAGCGTCTATCGCATCTCTTTTATTTGAAGATTCTTTTTCTCGAAACCTACACTATACAGACATCACAAATAAACAAAATGAATTTTTCAAAAAAAATCTCAGATCAGAATCCGAATCCATTTTACAATCCGTAAAAACAGACAGCCAGCAATTAAAAGCAGGACTAACAAATATACAAAACGAAATCACAAATCTAAATACTACGATGGAAACCTTAAAAGATAATTTTGTAAAACAAGGTAAAGTTATCCAAAAAGTTCAACATACTATGGAAGAAAAATTCAAAGATCATGTTGAAAACTCAATGAATAATCTAAAAAATCGAAACGTTGAAATTATTAATAAAATCACCGAATTATCAATGATATTTGTTCCCGTAACTATCGTATTATTGTCTGCTGTATTTTATCTAATACCTGAATATATTTTAGTCGCTGCAATTGGAATTGGTTCTATTTATTTGATTAGATTATTTTTCTATTTATTCGAGATGTTGTTAGATAAAAAATTAATTCAATACTATAAAAACGAAGTAATCGAAATGGAAAAGAAAATACAAAGAGAAGAAGCTGCGGCTAATCAACATTTAACACATCCAACGTCTGAGTTACAACCAGTAGAATTACATAAATAATTTTTTTAAGTGAGTATAAAATGTTTCTATTAGCTTTTTTACCAATTCTAATCATCATAGGAATTATAGCTTACCTAGTTTATATGGGAGCATTTTTACCAATCACAATAGAAGAAAAACAAATGGGTCCTTTTCATTTTTTGTATAAAGAAATAAACGGAAAGGATTATTCCCTAATAGGAAAAACAACTACCGAGATAACAAATATTTTAAAACAATACAATTTTTCTAACCAAAAACCTCTTCAAGTTTTTTATCCTGATACAGAAAACAAAGTAGAAGTAGGATTTTTAGTTGATGAAAAGGTAAATGATTTAAAAGAATTAAAATCTAAAACCATTCCCCAGTGCCAGTGCCTAATAACGAGTTTCCCTTGGCGCAATTCTCTATCTTTTATTCTTGGTTTTTCTAAAGTAGATCCAGTTTTGAACAATCATAGAAAATCTAACAACTACAAAAAAACAGAAGTTATGGTAATGTTAGAATCTGACTCAATTGTCTATATGCAAAGAATTGAGTCATCTAACTATGAAAAATAACTAAAATTTTAGAAAGTGTGTCTTTGATTCTTTGAATCTGATCTTCGGAAAGTTTTAATTTTCCTTTTTCGGCTTTGTCAATTACAGCTTCTGCTTTTTCTATAAACACTAAAGCTTCTTTTTTTGCCGACTTATTGGACTCTTGTTTTTTTTTGACATCCATAAGAGCTGCTTGCACATCTCGCAACTCTTGGCTAATTCCATAAATCTCTTCATCTAATTTGTCAAAGTTCAAACTCATATTTATTCGTACAACACGTCTATGTATTTTTTTTTGGCTTGTGCATGTTCTCTATGATCTTTAGAGAAATAATGATACCCATCAGGTTTTAAAAGAAAGAATAAATTTTCAGTTTCTTCTGGGTTAAATGCAGCCAGTATTGCAGGCATTCCAGGATTAGAAATAGGACCTGGCGGATAACCTTTGTGCAGATAAGTATTGTAATCCGATGGAATCAGTAAATCTTTTTCAAAAAGTCGTTTTTTGGGTTTATCAAAAAGATATTGAACTGTCGCACAACTTTCAAGTGCAATATTTTTTTTGAGACGTCTGATAAATACTCCTGCCATAAGAGGTCTTTCTTCTTTTTTCTTTGCTTCCCTTTCTACGATAGACGCAAGAATTACTTTCTTGTGTAACTCCTCCGGACTAATGCCGTTAGCCTTATCTACCTTTTGCAAATTAAGAAAAAAACGTTTTAACATCATTTCGACAATTCTATCTAGCGGATAATTGTAAGGAATTACATAAGTTTCAGGAAAAAGATAACCCTCCGTTGTTTTGGCAGGAATTTTGTATTTACTTAAAATCTCTGGACTAGATGCTACTTTTAAAAATTCCTCTTTAGACTTTGCTATATCTTTTTTTGTAAGTAAATCACCGATTTGGCGATTGTTGTATCCTTCTGGGATTGTGAAGGAAATCATTTTGACTTTTCCTTCAACTAATATATCCATTATTTTACGAGCAGACATACCGTTATCCACAAGATATACACCTTGTTTAATTCGATTCGTATTTCCTGTAAATTTTAAAAGATATGTGAAATAACTTGTGGATTTCAAAATTCCATGTTTAGTTAAGTCTTTTGTGATTTTCGTAGAAGAGTCACCAGGTGAAATAATCAGTTCATACTTTGTTGTACCATCACCTGATGCTCCACCCTTCACTACGTCTAACAGGAAAATTCCTCCAGCTCCCAAAAAAACTAATCCAACTAATAATGGTAAAATTCTTTTTAAAATTAACTTTTTAGATAACACACAAATACCCTTTCAATTAACCATAAACTTTTTCGGGTAGGAATTTTCTATCAAAATCAATTTGCGTAAAACCACCATTTAGTTCCATTTTTCTGAAAAAACAGGAATAAAATCCTTCATGACAAGCCGCTTTTTTTTGATTTACTACATAGATAAAAAAAGAACCTTTTTGGCTAAAGTATATATTTAATATCTTTTGTTTATTGTCACTAGACTCACCTTTTAACCAAATTTTATTTCTGGATCTACTAAAATAATTCGCAAAACCAGTGTTAAGCGTATTCTCAAGGGCTTCTTTGTTTACAAATGCTTGCATCAAAACTTTGTTATCAGAATCTAAAGCCACAACCGGAATCAAACTAGGAAAAATAAAATTCTCGTAAGAAGTCACAGGTTTAATATCACTTCTTCCATAATCACCCAAACAAAGAACAGAATCTAAATCACAATCAACGAAAACTTCTTTCGCATTTTGTAATTCCGCTGAAAAATTTTCCGATGATATAGATTCAACGGAAGTAATACATTTTGATTCTATGTCTTGTTTGATTACACTAACTGTTTGTTTTAGTTTTTCCATTTATTACCTCTTTAAATAGATGAGTGAAATATCATCTGTTAAATCTCCACCTTTCCTAAAATCTTGTAAAACATTTTCTAAATTAGTAAGTAAGAAATCTGAAGGCAAATGCCTATTATCCAAAAGAAATTTTTTAAGTCTATCTTCTCCGTAAATTTCATCTGACGGACTAAACGTCTCAGTAATTCCATCTGAATATAGAACTAATCTATCTCTAGGATTGAGTCTAATTTGGTCAGTAGTAAAAGGACTGGGAACAACACCGAGTATCCGATGTCCACTTTTTTTAGTTTCAATTTTCCCATCTTCCCTAACTATAATAGGAGAAAGATGTCCAGCATTGATAAACTCAAAAACTCCTGTTCCAGCATCATACAAACCACCAATGAGAGTCATAAACTCGTTTCCAGCATATCTCTCTATTAAAAAATTATTAATGTTTCTAAATAATCGAACAATATCAATACCAGATTCTACTTGATCATGAATCAAAGCTTTAATAGCACTAACTAAATATCCAGAACCAAGTCCATGCCCAGAAACATCTCCGAGGAAAATCATCATTTGCCTATCATTGATGTTAATAAAATCAACATAATCTCCAGATATACTCATAGCGGCTAAAGACAAATATACAATTTCTGACGAACGAATATTCAAAGTTCCATTGGAAGATGGATGAATTGTATCTTCTAAAATAGTAGCCTCTTTTAAACTTTTCTCCATTTTCTTTTTTTCCACATCTGCAATCAGAAGTTGGTAATTATATAGAAGTAAGTCTGTAAGTCGAGTACATTCTTTAATAAATCGAAGTTCTCCTAAAGTAAAATTTCGTGGAGTATTTCGCTCCCCAACCAAAAATAAAGCAGTAATTGCCTTACTTCCATCAAATCCGTACATAGGAAACGCTAATTGAATATTGAGTTCTCTGAGGAATTTATATACAGTATCCCTGATTCCAGATCCAAACATCAAAGAAGAAGTAATCGTAACATCTCTTTCATTTGCAAAATAATTCCAAATTTCGGATTTATTATGCAGTTTAACCATATCAATATTTCTAAAGTCAGAAGTAGGAAAACGATCTGATGCAACTAAGATTACTATCTTTTGAATATCTAAAGCTTCGTTTACTTTTTTCACTAATTGTCTAACTGTAGCTCTTACGGAAATTGGCGATGAAATTAATAAAGCCATTTCCTCTAACGTTTGATTAAGTTTTTTATTTCTCCCAAATGTCCAATAATCCATGTACTGCTTGAGTTTATGTTTTACATTTAAAACCGAATACATACTAAAAAATAGAAAAAACAAATTAAAGAGCCATAAATTTTTGATAAACAAACTCTCCATTAAATAATTAAACAATGTGTGTAAGAAGATATATAAAATAATATAAGCCGCCGCAAGATAAATAATAGTAACCGATGAACTAAAATAAACTTGTTCAGGCATAAAAGAATAACGATAGGTCCCATAAATAAAAAGAAATGGAAAACAAAGAAAACTTAAATAAATAATATATTGTAAAAATGGATAAGAAACAAATAGTCCAAGTTCAAATGAAATATAAGGAAGTAATATCAATAAAGAAATAGCAGAAACTAATACTAACTTTTTAAAACGAACAGTCGATGGTAAATTGTATTTCAAAATATCGTAAATCAAAACCCCTAGACTACTAAATGTTCCCGTTAAAATAATTAAACTTGCAAAACTTGAAAGTTTAGTAAAAATAACTGGATCATTTCTTTCTGAATTTCCAATAAAAGCTACTATAATCGAAAAACAAATCTCAGGTAAAAGCCACCGAATAGAAATGTCTTTTCCCTTCAGCCTAAAAGCCATATGTATTATCAAAAATCCAAGTAAATAGAGTGTGAAATAAAACCAAAAATAATAAGCATCAAAAGCGAGTAATACAAAGTTGCTGTAGAGAAGAATAGAAATATCAATGAAAAATAAAAATAAATAAATATCACCGTACTTCAATAAAAACCAAAACGATGCGATTAAAAAAGTTAATGAAATAAAAATATAAGGAATAAAATTAAGAATCGTTTTATATTTAGAAGATATTAAAAAACTACTTTCCTCCTTTTCAAAAGTTTTAATTTGTGGTTTGTTGGGATCATCAATATTAGATCCAATCATGTGGAAATTTCCAATACCAGTATTTGCAACTAATCCATTTGGATAGTGATATAAAAGACCTTTTGTTTTGTGTGAATCAAGACCAACTCCTCTCAAAGTAAATAGAGTAAGTAAAATAAAACAAAGAGTGCCTAGAATTATAACAATATAATTTTTCATATTCAAATAGCCTGAATCGAAATAATCTTATCTACTTTATAATAAATCCAAATTATCGGATTTTCATTTAGATCTACCGTATAACGCCAACCTACTGAAATCAGACTCTTATCTGGTTCAGAGTCATTTGTAACCCTAAAATTCTTTCCTGTCTGTGAGAACGTCAAACGAGAAGTATCCTCTCTAAAACTCCCAACAATCAGATCATATCCTTCTTCCCAAGAAAGTTTTTTTAGCATATCTTCTGCAATAGCTTTTAGTGAATTTAGATTGTGTTTTCGTTTTAATAAACTTTGGGAATACATTTTTCCTAAAATATGAGAAGATACTAATCCTGATCCAACTTTAACACTGCTTAATGCTAATAAAATAAAAAGATACTCTCCATCTTCGTTCCTGAAAAACTCAAGTAACACACTTGGATCTTTTTGGTGCGCTTGGAACTTAAATGACTTAAAAATAGGTACTTTGGATGTGAAGATTAAATCTTCTATACGGTCAGCAATTTCAAATTCTCTTTTGTATTTTTTGTGAATTGCAATTTGAGAAGATAGAATATGATTATAAACTGCTAAAGCAGATTTACTTGCTAAGACTTTTAGATTGAGTAGTTCATCTTCCTTTGGAATATTCGTGACAGCAAGAAACCCAAAAATCTTTTCTCTAAAAATGAAAGGTATAATGAAATTAGCCTTCAAATCCATAAAATCATCATTGATATCTGGATGACCTAATAACTCGGCAGTAGTAACACCCTGCTTTTTATTTTTTAAAAAAGCTAGTAGTCTGTCCTGAATTTGAACACTCTTGGACTTAACTTTTCTTCGTTTACCATTCGAGTAGGTATATAACTCATAATCCGCAGGTTCTCGAATTAGAATTGCAAGCCTACCATATTTACTACCTGAAATTTTTACCATATCAGGAAAAACATTGCTGATTAGGGCATCAATTTCAAATCGTCTCCTTGCACTTTTTAATGTCAAAGGATCATCAAACAAATACTCGGAAAGATATTTTTTCTTTATCATTGTTTCCAAATATTCTTGCAATGGAACAATTAGTATTATCGAAACTACGATAGTCGCAATCATAGTAATTTGGAGATTATAATCTATAACTTTAGGAATTAATAAAATAATATAATGGTATACAATGAAAGTAAGGATAATGGAAAGAAACCTCATTCCCATGTTAATAGAAACCGATTTAATTCGATAACCAGATGGAAGAAGAGAAGAAATATATTCTAAAAGTTTTTCTTTCATCAAGTAGTATAATATGCGTTTTCTTGAATGTATCCTTCTGTAAAATCACAACCCCAAAAACGTTTAGAAGAATTTCCTGAACCTAAGTGAATTGAAATTGAAATAAGTGAATTTGTTTTTAAATAATCAGATAGTTTTTTTAAAGTATCCTTGTTTGCTCCTTTTACAGAGATTCCTCCAATAAAAATTTGTAAATTCTCGAATGGGATTTTTTCATCAAAAACTTTACCAATAGCCATCACAAACCTACCCCAATTTGGATCTCCCCCGTAAATGGCTGTTTTCACAAGCGGTGAATTTATGACTGACTTTCCAATTTTATGTGCTTGCATTTCATTTTTCGCTTCAAAAATATCTAACTCTATTAACTTGGTTGCCCCTTCTCCGTCACTTGCAATCTGTTTTGTTAAATCAATACATATTTCGTCTAACGCTTTTTGAAAAATAGAATCTGGAATAAAACCTGCCTTGCCATTGCACATAAGAACTACAGTATCGCTCGTAGAAGTATCCGTATCAATACTCATACAATTAAAACTTTTATCTACGGAAGATTTTAAAATGTCGTATAAATTTCCATTTTCTGGTTTCAAGTCAGATAGAATATACGAAAGCATAGTTGCCATATTAGGCTCGATCATCCCAGCACCTTTTGCCATTCCATAAATAGTTCCCTTTACTCCGCCGACTTCAATTTCTCGAAAAGAAATTTTTCTCTTTGTATCAGTGGTCATAATTGCCTGAGCTACTTCTTCTAAATTACCAATTTTTAAAGACTCTTTGGCTGAATTACAGGCAGTGAGAATCTTTTCAATTGGAAGTGGAACTCCGATTACTCCAGTCGAAGAAGGCAAAATATCTTCTGTGCGGATACCGAGATTTTGCGCTAGTACTTCGCAAGTTTTTCGTGCATCATCTATTCCTTTTTGTCCAGTTGCTACGTTGGAATTTTTTGAATTGATAACGATCGCTTGGAGTTTTCCATCACGAATATGTTCTCGACCGATGATAACTGGCGAACCTGGAAAATTGTTTTGAGTAAATACAGCAGTAGCGTCACATATGACATCCGAGTAAATAACTGAGAAATCAAGTGTTGCATCTTTAATTCCAATATTTTTGCCGAAAGAATAAAAACCAAGTGGGTACATGAAAATCCTGTATCTTAAAATTAAGATATAGGCTTCTTTCTGTCAATCGGTAAATTTACAGTAAATGTAGTTCCTTGTCTGGGAGTAGAATCAACACTTACCCAACCCCCATGGAGTTTAGCAATATGTTTTACAATAGAAAGTCCAAGTCCCGTGCCCCCACCTTTTCTGGAACGATCCTCATCGACTCGGTAAAATCTTTCAAAAATTCTTTCTACATGCGTCTCACTAATTCCAATTCCTCGATCAATTACTTGAATGATTACGTGAGTCTGATTTGTGTTTGCGACTAATCGGATAGGCTCATTTTCTCCAGAATACGTTGAAGCATTTTGGATTAGATTTAAAAGTAAATGTTCTAGTAAAACCATATCGGCGGATAGATAAATTTTTTCGGGAACTTCCGCCGTAAATGTTTGGTTTTTTAGTTTAATAAATCCATCCACTGTAAATGTTAAATTCTGAACTAACTCAAATAAATTTACTTTCTCTGGTTGAAAAAGAGCATTCTGGGTTTCTAATTTTGATATTGTAAGCATATCTTCTACAATTCGAATCATTCTATCCGTATTTCGAAGAATCGCGTTTATGAATTTTTTCTCTACACTTTCCGGTTCGAGTTTCAATTTACTTTCTAAGGTTTCTGCATATCCTTTAATAGATGTAATTGGAGTTTTGAGTTCATGGGAGGCACTCTGAACAAATTGTTCTCTAAGCATCTGAGTTTCTCTTTCATCTGTTTTATCAGAAACGACGCCAATGTACATCAAAATCTGGTTGTTGGTTTTAAGTGAATAGAACCAGACCTTATAATAATGCCTACTAACATCAATTCCAATTTTTCCATCTATTCCTTCATCCATATGTTCATTTAAAAAATTTAGTAATTTTTTATTGGAGATAACATCATTTATCCCCCTTGACTGAGAATTTGCAGGAATCAAACTTTTAGGAATACTTTGATTCTGGAATAAAATTTTTTTATCGAGACTAATGGCAAATACTCCCTCTTTTAAGTTTTGTAAGAGAGAATTAAATTTTTCTTTTTCAACGTTTAAATCTGTGAATTGCATTTGTAACCTGTTGGACATGGAATTTATAGAAGATGCTAAGTCGGATAATTCTTGTATGTCTGATGCAGCAAGCAAAGTACCAAAGTCACCAGCATTAATATCCATAGTTTTTTTTTCGATAGAACGAAGTTCTTGCGTAACACTACTCGCAATTTTGAAAGATGTATGAAATGCAATTAGCATAGAAAAAATGATATATAGAATGAAAAGTAATAATTTGAATTCAGGTGCAATGAAACCTTCTACATAATATAGAAGTGCACCTGTGGTAAGAAGTATTACCAAAAAAAACCAATTACTAAGTAGTACTTGCGAAAAAAAACTACGCATCGTTAAATCGGTATCCTATTCCTCTAACTGTTTCCAACCTTTCTTTCTCTTCCAAAAGTTTATCTCTGAGTCGTTTGATATTTACATCTACTGCTCTATCAGTAACATATATGTCATGCCCCCAAATTTTATCTAGAAGCTTATCACGAGTAAGCGCAACTCCTGGGTTTGACATAAAAAGTAAAAGTATCTTGTATTCAATTAAAGTAAGATCTATTTCTTTATTATCTACAAAAACCTTATGGGCTTTTTTATTTAGATGAATTTTTCCAATCGTTAGATTTCCTTCTTTGGCTTCTTCTGATTTATCTTCATAACGACGCATTACCGATCTTACCCGCGCCATGAGTTCCCTCGGGCTGAAAGGTTTACGAACATAGTCATCTGCCCCAAGCTCTAATCCAAGCACGGCGTCTGTCTCACCTGTTTTGGCAGTCACCATAATAATTGGAACTTGAAACTTCTCCTTAATTCGTTTACAAAGATCAATTCCACCAATCCCAGGTAACATAATATCTAAGATAATTAAATCAGGTAGACTCTTATCAACTCGAGGTAACACTTCTAATCCATTCTGACAAACACTGACTTGAAAACCCTCTTCCTCAAGATGAAATTTTATCAGATCACTAATATCTTCTTCGTCGTCTACAACTAGAACTTTCAAACCGTTTCCATGAATATTCAATGTAATCCCCTATCCTAAATAATGACAACAGTATTACAAGAATTTATTACATTTTAATTACAATCATTTATGCAATTGGTTTCTTTTAGGTAGAAACGCAATGAATGTGCTTAATTTTGTATTCTTTCTCCCATTTGAGAAAATATGAAATTACATTTGGCATATCAAAATGCCAAACGAAATTCTATTCACTTTAATTTGAATCTTATTTTTGGCTTTAGGTATTATAAAATTCTTTATAAAAACGGAAATTGCTTTTGGCGTAGAGTGTATACCAATTTTCAAAAGTAAATTCTTATTTAAAATAAATACTCTGCTTTTGGGAATTAAGAATATCCATTTCTCGAAAAATAGCGGAACTTATTTATGAGAATTGGTATATAAGTTTTGAAATCACATTTCCGCTAAACAACGAAAGAATTTTAAAAAAAAGCGCACACGCTGTCATTTTGTGAACTAGTATTATTAGGAGCATGAAAATGGACTACAAAGAATATCTAAAAGAAGAACTGGAAAAACAGAAAGAAAAATTCTGGGGATTACAAGCTGAAGGTTATGAAAATGGAATGGAAATTTCTGAGGATACTAAAGATTATCCACGAGAAAAAGATCCTTATATCGATATAAGTTCGACCTTACTCATTCCTGAAAAGTATTACGAAAAGTTTAAAGAAAAAATTGTTAGCCACCACGGTGTTAGAGGATATGTGGCGCATTTACTTTTTAAATACAAACTCCATATCGCAAATGGACTTGTCCCGCCTTATAGCAATCATACAACCAAATACCAAGAGAAAAACCAGAATTTAATTCGTGTAGCGTTTCGTCCGAGGTTGGATGACTGGGCTGAGCTAAAGCTTTACCGGATCAGTTTTGGAATGTCAATCTCGGCTTTCTTGGTATACCTGCTGATCGCAGACTTTGTAGATTTTGCCCAAACAGTCTCGTATTTCTTGGGGGCTGTAGGAATTTCACAGTCCCCAGATTTTGATTTGTCCGCAAAAGTGTATCTATCCCGTAAAAATTCTATCTATACCGTTATTTTCCAATATCGGAAAAGCAAGGATGGATAAATAACAGCCCAGAACTCTAGAAAATACTGCTTTTGCAATAATCAGCATTACAATTTCAAATGAATCATACTTTGTTCAATCCTAACTCAATACTCTTGTATCCACCTGAAATATTAAATACTTTTTGAAAGCCGGATTGCAGTAAAATACGAGCCGCCAAATGTCCTCTAAATCCAACTTGGCAGTGAACATAAATTTCTTTATCTTTAGGAATTTCAGAAAGTCTAGTTCGTAAGTCAGGCAAAGGAATATTAACCGCAGTTGTAAAATTTCCAGAAGCGAATTCATTTGGATTTCGAACATCTAGAACGTATAGGGAATTATCCTTTTGGTAATTCGTCAAAAATTCTTCGACGCTTACAGTAGGGCTAAATCCAGCACGATGATTCGAGGAAACAAATGCCGCCATATTGACTGGATCGTTGGCAGACGAAAAAGGTGGCGCATAACAGAGATCTAACTCTTCTAAATCTTCGATATGAAGTCCACCTAAAATAGCGGTTGCAATTACATCGACTCTCTTTTCGACACCTTCTTCGCCAAAAGCTTGTGCTCCTAAGACTTTTCCTGTTTCGTTCGAGAAAGTTAATTTTAAACTGAGTTGTTTTGCGTGCGGATAATAACCAGCATGGTGGTTTGGGTGAACAGTTACAGAGGAAGCGGAAAATTCTTTAGCTTGTTTTTCAGTAAGACCGGTCATCGCAAATACTTTGTGAAATATTTTTACAACCGAAGAGCCAATCGAACCAGAATATTTTTTCTTTTCTCCGCAAACATTTGCGCCCGCAATTCTTCCTTGACGATTTGCTGGACCTGCAAGAGGAATACGAGTCTTAGCCCCTGTAATACGGTGCGTAATTTCCGCCATATCTCCAACAACAAACACATTTGGGTCAGAGGATTCCATGTATTCGTTTACAATTACTCCACCAGTTTTTCCAATTTCTAAACCTGCCGATTTAGCAATTTCTAATTCAGGTCGAACTCCAATCGAAAATAAAATCATATCAGCAGAAATTTTGTTACCACTTTCTAAAACCAATTGTTTGTCGTTAGCCTCATATCCAACAGCAGAATCAGCAGTTACTACTTTTACACCTTTTTCTTCAAATGTGCGACGAATTAATTCTCCAAATTCAGGATCTGCGATTGGCATTAAGTGTTTGTATTTTTCTACAAGGGTAACATTTAACCCTCTTTCTACAAGTGCTTCAGCCATTTCAAGTCCAATAAATCCACCTCCAACTACTACGGCTGTTTTGGGAGATTTCTCGTCTATGAAGTTGTGAATTTTATCCATATCATCAATATCTCGAAGGGTAAATGCGTTCTCCTTTGAAACACCAGGGACGTCAGGCAAAATAGGATTTGCCCCTTGTGATAAAATTAATTTATCATAAAAAACTTTTTCTTCTCCGGTCTCTGTTTTGGCTAAAACATATTTTTCATATCTATTAATCTGAATCGCTTCTGTATGTAAACGAACTTGAATTTTATAACGCGAATAAAAACTTTCTGGGGTCTGTAAAATCAAATTACTTCTTGATTTAATCTCTCTTGAAATATAATAAGGAAGCCCACAATTTGCAAAGGAAATATAATTCCCACGCTCTAAAATCGTAATCTCGGCTGATTCATCAGATCTTCTCGCACGAGCCGCCGCCGTAGCACCACCAGCCACACCACCAATAATTAATATTTTCTTGTTCATAATTCCCCTCTTAAATCACATACTATACCCCATACGGTATATTGCAAGTAATTTTTAAACAAACTCATTACCAATTCAGGTGTTGTGTAAAAACATTCTTTTT
Organism: Leptospiraceae bacterium UBA2033; assembly: GCA_002333425.1. Lineage (GTDB taxonomy): Bacteria > Spirochaetota > Leptospiria > Leptospirales > Leptospiraceae > UBA2033. Next base: position 28,908 of record DDBL01000174.1, read on the forward strand.
ACACAACCCCTGAGTCATTAGCATAATATCGGAAATGACTTTTAACAGTCAAAATAAAATCTGACAGACAAAAGAATATTAGATTTGTCGATTGATTAGATAATAAATGATTTGCGTTTGTGTAAAAGCATAATTTTCTCACAGAGCACACTGAGAGCACAGAGAAAAGAGTTAATACTCTCTGTGAACTCCGTGCCCTCTGTGAGATACGCTTTCTTTGTTTTTACACAGTCCCAAATCGCTATCATTTTTCTATTGACCAGCAAGTCTATTGAATCTAGGAGAAACTTTTGAAATTAGCAATTGTATTATTACTTTTTTTCATCTTTCATTGTGGCACAAATAAAAAGATCGAAAATACTACTTCGCCCAAAGAACTATTTATCATCAAAGACTACGACGAACTTCCTGTAAAACGAGGACTTTACGCAGATCACTACCCGACATCGAACGAACGACGAATTGATTTTTTTATGAAACATATCGCGGGTATAGCAGGATGTTATATTGGAGTTGGAACCGATCAGAATTTGAGTTTCATTGCGAAAGCAAAATCAGAATTTGCCTGGCTCATGGACTTCGATCCAGTTATTGTTCGCGTAAATAAAATCCACATACTTTTCCTACAACTGGCACCCGACTATGCTGAATTCAAAAGACTCTGGCAAAGAAAAAATAAAAAAGAATCCTTTGAATTAGTAAAAAAACATTTTGAGACCGAGCCTGATTTTGAAATCATCAAACAAGCTTGGGAAACAGCACACCAAAATTATTCAGGTGTCACCGAACGTCTAAATGAAATCGAATACATGAATAAAACCTTCGGTCTAATCACTTTCTCAAATAGTGCGGAAGAATACAATTATGTGCACACAATGGCAAGAGACGGCAGATTACAGGCATTAAACGGTGATCTAATGGGAACAAAATCTATGTTATCCGTTGCCTCTGCTGCAACAAAAATGAATTGCCCGATTCGAATTCTTTACATGTCAAACGCAGAGGAATACTTCCGTTATCCCGAAAACTTCCGAAAGAACTTACTCGCTCTCCCTGTTGATTCCAAAAGTCTAGTGATCCGAACCATGACATCTGGAACAAAGTCCACATTCGGATTTCCTGAGGGAGAGAAATACCCTGATACATACCCGTTTCACTACAACCTGCAACCAATCGAAAATATAAAACTCTGGATGAAATTTCGAGCTTATATCTCAACTGTTGCCATGCTTCAAAAACGAACAACTCTTGAGAAAGGATTCTCCCTATTAACCGCAACACCGCAAGAGTCTGGTTTTACTGAAACAGGAGATATTACTACGAAACCGCCTGGGGCTTGGTAATTACTTTTCTTTGTATTTATAAATATAAAACATCTCTTCAGTTAAGAACTTATCTTCAAACTGAGGGGAATATATTAGTTCAAATTTTTCTTTGTTTTCTTTGCCAACAGGTAAAGTAAGGATAACGAGAATATTGCTCTTATCCCAATCTTTAGTTGCCCAAAGTTCAAATGCTTTGGGTTGAAATTTACTTTCTTCTCTCTCCCAAGGAATTTCTGCCTTGGTCCAATAACGATAAGAACCGAATCTATCCCCATTTGGAAAATGAACTTGTTTAACGTGATTCAAATAAAACAAAATAGTTTTTACTCTGTCCGCGCTAAACGCAAGAATCTGTGTTTGCGGTTTATCATAATGATTCTCTTTTAAGAATTTAGCAGTTAAGTAAGAACCAGAAAAATGAAATTTTCTATCACTGTTTACATTTTTGTATAGAAAACGAACGGAATATAAAAAAATCACTCCGACCAAAACATTAAAAAATAAATTAAAGTATTTCCAATAAACTTCCTTTGAACCTTGTTTTTTGGGGTAATCAAAGCTAATCCAAAAAGCAAATAAAAGAGCAAGCAGAACAAATCCGCCATGCCGATAGGATTTCAAATAAAGAAACGTATAAAAAATGAATAAGAAAAATAAACTGTATATATAGAAAATGAAAACGCGAGGAGTTCTTAGAAAATAAATAAAAGAACAAAATAACAAAAAAAGACTAAAAAAAGCACCCAGTAGCCAATTCTGAATTGCGGGAGCAAATGCAAACATAGACGCAACTACAAACGTATAAGGATTTGTAGGAACCCCTTCTCCCATCGAAATGAACTGAGACTCTTCCTTTGGAATTACTTGTAGCATTACAAGTATTCCCCCAAAAGCCGCTAGCGACAAACCAAGAATAACCTCTTTCGAGAACTTTTTATCTAAAATTATTTCAACTAAAAAAAGTAACGAAATTCCAGAAGCAATAATTGTAGCCAAAAATGTAGTATTCGCAAGTAACAAAATGGAAAAACCGTAAAGAACAGGTCTCTCCCATCTATACTTATAAATGGATGCAATAAAAAACAAAATCATAATCGCAATCATATAATTTCTAGCAATCACAGAATATTCAAATGCAAAGTAGTACCCAAATAAAAAAAGAAATTTTAAAATCGAATGAATCGGACAAAAACGTAAAAATAAAAAAGCAGCGGCAAATGAGAATAAACCGTTTATGACCTGAAGAGTAACAGATGGGAACCCAAGTTTTGCGAATGGAAGTAAAACCAAATGCCAAAGTCCAGGATGACCCGAATTTCTCAAATAATCAAAAAAACCTTGGATAGAAGAAACATCTCTTACAAAAAGCCATACATCCACTTCATCTCTCCATACTTCATGATTAGAGATTGCAAAACTTATATGAACAGTATAGAGCGCGAGTAATACATAGGGACTAAGAAGTATTCTAAAAATTCGCTGAAACCAATTTTCATTTTGTGTGGTAAGTTGCGACATGTTCATTTATCCTAATATTTTTAATGTTTTACTTTTGGAAATCAAACTACTTTAACTTTAAAACTTCGATGTAATAATCTGATACGGGCTTATAGTCTTTTGACTCAGATCCCCATTTATAAATAGTTTGGTCTAAGGAAATTATTTCTGCAATTCCTATTCGTTCGTATTTTTGATACATTTTTTGTTCAATCCAATCGAGAAGATATTTTTCAGAATTTTCCAAAATACTCCAAGTGTAGTTTAATTTTTTATTCACATAAACTAGGTAGAGAGGTTTATTTCCTTCAATATCTTTCACTAAATTCATTTGCATTTCTTTGCTATATGGATGACTTTCCATAAGCGGATACATATAAATATACCCAGTAGCAGACTTACGATTCGAATAAAAATAAATTTCTGGCTCAGATCCAAGCA
>DDBL01000174.1:32181-38079 GCA_002333425.1 Leptospiraceae bacterium UBA2033
TAAAGCTATATTTAAATTCATTTTTTGAATTAAAATTTTTCTAAAAAGCTCAAATGAAATTCCAAAATAGATAAAAACAAAGGGAAGAAATGCAATAAAATAATGCTCCCTAAAATAAAATCCTGGTGTTGTAGTAAGAAAAGAAAAAAGCACTAACAAAAATAGAAAAACTTTTTTGGACTTATCTTGTGTAATGAAAAATTGAAGTAAAAATCCAAATCCCACTAAAATCCAAAGAGTTTTATACCCAAATGTCAAAAGTTGGAATGCAAGTAATAAATTTTTCAATCCATCGGATAAGGTAGACATACCTGCATATTTGCTTGCATATTGAAAAGTCCAATACCAAAAACTTTCAAAAACTCCTGCGTAAAATAATACTCCAACTGTAATTAAAAAAGGAATCAGCGTACCGGATACTAAGAGTATTCCTCTCTGTAAAAAAATGGAGAGTTTAAAATTTCCATTCTTAAATTCAGTATAACTAAAATATAAATAATAAAATCCAGAAAATAGAATTAGAAAGATAGCTTGTTGTTTCATCAAAAATCCTAATCCGAATAAAATTCCTACACCGAAGTATAGAAACTTGGAACTTTTCTCGGTAGCGACTAACAAAAGGTATGCGCCAAGTAGGGACCAAAACAGGACAAAATGTGTAGCATGAGCAGCAAAACCTAGGACATAGGGATTTAGAGAATACACACCATAAGCCGCAGCAGAAACAAGTGCTACAAACGAATTACATAATCTTTTGATAAATAAAAATAATATACCAATCGTTATCAAATTAAAACTTAGAAAACCCAAATGAACTCCGCGAGTGGATTCTCCGAAAATTCCCATTAAAAAAGCATACATTGCGTATGTTCCAGGAAGCTTCATATTATAGGCAAATTTATAAGGCGGAATTCCTTGTAACATGAGTTGTCCCATATAGGCATATTCCCCTTCATCTCTCTCCAAAGGAAAATCCAAAAGGCGAAAACGAATGACTCCAACAAAAACAATAACTAAAGATAATAACACCCAGTAAATTCTTTCGTTTAATTGTTTGTCTTCAAAAAAAGAAGAATCTGAATTTGAAAAAAAAGAAATTTTCATAACATAAATCTCATAAGTAAAACCAATTGTATTTGCTTTTCATTACCATTATCAAAGACACTGTTTCATAGTGACTGACAAAAATACTGATTAAAAAAACCACAATAAATAAATTCAAACGTTGACTGATTCTTTCTAAAATTACTCGAAGTCCATCCAAATACAAAATCAAAAATGGAATCAACATTCCAATCATAAGTCTACCAGCATCAAAATAAGGCAACTCCGGAGAAGGATAAATACAAGGTCCAAAGTCATAAATGACACTTAGAATCACTAAAAATAAAATAGAAAGGATAATATAAATTATGCTCAACAATTTTATAAATCGAATTTTGACATCGATTTCTTTTCGTAAAACAAAAGAATGGAATACACTGACCAAAATAAAAAGAGATGAGGAGATAACATAAAAAGAATCAGAATTGGATGAGGCTAATCTTCTCATTCCCCACATAAGCTCTCCTCTCCAAAAAGTTTTAAATACATTGGATAAAAAATAACTCAATCCTTTCCAAGTAAAAATTGGATGATTCAAAATTTCCGAACTAGGTTTTATAGTCCACCCAAGTTCATGAATTTTGTCCGATGTTCCCATTAAATCGCCCAAAACTGTCCAATTATAAAATATCCAGAGACTAACAGGAAGTAAACTCGCGATTACAAAATAAAATATTTTGTAGTAGTTTTGTGTTTGTTCTCTCAGACTAAGAAGTTTTTTTAAATACAATAATAGAATCAAAGCACATGTAACTACAAGTGGAATATTTGCAATTTTGGATAAAAATGCAAAACTCAAAAAAAGTCCTGCTAAAAGATAGTGAGAAATACTTGCTTCCAAAAAATAAATCTTGGATAAAAATAAAATAGTAAGAAGCGCAAAAAGAGAAGACAGCACATCACTATTCAAAGAATAAAATACATCTTGTGGGAAAACAGAAAGTAAACTCAAAATACTCAGGTGTATGGAAATATTTTCTGGATAAATACCTCTAATAAAAAAATACGTTACCCAAAATAAGGTTACATAAATAAATACATTTAAGAATCTTATCCAGTAAATAGAAACACCATCTCTCATTCCAACCAATTTACCAATTTTATACCAGAGTGCGGCTAATGAATAGTAAACTGGTGGAGAAAACTCTTCGTGATTTTTTTTCTCTTTCCAGATTTTTATTTCTGTTTCGAGTTCTTGCTTTTTTTTATTTTCTTCGAGTGTCCATGTAGGTGGTGGAATTTGTTTGGACTCATAGTATTCGGGTCGGTAAAAATATTCAGGTGAATCGAAAAGAGAAATTAGCCGCATGGACTCTTCGTTAAAACTTTTTGATTCTTTGGTTGGTAAATGTCCCAAACTGTATTTTATAATTAAATCAAAATGTGCATGTTCATCTACATTATTAAAAAAAGGAAAAGCTGCATTGCCAATGAATAAACGTAACACAGTAAAAAAACAAAGTGCCCATACAATCTGTTTGTGATAGTAATTTAGTAAGCGATTCATAGAGAATAATTGTCACTATGAGTAAGATTACGCTATTAGCAATCACATTATTTACGAGAAGTCAGCACTGGAAAAAATGACTTGAAGGTTTCAATTGCAAAAATACTTTCGCTGTATGAAGTTTTCTTTATACAGTGACTCTGACTCCTCTTTTTTTGAAACAAAAGAACTTAATGAAAAGATTTATTGGTTTTTATTATTTCTAGTAATGGCATTTGTCACATTTGTTAGAATTAGACTAATAGATTTTCCACTAGAGAGAGATGAAGGAGAATACGCTTATATGGGTCAGCTTATTCTACAGGGAATCCCACCCTATAAATATGCTTACAACATGAAACTTCCAGGGACTTACGGGATGTATGCTCTCTTTATGAAACTTTTTGGTGAGTCTATACGTGGAATTCATTTCGGATTTTTGCTAACGAATTTATCTACTATCGTAGTTTTATTTCTATTTGTCAAAAAGCTTTTTAACCCATTCATAGCACTAACCGCTTCATCGGCTTATGGAGTGTATGCGCTAACTCCCTATTTACTTGGATTTGCCGCACATGCAACTCATTTTGTTTTATTTTGGTCGTTACTTGGGATTTACTTACTATTAGTCGCTACTGAAAAGAAAAGTTTATTTTCCTATTTCTGGGTTGGCTTTTTTTTGGGTATGGGATTTATAATGAAGCAACACGCCGTATTTATCATTCTATTTTCAGGTGTCTATTTTTTATTCCATAGTTATTTAGAATTCAAAAAAGGAAACTTCCAGTTCAAAGCATTTTTCGCGCAGGGAAGTCTGTTAGTCCTTGGTGCAATTTTGCCTTTTTTAATCACAATTGCCTTATTGGTTTACAGTGGAGTATTTGAAAGTTTCTACTATTGGACATTTCAATACGCAAGTAAATATGTAGGTATGGCGAGTCTATCGTTTGGTTGGGAAAGATTTACTCTTGTAACAGGAATTATCATGAGTGAATTTCGTTTATTCTGGGTTATCACTGGACTTGGATTTATTCTTTTGTTTTTTATCAAAAAAGATTTTTCTAAAAAAGTATTTTTTTCCCTATTAGTATTTGCCTGTTTTTTGACAACCGTGCCTGGATTATATTTTAGAGAACACTACTTTATTACCGTTCTTCCATTTACTTTTATTTATTTTGGAATTGCATTTGAATTTTTTCGTCAACTTCTTTCTTTGAGGCTAAATGTTGTTATCTCAACGTTGCTTTTATGTATTTTTTTTGTATTTGTTTTGAAAATTAAATCACATAAAGATTATTACTTTAAGGTAAATCCAATCACACTATCAAGAGCCTTTTACGCACTCAGTCCATTTCCTGAATCAATTGTAATTGCAGATTATATAAAGAAAAATTCATCGAAAGAGGATACAGTGGCGGTTATCGGATCGGAACCACAAATTTATTTTTATTCCAATCGAAAATCTGCCACAGGGTTTATTTACATGTATCCGCTTATGGAAGATCACCTCTATAGCAAAGAAATGCAAAAGAACTTAATAGAAGACATTCAAAAAAATAAACCAAAGTACATTGTCTACATTGGAGTAGCATGGGGCGTTGAGCCTGAAAAAGAAAAGATGGTCACAGATTGGTTTAGCAATTACAAAAAAGAAAACTATGAACTAGTCGGCATTACAGATATTATTTTGCTAAATGATTCTATTTATAAATGGGAAGACGAAGCAAAAAATTATAAACCTAGATCCAATAATTATGTGGAAATTTTTAAAAGAAAATAAGGAATAAACCCATGGAAACTAAATCTAATCTTCTTTCGTATTTAAAAATTATTCTAATCAATACATTTATATTCCTAATTGGATTATTTCTAATTGAGATATTTTTTATTCTTTATATTAAGTCTCACACTTTACAAAAAGCAATTGAACTTCCTCAGTTTTTGAGACACTATATTAAGTTCAACATAACAGACATTATCCAGAACAAAGAAGACTGTGCCAAATACGACAAAGAACTTTTTTACACATTAAAACCTGGGAATTGTATCTTCGATATTGCTGATAGCACAGATGAATATTCGATTAATTCTTTAGGTGTAAGAGATGATGAAGAGTCACTTACAAAACCTGATGTTGTTTTTCTGGGAGATTCTTACACAATGGGTTGGGGAGTTTCCAACGAAGAGACGTATGTAAAATTAATCGAAAATAAAACAGGACTCAAAGTTTTAAACGCCGGAATTTCTTCTTATGGAACTGCACGCGAAATTGGTCTACTCGAAAGAATTGATACTTCCAATTTAAAATACTTAGTAATCCAATATTGCCCAAACGATCACGATGAAAATTTATCTTTTCTTAAAAACAACAATGTACTACAAATTTCTAGCGAAGAAAAATTTCAAAACCTAGTCGAAAAAGAAAAAATAAAATCAAAGTATTATCCAAGTAAGTATCTAATAGAAATTTTTAATATAATGAAAAGAAATTCTACCGAAAAAAGAGAATATGCAAAACTAATCAAAGACTTTACTTCCAAAAATGTAGACAAAAACCAAGCAATAGAAATCTATCCCAATTTTGAAATTGAAACAGAATTTGCTTATTCGACCAATTCAAATAAATTTGTTCACCTAAACGGATGGGCTTATGATGTGGCAAATCGAAATAATCTCCAATCTATTTCTTTTTTCATCAATGGAAAGGAAGCACCAGCAAAATTAATTACTGGAATAGATAGACTAGACTTAGTACCTAAAATTAAAAATCTCGGCTCTTATAAAATTGGTTGGATCGCTGAGGTTTTACTTCCAGACCAAATAGAAGAAGATCAAATTTTAGAAAAAATTCTACAAGACACAAATGGAAAACTTTATAAAACAAAAAGCCTAAACTCAAAAGAAATTGTATTTTCCAAAACCAGATACGACGAAGCAGAAACTTTCTTACAAGTACTAAGTAGCGAAAGAAAAGGAATCAAAGATGAGACACAGCTAATCGTGTTTAGCCTCTTCGATTATCAAAACAATGACTCAACCTTTTTAACTAGACTTGAAAAATACAAAAACTCTCCCAAATACCCAAAGTTCATCCAAAACTTAAAAGTTCTAAACGTCCAAGACTCAATGCCAAAAGATCATTTCTTTAGAGTTGACGATCACATCAATGAAAAAGGACACGCGTTTGTAGCAGAAAAATTATATGATTTAATTAAAAACTGATATACTCGAGCCAGATTGATTTTCGGTGTCATGGTAGCTCTAGCGAGCCTGTCGAATCCATGCTTAATAGAAAAAGTATCCTTCGA
>DDBL01000167.1:0-13274 GCA_002333425.1 Leptospiraceae bacterium UBA2033
CTCTCTTTAATTCGACGAATAGGAATAAAAATAGTGCAATTCCAAGAATCTCTGCGTCTCTGTGCCTCTGTGGCTAAATATTCTTCTTCTAAATAGGTAAGTTTTTTTCTAATTGCCAAGTAACTAACAGTGTTTTTTATGGAAACATCCAAACAGAAATTTACTTTTTACTCAATTAAATCATGACTCAAACAAATACACTACCAATCCAACCAACTATTTTGGAAACACATTCATCCAAATCAAAGGAATTTAAACTCAGTGACCTAAAAAATGCTATCCCCGAAGATTTGTTTCAAGGTTCTCTTTCTAAATCCATTTTTTATTTCGTATTCGATTCTTTAGTGATTGTTTCTTTACTTTCTATTGCCCTGTATTTGGACTCGTGGTTATTTTATCCCGTTTATTGGTTTTTGCAGGGAACTTTTTTTTGGGCACTTTTTGTTGTGGGACACGATTGTGGTCACGGATCTTTTTCAAAATACAAATGGGTAAATAACTTATTCGGGCATTTAGCGCATACTCCTCTATTAGTCCCATTTCATGGTTGGCGGATAAGCCATAGAACCCACCACAACAACACTGGAAATTTAGATAAAGATGAATCTTGGTATCCTTTATCTGAATCAGAATATCGAAATCTAAATTGGATATCTAAATTTTTGCGTTACAAAGTTTTTTTAATGGTATTTCCACTTTATCTGTTTGTACGATCTCCCAAAAAAGAAGGTTCTCATTTTTTACCTAACAGCAATTTGTTTACTCCATCCGAAAAAGGTCAAGTTATCACCAGCACAACTCTTTGGTTACTCATGGTTAGCTTCTTAGGTTTTGTGGGATTTCAGTTTGGCTTTCTTAATTTACTGAATCTATATGTCATACCTTATTTTGTTTTTGTTGTCTGGCTTTCCCTTGTTACCTACTTACACCATACAGATACAACTGTTCCTTGGTATAGAACGGCTAATTGGAATTATGTGAAAGGTGCACTTTCAACTATTGATAGAACTTATGGAATCTTTGAACCAATTCACCACAATATTGGAACCCATGTAGTACATCATATTTTCTCCAAAATTCCTCACTACAATTTACTCGAAGCAAATGTTCATCTAAAAAAAGCATTAGGCGACTCTCATATCAGTTCCAATGAATCTCTATGGAAATCGTTTTGGAAAGGATACAAATACTGCCACTTTGTTCCTGACACGGGAAATACAGTCTTTTATACATCGGACGAGAAGTAAAAATTCCCTTGACTCTAGTCATAAATCCTAAAATTTGCTATTAATATGAATGAACATGAACTAGAGCAAAATGAATTAATCAAACAAAGAATTGAGAAAGTAGAAGATTTAAAAAAACAAGGAATCAACCCCTACCCGATTCGTTTTTTTCCAGAAAGTTTTTCCAAAGACCTTCTAAACAACTACGCCCTCATAGCCAACGAAAATGAAACACTACAGAGAATGGAAAAAGAAAAAAATCCAGAAGCTGATGTCTCAAAAGTTCACATCATTCACAAACTCGCAGGTCGTGTTCATTCCAAACGAATCATGGGCAAAGCAAGTTTTGCCCACCTAAAAGATCGTGACGGCATAATCCAGTTATACGCTGCGGAAAAAGATCTAGGAAATGAGGGATACCATAATTTTAAAACTCTAGACTTGGGAGATCATATAGGTGTAGAAGGATACTTATTTACCACTAAGACTGGAGAGGTTTCGATTCATGTTACTTCCTTCCAGCTTTTAGCAAAATGTATCCGCCCTCTTCCAGTTGCAAAAGAAAAAGACGGTGTGGTGTTTGACGCATTTAGCGACAAAGAACAACGTTATCGTATGCGCTACGTAGACTTAGTTGTCAACGATCATGTGCGCACAACGTTCATTATGCGCAGTAAAATTATTTCCGAAATTCGTAACTTCTTAACCAAAGATGGATTTTTAGAAGTAGAAACTCCCATGATGCAACCAATCGCAGGGGGAGCCTCCGCAAAACCTTTTGTTACCCACCACAACGCTCTTGATATGCAACTCTATTTAAGAATTGCACCAGAGCTTTATCTCAAGAGACTGATTGTAGGTGGAATGGACAGAGTATTTGAACTAAATCGTAATTTCAGAAACGAAGGAATTTCCATTAAACACAATCCAGAATTTACCATGATGGAAGCATACATGGCATATGGCGATATGGAAACAATGCTGAAACTCTGTGAAAGAATGATAGTTCATGTTGCCAATGCAATTGGAAAAGGTCTCAAGTTTAAATACGGTCAGGATAATATTGATTTAACTCCACCTTGGAATAGAAAGAAGTATGTTGACATCATCAAAGAATATTCTGGAATCGACTTTTCTATTATCAAAACAGTTGAAGAAGCAAAAGAAAAAGCAAAACAAATTGGTATCAAATCTGAAGAATCTACTTCTATCTGGAAAATTGCAGACGAAGTATTTTCCGAAAAAGTGGAGCCTAATTTGATTCAACCTATATTCATCACAGATTTCCCAAAAGAACTTTCGCCACTTGCAAAGTCAAGAGAAGATGATCCAAACTATGTAGAACGTTTTGAGCCTTACATTGTAGGACGCGAAATCGGGAACGCATTCTCCGAGTTAAACGATCCATTCGATCAAAAAGCTCGCTTCGAAGAACAAGTTAAAATGAGAGAAAGTGGTGATGAAGAAGCATTCATGATGGACAACGACTATATCCGTGCTCTTGAGTATGGTATGCCGCCTACCGGTGGACTTGGAATTGGAATTGATAGACTTGTGATGTTACTTACTGATTCTGCTTCTATTCGGGATACTATCTATTTTCCGCTAATGCGCCCCGAATAGTTTTTGATTTGTATTAGAGTTGTTGAAAAATTAGAGAATGAATAAGTTTCACCCACGCCCCGCGCGGGTGAAATCACTGTCTCTGTTCTATTTTTCAACAACTCTATTTAAGTTCTAAGACCCTGTTTTAATTACAGTGAGTGAATTACTCACTAAAAATTCTGCCTCGGTCTTAGAGCGAATATCCACTACAGTTACATCTTCAGATCTTTCGGTTAATACTAGTTTGCCGTTTTGAATCTCAAAAACTCCAAACTCAGTCACAACCATATTCACACACTTCATACCGGTCAGAGGAAGAGAACATTTCTTTAAAAGTTTTGATTTTCCATCTTTGCTTGTGTGTTCCATTACGACTACTACTCGTTTGGCGCCCCCCACTAAATCCATCGCTCCCCCCATTCCTTTTACCATTTTACCTGGAATCATCCAGTTGGCTAGATCTCCTTCTTCAGAAACTTCCATTGCACCAAGTATTGTAAGATCAATATGTCCACCTCGAATCATTCCAAACGAATCCGCCGAAGAAAAATAGGAAGCTCCAGGAAGTGCGGTTACTGTCTGTTTGCCGGCGTTGATTAAATCAGCATCTTCTGTTCCTGCTTTAGGAAATTGCCCAAGTCCCAAAAGTCCATTTTCAGATTGTAAAATAACGTCCATCTCAGGTGAAATGTAATTAGCCACAAGAGTTGGCATTCCGATTCCAAGGTTTACATAGTAACCTGGTTTTACTTCCTTGGCAACACGTTTGATTTGTTCTTCTTTTGTAAGTGGCATTTAACTTACCGTCCTTCGTTCAATTCTTTTTTCGTAGTTTTCCCCTTGGAAAATTCTTTGTACATAAATTCCAGGTGTGTGAATTTGGTCTGGATCTAACTCTCCGATTTCTACTAGTTCTTCTACTTCGGCGATTGTGATTTTGCCTGCTGTTGCCATCATCGGATTGAAGTTACGCGCTGTTTTGCGATAGATCAAATTTCCTGCTTTATCACCTTTCCAAGCTTTCACGATTGCAAAATCAGCAGTCAAAGCTCTCTCTAAAATATAAACACGACCGTTAAATTCTTTCGTTTCCTTTCCTTCGGCAATCAGAGTTCCAACTCCAGTGGGTGTGTAAAATCCAGGAATTCCAGCTCCTCCTGCTCTGATTCTTTCTGCTAAAGTGCCTTGCGGATTTAATTCTACTTCTAAACTTCCATCTAAAAATTGTTTTTCGAAGGTTTTATTTTCTCCCACATAACTAGAAATCATCTTTTTTATTTGGTGATTTTTAAGTAAAATTCCTAAACCGAAATCATCCACACCACAATTATTGGAAATTACAGTTAGTTGTTTGATTTCTGATTCAAAAAGAGCTTGAATCGAATTCTCGGGAATTCCACAAAGACCAAACCCGCCAACCATCAAAGTCATTCCATTTTGGATTCCCTGAATCGCTTCTTTTGCATTTGTAACGGTCTTATTCAAAAAATTTATCCTTATTATTTTAGAATTTATCGACAATAAAAAAAGGATTGTTTCCAATAGATAATCTTATTTATATTGTTTAGATACTAACTAAATATATGCCAATAGATACAAGTAAAGTAAACCAAAAAATATCCGTTCCAACAGGACAAGTTATATTTGAAGAAGGATCTTCTAGTAATTCTTTAAATATAATTCACGAAGGTGCATTCTTAATTGAAAAAAAGATCAATGGTGTAAATGTTCCTCTGTTACAAATTGCTGGAAAGAACTTAACCCCTGGAGTCATTAGCCTTTTTACAACAGGTCGTTATCCCTTCACAATAAAGACTGTGCAGGACTCCATCATCTCTACCTATCAGGTAAATGGATCTAGCATACGAAAAACAATCCAAGGCAAAGTTTCTATTGGTATCATGACTGCTCGAACTCTTTTGCGAGAGATTTTAGAGATTTTCAAAAAAGCAAACGCCCTTCAATCTCTGAATTCTAAAGTCACTAAGTTAAATGATAATTTATCTCTTTGTTATTTTCTCCTTGAACCTTCTGTGTTTCCGGGCGTTGATCCAACGAACTACAATTACAATCCCGAATTTGAAATGCAAACCGATCCAGTTTTGCGTTTAACGAGAGAAAATTTAAGTAATTTCATCGAAAGTGGTGGATTACTTCCCGAATTCGCAAGCCTAGCTTTTTTAAATGATGACCATCACGAATTACTAAAAAAAGAATATCTTGAAGAAGTCGATTTAGATGATACAGAATTTTTATTCATCAAAAAGATTCTTTCAGCAGATCCAGCGATTAATACTCCGTTATTTGAATCAGATGTATCCATTATCATTCATATCTGCGAAAAACTTTCTAGCGTATATGCAAGATTATTAGAAATTCTAGAAGAAAGTATTACCTCTGTATTAGAGAATTTAGGAACTCTTTGCGGAAGAGACAATAGTCTCCTTGAAAAATACAATTTAATGCTCGAAGTAATGGACACAGGAATCAGTGACCAAAAACCAGAAACGCTAATTCCAATTACAGAATCGATGCATGACCAAATAGGAAGATATTTACAGAGTTATAGAAATATATTCTACAAAGAATTCCAAGGACTCTCTTCTAATTTTAACGCATTCAAACAAATTTCGCAAAAACTCCAAACAAACCTAAAACCAGAAGATGACATTTTAGACATCCTCGATTCCACACAACCAATTCGTACTGGGCTCGATATGGATGCAATGAAAAAGGAAATGGAAAATTCAGGCAGTAAAATTCTAAACTTTGTAAAACTCCCGCCTGAACAAATTAAAGAATTTTCTTCTTTGCTTCTCAAATTAAAGACAATGTCAAATCCATTAGATCCAGAAAGTGATGCTCGGAAAATTAGGAAAAATATTGCTAAGACCTATTGGGAAGTGTATGACGCTTGTTTCTTAAAATACCAAGCTAATAAAAATGTTCCTAAACAAGTTGAAATGATGCTTAACTTTGGTTTTTTTGATGAGACATTGTTAGAACCTTCTCAGTTAGCATATCTATATACATTTAATGATACATCCCAGTCACGAAGAGATATTCCAATTCACACAGGAATGGAGTGGCTTGAACAAATTTACAATAAAAAGATCACTACATCGCTCGACGAAATGGGACAAACCTATTTCGACAAAATCAAACTTGAATCAAAGGAAATAGTATACAAAAGAGAAAGTGATATTCCGGCAAGCATTGATAATGGAGTAAATCGTTTTAAATATGAAATGCACGCAATGTACCAACCTAACGTGCGGCTAACTACTGGTAACCCGGCAACTCATTTACCAATTTTAACTAAATATCATATTACAATTCCTTTAGACAAATGTGCTGTTACAAAAAGAATTCTAAGTGATACGATTGAATCTATTTTACAAACAGACTATACTGCATTTAATCGAGAGATTGTTTATAACGATGAACAAAGTGGAATCCGAAAAGAATTCGTTCAAAGAAGTATTATTCCTGATTTTATTTTGGTTCCATCTCTTGGCGGAAAGGTAATGATGTGGCAAGATCTATCTATCCTACGTGGAAATGGATCCAAGGAAAGCCGTGGTCGAATTATACTTCCTCTATTTGCAAATGGCGATATAAAAACCATGATGTTAGAAGCAATAGCTGCATTTAGATGGGAACTTTGTAAAAACATTCTCGGACCTGATTGGAATAATCCGGGTATACCGTCAATTACCTCCGAATACATGGACTATATTCAATTCTACAAAAAAAGCAAAGATTTGTCTATAGAACTCAAAGAAAAAATCTCTACCGAATTTAAACGATTTAGAACAGATAGAGATAAATTCGTAAATGATTACCTTGCCTGGATTCGTTATGAGTCAGAAGGTATACAACGATTAAACCGTGTTGTGCGTGGAATTTTTTATAAACATATTCCGTTTCAAAAAGATATTCGTGATAAAGTATCTAAACTTCCTGCGTATGCAGATATGCACAATCGGTTTACCAACATACGAAATAGACAGTTTAAAGAATTTGAAAACCGTTATAAAAAATATGCGACGGCTGATGGTAGATTACCGCAAGTCCTTCAGGAAAATTTAGATTTTTATAAAATTTGATTTCTATGAATAGTTTAGAATTTTCTAAGAGAATAGAAACTTCGAGAATTCTTTACACCGCTCAAATCACTAGAGAGTTAGATGTAACAATTGCAGCGGTTAATTTTATTTTTCTAAAAGACACACTTACTACAGTTGAATTTAATTCTTATCTTCTGGGTATAACTAAGTATTCTCTAATTGATAAAAAATTTTATGGGAATACTTGGGAGTCTGAAACAGATGCAAAAGCAATATCTAACCTAAATTATCATTATACTAGCATTGGATTAAATGGGGAAGCAAACGAAGAAACGAATCAGAAAATTTTCAATGCTGTCATGAATCAAACTAACAATAGCCAATTAAAGGAATTGATAACAAAAGTCATCAACCTAGAACCTAATATCGAATTAGCAGTAAAAGAATTCTTCCAAGAAAAACTACAAAACTAAACTTGTTCAATTAAATAAGACTTAGTATATTCTCGAACAATTTCAACTACAAATCGCCCCCAACTCTTTGGGTCTTCGTTGATTGGAACTTGTTTGATTTTCGGAAAATATCCCTGTGGTTTGTGAACACTATGTGTCAATTCTAAAGTACGAAGATAATTATCAATGCGTTTGACTCGAACAAAATTAATCATTTCACTTTGGATTCTTTCTTTAGGTATGTAACCAATAATGATAAGTTTTGGAAAAAGAGCTTTTTTTAAGTGATTAATAAAATCAGTAAAACTATCCACTCGATCTATAAAACCTTCGTAAGCTCCACCACCCAAATTCATAATCTGTGTAACGATGTCCATGGTAAGAGTCACACCTTCCATGGTTGCCATATCAGAAATAATAACAATCCCTTCATCAGGTTGGAATGTTTTGAAAATAGTGTCGCCTTTAAACTGTCGTCGAAGTAACATAGTAGCGGAAATATCAATTTCAGCTGCTTTTGGGATAATGACTTTCTGAGAATTGTCGCGGATATTTTCTCTAGTTATAATATAACGCCTTTTAGCCGCATTTTGATTCATAATACGAAAGGACTTAACTTTTTCTTCTATCTCACTAAGAGTATTGAATCCGATTTTAAGGATGTTTTCGCGGCTTTTACGGTTTAGTTCTGTTTCTTCCATTCTTTGTTCTTCTATCGGCTCAAGATTTTAAAGTCGTAATGATTATCTATGAAATTCTTATCAAAATTGAAAAGTAATTTTTACAGTAATCTAAATTTTTTCTAGCTTTCCATAATCGAAAAATTTGTTCGTATTATAATTATCATAACCAAATTGCAATACCTTTTTTATTAAATCCGAATATTTACCCAAACTCTCTTCATAACAAATCGGTAAGGAACTGTAATAACGTGATAAACCAGGAGTTAAATTAATTTCTAAAAAAAATGGATTTCCTTTTGTATCTAATTTCCAATCCAATCGTGCATACCCAAAAACTTTTAGTCTCTGGCAAATGCGAATAGAATCTTGTTGGATTTTTTTTTTTAAAATTTCATCTAATGTAAACGAAATTGTTTCCGGCATTGAATCTTTAGATTTAATTTCCGCTCCGTATACTTGTGATGGATAACTCAATATTCCAACTGATGTAGCTTCATAACTCGGATAATTTCCAATTACCCCCAATGTTAAATCTTCGCCCTCTAGAAATTCTTCTATTAAAATAGAGTCAAATTTTTCTAAAAGTTTTTTACCTGTAGTTTCCAAATCAACAAAATTTCTAACGATACTATAATTCCCAACTCCAAGACTAGAACCTTCTCCATTTGGTTTTAAAAATAGTGGGAAATTAGGAATTCTTGGTAAATCGAGGATACTCTGTATTAAATGAGATTTTTTCGTTGGAATTGCTAAGTCATTTATGATTAACTTGGTTAGACTTTTGTCTAGAGAAATATTCTGCGCATAAGCATCAGATCCAGTATAAGCAATTCCTAAAAATTCTCCGATAGCCGGAATATAACCTTCTCTATTTCTAGACCGAAAACCTTCTATCAAATTAAAAAGGATACAATCTATGTTAGGATTTTCTAATATAGATTTTAGAGTTTCTAATACTGCTAGTTTTCCTTTTTTTGGTTCTAATAAAACTACATCATACCCAAGATTAAAAATTGTTTCGATTAAATAGTATATACTTTTTTTGCTTTCCCATTCCTGTTTGTCTTCCGAATTCAAATTTGGGAAAGAATCGTGAATATCCGCTAAAAGAATTACTTTTTTATTTTGCATTATGAACTGACTTTAAATCATTTTTAACTTTTTCCCAAAGTGATAAGTCTACTTTTTCGTAAAATTCATCATAGTTTGAATCAATAGGTTCGGGGCTAACATGGTATGTACCACGCAAGGCAGATTTGAATAAGTGTTGTCTTGACTCTTGGTGAAATCCATAGTACCATTTAGGAGTCATTGTAATTTTGCCTCCACCACCAGGCAGATCATTTACAAATTGAGGAATTCCCATTCCTGCAATTTTTCCTCTCATATATTCGATAATTTCAAATCCCTTTGCAAGTGGAGTTCTAAAACCCCGTGATCCTGGAATTATTTCTGGGTCATACATATAGTAAGCCCTTACTCGCATCTCAAGAAGTTTTCTGTGAAGAGAAAGCATAATTTCACCTGAGTCATTGATTCCTTTGAGGATAACGCATTGATTGCCTACACTTACTCCTGCTTTAATTAGGCGTAGTATTGCAGATTTTGATTCACTCGTACATTCATTTGGATGATTAAAATGAGTATTACAAAAAATAGAGAGATTATCGTTATTATGCGCTTCAATGATTTTACAGAGTTCTTCTGTTATCCGCATCGGTAGAGTAACTAAATTTCGAGTTCCTATTCGGCAAATTTTTATACTTGGAATTTGTTCTAAATTACTGAGTATATAGTCAATTCTTGCATCACTCAAATTCAGTGGGTCTCCTCCTGAAATTACTACATCAGAAATTTCAGGATGCTCTTTAAGATAAGTAAATGCTGTGTCCAAATCATCTTTATCCATTCTCTCTTCGTTAAAGGAAACTTTGCGTCCTCTCATACAATGCCTGCAATACACAGAGCATTCTTGATTTGAAAATAGTAATACTCTATCGTCGTACATTCGAGTTAAACCTTTTACCGGAGATAGTCTTTCTTCATGCAAAGGGTCTGGTGACTCTTCAGGGGATATGACTGTCTCTCCTACTCCAGGTATTATCGTACGCCTAATAGGACAATTTGGATCGAATGGATCAGCTAAAAGAGTATAATAAGGAGTTGCCCCTACATTTAATCGAATAGAGTTGCTTATTCCTTTTTTTTCTTCTTCTGTGAGGACAAAGTAATTTTGTAAGTTTTCTCTTTTAATACGATTTTGTAATTGAAATTTCCATGAATTCCATTGTGGATACTCTTTCAGTTTTTTTCGAGTGGCTAAAATAGTTTCTGTCTCAGTTACTGGATTCATTCTGATTTTCCATTTCTTCTACCCATTGTCGAATCTCTTGAATTTCCTCATTTGTAAGGATTGCATTTCTATGGAGTATTGTGTAAGAGAAAAGTGGCATTTCTTTGTTTTGGATTTCTTCTAGTATATCACTTGCTTTAGATGCTTTTTTGGAAGCGGAAAGATTTTCCCAGTTTGAAAAATTCAATTCTTCTCTTGCTTCTTCTATATGGTGTTGTAAAAAAAATGAAACCGGAAATAGATAAGAATAAATTGGATACTTGGTTTCATTGGAATGACAATCGTAACAAGATTTTTTGAAAATAGTTTTTATGTTTTGCGATGCAATTAGATCTGCTTCTACTATCGGATTATCTCGATTAACCGGTATAAATTGCAAAATTAAAATCAATGCGACAATAGATAAATAGATTCTTTTTCTCTTCATACTTTATTTTAATTCAATTCTACTTAGTTCATCTAATTCGATTTTCCAACGTAATCGAACTTGATTAAAAAGCTCTGTGACTTTGCTGTTCAAACCTTTTTTATCGTTTATCATTTGCGAATTATTCCAATTATCCACCTGTATTACATCTGAATAAATCATACTAACTCTAAATACTTCAAATTCTTCTGTAAGTTCTTTTTTTGCATCTGGTTCTTTCACAAAAAAAGGTTTAACTAATGAAATTCTAAGAGAATCTAAATTTCGTTTTTCGCCTGATTGAAAAAGAAGTAGAATATAACGAACTGTATCAAACTGAATTCGCTCAGAATAATTTCCGTCTGAGTAAAAAGTGTAGGCTCTATTCCCACCATATTCGATTGTAATATCTTGTTTGCCTGCCGAATTTTTCTCTGATTTAAAACTCTTTAGAGAATCTTTAAAAATTACTTTACTAATCCCATAAAGTGCCTCTTCATCAGAAATATTTGGATTGTTGATATATTTTTGAATGTCCTCTTGGTTTTCTTTTTTGGAACAAAAGAAATGAGAGCTAACCAAGAAAAAAACCAAGGTAATGGATAGAAGTTTATTAAAAGTAGGTAAATTCATACTTTACTGAAAATATTTTACACTAGTATTGTAAAGCTTAATTCAGCCGAATTAACATCAAAGTATAGTCATCTTCCAACATTTCTGCCCTACCTCGGAAAATATCTGTATTGTTTTTTATGAGATTTTTTATTTGTGAAAGAGGTTTATCACTATTATTCTCGATAAGTTCGATTAACCTCTCTTCTCCAAACATTCTTTTTTCTCTATCCATTGTTTCTGTAATTCCATCTGTGTACAAAATCAAAAGATCACCAGTTTCATAATTTATCACTTGTTCGGAAATTTCAAAATCTTTCATTTTTGTTCCAAGCGGAATTCCTTTGCCAACTAAAAGTTGTATTTTTCCGGTTGATTTTTTTAAATAGAATTGTCTATTATGCCCTGCACTAGAAAAAATAAATTTCCTCTCTTGAATAAAAATTCGAATTAGCATAACTTCAACTAACATCATATAGTTAAACTTTTCTTTAATAATACGATTCGCATTTTGTAAACTCTGTGATGGTGAGGATAATCTTGATACTTCACTTGCTAGAATAGTCTTAGAAAACTCCATAAAAAGTGCAGCAGAAATTCCCTTGCCTGATACATCTGCAATGATCGCAGAGACTTCATTATCACTATGATAAATCATGTCATAAAAATCGCCACCTATCTCTCTGGAAGATAGATAATGTGTTTCGACTTCTAGTCCATTTACTTTTTCAGGAATAACGGGAAGCGAATAAAGTTGAATCTTAGATGCGATTTGTAAATCCCGATTGATTGAGTCTAATTGTTTTTGTTGTTCTTTGGCTAACAAAGACTTGTATGCGTCTACTATATGATTTGAGATGATGATGAGTAAATTTAAGTCGGACTTGTTAAATGCTTTTTTGTTTTTTTTGTCTGATACACTTAGTATTCCGATGATTTCTAAATTGAGATAAACTGGAATAGAAATAAAAGATTTACTCTTATAATTTTCTGGATATAAAAATTCTAAATTAGTCTCGTCTGTGTTTGTAACAAGAAGTGGTTTTCCTGTTTTAATAATGTGTCCTATCACTCCACTTTCTGCATCTATATAAATAAATTGTGGATCAAGACTAAATCCATAAGTTTTCACCAACCTCCAGTTATTGGACTTTCTACTTTTATAGGCAAAAGAAAATCTCTCCACTTGGATTAAATCAACTGCCGAATGAAATGCAATTTCTAAAAATTGCTCTAAACTTGGGATATTTCTTAAAGCCTGACTCACTTTTAGAAGACAGTTGATTTCATTGTATTTAGTTTGTAAGTCATCCATAAGGAGGCGATTTTTTATCGCAATGGCTGCCATGTCAGATAAGTTTCGCAAAAGTGTTACGTCATTTTCATCAAATGAATTTCTATCGACTGTGTTAACTGCCTCGACTACTCCTTGGACTTCTCCTTGGGCAATCATTGGAACACAGATCAGGTTACGCGTTGTAAACCCCACACTTTCATCAATTTGTCTGTATATCCTTGTATCATTAGGAGCGTCATTTACAATCATGGGTTGTAATGTTTCTAGAACTAACCCCGCAATTCCTTTTCCTTTCGGGACTTTCATTGACGGTAGTAATTCACTTTTTTCGCCCTTGCTTGTATGAAAAACTAGGCAATCATCTTCTTTCACGTAAAGTAACAAAGAACATCCTTCTGTATCGAGGACTTCTTTAATTGTTAACATGATTGTATCTAATAAAGTTTGGAGGTTTTCGGAGGAATTGATAATAGAAGTTATCTGAAAAATTCTATCAATACTTATTTCTTTCCTACGCATATAACTATAGTCTTAGAAACTATACTTTATTTTCAAATGTTTTTCCTTTTT
>DDBL01000167.1:13357-13724 GCA_002333425.1 Leptospiraceae bacterium UBA2033
GAGTTCTATTTCTGATACTATTAGAAAATACTAGAGGCTAAATCATGAAACCTTTTCTCGTACAATTCCAATTCTTTGTAGTAATCCTACTAATTTCTTTGCAATACAATTGTGTTCCACTGGCTTTAACTGGATCGAACAATAACTCAACTCTTTTGGGTGCACTCGTAGCCGCAAGTTCCATTTTCCCCGGAATTAGTGATGTGCCTAGAGATGACAACGGACAACCGATTATCTCTAATGACAAATCCTATACTGAACGCAAAAAAATTATACTTTTCTTATTCTAAAAAATGCGTTCAGTACATACCAAACACAACTCTCAGAAAGTCCCCGTGGGTAATTACTTTTTGTGTTTGGTATATAT
>DDBL01000027.1 GCA_002333425.1 Leptospiraceae bacterium UBA2033
AAAAGGCAGCCTAATTTTAATGTCCACTTTTTATGCAGTAGTCCAATTTGTTTTCCACATTCAAAAGAAACTGTCACAGTATCGCCTTTATGAAAGACTTTTGCATTGTAGTAGACTTTGCCATTTTTCAATGTTGTGGTATCGGAGTAAAGAGAACTACTGAGGGTAATCGCTATTAGTAGTAAGAGTTTTTTTGTCATGTAGATGGTCGTTTTCCTGATTTATAAACAAAAACCCCTACACAGCCAAACCATTTTTCTCCAACCACAAACGTTCATCTATTTTAGAATCGAAGCTTGTATTTTTAAATTCAATCGCCTTATCGGATAACGTTCGTTTGACGGTGAGAGATTTGAAGCCAAGAGTGATAGAGTAGACAGGTTGAAGACTGGTGAGTTCAAAAAGAAATTCTAATTCATAATGAGAGTCATTTGACTTTTCATATTTCATGCTATAGCAAGTTCCAACTTTAAAATCAAATTCGGGTGGGTATTTGGAAATGAATTTGGATAGTCCATGGAAATGAATCTCTAGAGGGCAGTATATTTGTTTTACGGAATCATATTCTTCAAAGATAAATTTACAAGTTTTTGTTTCAAATTCCAATGTTAAGCTTTTAATCGCCAAATCATGAAATTCGATTTCATCTAATGATTGCAAAAAATTATTCTCCATAAGGCGTTAGTCCTTTAATCCAAATATGTGAGTCATCATGCGATTTACGAACAGGTTTTCCGCATTCATCCAGGTAATAATCACTGTCATCCGCAGATTCTGGATTTGGTCTGTGCCAGTGATTTGGAAGTCTTGAACCATCTTTTTTCATTCGTCCGATCTCAAATGCGATTTCCTCTCCAGTATTTCTGTTTCTGAAAATTATCCTATTACTTTTTTCTCTTGCAATAGGGTGCGTTACATCTATCCAATCACTCCCTAAACTTTCGGGTGAGCTGGGAGCATTTGTCCAATCAATTCCATGAGTTGGATTTTTGATTCCATCTTTGCAATAACATGCCTTTAAGTGCTTCTTCCAAATCTTTTCTAGAAGTTGACAATATAATTCAAACTCTTTATTCGTTAGCGCCTTTCCAATTCTATAATCGTTGTCTAGTTTCTGCAAGAGCTTTTCTGCCTCCTCAGAATTCGAGTCATAAAAAACAAACAGTGGAATTACAGCACTGATTCCAATGAGCAAAGATGCGATAAAGATAAACCTGCTTTTACTTTTATTAGGCAAGGTTCTTGTTTGTGATGTAGTCGTTGAATCTAATCTCTCGTTGGTTTTCGGTGCTGATAGCCCAATCATAGTTAGCCGCCCTTTGAGGTAATGAATTTACTAGAGTAAAATATTACTTGTTTTATGTAAAGTAATTAGTTCTTTTCTTAAAGTTTATAACCAAACGAGACTTGAACACCAATCATATCCATAACCTCTGGTCTTTCGTAAATTCCATTTCCCCGAATACCAATTCGCAGAATAAATTTATCTGTAATAGATGTTTGCCAACCGGTCTCAAAGGTGGCTGCTGGTTTTAAAGTATTCACAGAGAATCCATTTTCTGTGAGTGTAATGTAAGATGAACCAACTCCGAGTTTGTAATAGAAATTTAAACCAAATAATACATGATTAAACTGACCGTAGAAAAAATTTTGAAAAAAGGAATACGAGAGTAAGCCGCTTGATACAATGTATTCAGATTGAATTCCAAATAAAAACTGAGGACTTAATTTTAAAAAAGCGGGTTCTATGAATAAACCTCCACCGTAACTTGCATAATTATCATCCTTTAGTCGATGTCCATTTTTAAATCCTAAACCATAAAAGCCGAGAACCAGCGGCAAATCAGTCTTTTCCTCTCCTTTTACTTGATAAGAGGTTGGGAAAAAATCCATTTGTTTAGTTGGCTTTTTCAAATCAACTATAGAATCTCTGGGAATAGCCATTAGCTCATTTGATTTTTTTAAAGTAACCATCTCTTTGGTTTCCTCGGCTAATAGCCCTTTAACGCTTGTGCCATCATTTAAAACAAGAATTGTATTTTGGTATTGGGTGTGTTTGCCGGTGTAATTTGGATTAACCGATAGGATTTCTTTTTTTGGGATTTTGTATTTCTTATCTTGAAAAAGAATTAGAATGTAATTTGGATTTTCCTCAAGGAGGTCACAGATAAAAACATTTTCCGACCGAAGGGTTACTTCGGCGGAAAATAAAAATGTAGAGTAAATAAGGAGAAGAAACAAAAGAAAAATTCGATTCATATTGTCATAGGACTCGAATGAGGTCATTATACGAATCAGAAAATAATGTCAAGCAAAATTAAGATAAAATCTTAATAAATTTTCCTTTTTTTCCCTGACGGACTAAGTATTCTTTTCCTTTCTCAATCACTAATTTTGCGTCTGTGAGTTTTTCTTCATTTAAGTAAAGCCCTCCACTTTTTACAAGTCTATGCCCTTCTGATGTGGAAGAGATAAATCCTTGTTTTGCGAGAACTTGCAAAAGCTGAGTTTGCCCCGAAGAAAATACTTCGTCAGAAATTTGAATGGTTTCGATTTCGTCAGGAATAGCGCGGTTTTTGGTATTGTGAATTCTATTCCATTCTTCTATTGCCTCTCTATTTTTTTCACTCGGATGAAACTGATCCATGATTAGTTTGGCAAGCTCCGTTTTTACTTCTTTGGGATGAGCTTCTTTTTTATCTATTGCTGATTTTCGATTTTGAATTTCTGATGCAGGAAGATCAGTGAGTAATTCAAAATAATTCCACATTAGAATGTCAGAAATGGACATGATTTTTCCAAACATATTGATTGGCTCTTCGTTAAATCCAATGTAATTTCCAAGTGATTTGGACATTTTTTTGACACCATCTAAACCAACTAGTAAAGGCATGGTGATAACTACTTGAGGAGTTTTTCCGTAATCGCGTTGTAATTCTCTTCCAACCAAGAGATTAAACTTTTGGTCTGTGCCGCCTAACTCAATGTCCGACTCCATCACAACTGAATCATAACCTTGTACAAGTGGGTATAAAAATTCTATGAGCGAAATAGGATTACCCGCTTTGAATCGTTTGCTAAAATCATCTCTTTCTAAAAGTCTAGCAACGTTGTATTTGGAAGTTAGAATTAATACTTCTTCAAAATTCATTTTGGAACACCAAGCAGAGTTAAATACAATTTTGGTTTTTTCTGGATCTAAAATTTTAAAAACTTGCTCTTTATAAGTTTCAGCATTTCGCCCAACGTCCTCTTTAGTCAGTCTTTTACGAGTTTCTGATTTGCCAGTTGGGTCTCCAATCATTCCAGTAAAATCACCCAAAAGAAATTGGACTTCATGTCCTAGTGTTTGAAAATGTTTCATTTTACGAAGTAGTACAGCGTGACCTAAGTGTAAGTCAGGAGCAGTTGGATCAAAGCCAGCTTTAATGATTAACTTACGATTTAAGTTTAATTTGTCTTTTAATTCAGACTCGGGGATAATTTCTACTGTCCCACGTTTGATTAATTCAAAACTTTCTTGCTTGTTCATACTTCTGGACTTTATTTTTTTATAAGTGATTAGAGAAACTCATTTTTATTGATTGTAAAATTAAGAATTGGATTTACATAGGTTGCACTCTTGGAATTTAATTAAGTTTACATGAAATATTTTACACTATTAATCTTTTTTTTAAGTCACTTTGTCCTTATTGGCTGTAATTCAAAACCATCCAAACCTATACCAAAAGCAAAAAATGGCGTTCTTGATTTGCAAACGAACAATCCATGGAATTTCAAAAAAGATGGAATTATAAAACTAGATGGAGAGTGGGACTTTTTTTGGCTTAGGCTCATCCATCCAAAAGATTTCCTATCTGAAAATAAACCAGTCCGATCAACCACAATTGAAGTTCCTAGCTCTTGGAATGGAAAAGATGTAAACACAGAAATACTCGAAGGAAGTGGTTATGCAACCTATCGACTCTTGATTCCCATACCAGAATCAGAAATTGGTCAGACCCTAGGGGTTAAGATAAGTTATTCGGCGACTGCATCTCGCTTATGGGTAAATGGCAAGATCATTTCAGAGGATGGGCAAGTGGGAGTTTCTAGAAAAGATATGACTCCCCGTTACAGCAACCAAATTCATTCATTTGTCGCAGAAAATCCAATCGAAATTT
The DNA here is from genome assembly GCA_002333425.1 of Leptospiraceae bacterium UBA2033. Taxonomy (GTDB): domain Bacteria; phylum Spirochaetota; class Leptospiria; order Leptospirales; family Leptospiraceae; genus UBA2033. The sequence continues at coordinate 4,164 of DDBL01000027.1, forward strand.
TAATTCACATCTCTAATTTTAATCACAANNATTATTTCTATACGAATTTTATTCACAGGTGAAACATGGATCACTTCTATGATTCCCTCAATCAACTGGGATTTACAAATTAAAATTGAATACATTACATTTTATATCAGTCCTCAGGTGTTTGCAAGTTTCCTCTACTATCTATACTCAGCAGAATTTATGAAAAAGATGTGGCTCATTCTGAACGTGGTAGGAACTACATTTGTAGGAATTGTATTATTTACTCCCCCCATTTTTTTCACACAAACTCTTCCCTTTTTTCAACTATTCGCTCTATTTTCTGGTCTGTATTTTATCTATGTTCTTATATTAGCCATTATCCGCAAGCGAGTGGGAGCAATTGCAGCCTGTGTGGGTATGGCAATGTTTTTTATTTCCATGATTGGAGACATTATCATCAATGAACTTTATGGTTCTAGTTTTCTTACTCCGTTTGGAGTATTTATTTTTATTTTCTCACAGTCTTTTATTCTCTCTTTAATTTTTTCCAAAACTTTTAAAACAACACAATCACTCTCTGTTCATTTAAAATCAACCAATCTCGCCTACAGTCGATTTGTCCCTACTGACTTTATCACATTTTTACACAGAGATGATATAACCCAAGTTCTTTTGGGTGATCAAACAAAAACAGAAATGTCTGTGATGTTTTGTGACATTAGAAGTTTCACTGAACTTTCTGAAAGTATGACACCAGAGGAAACATTCAAATTTTTAAATGCATATTTAAAAAGAGTTGGTCCAATCATTCGGAATAATAATGGTTTTATAGATAAATTCATGGGTGATGGGATAATGGCTCTTTTCCCCTTGAATCCAGAAGATGCAGTCCTTGCTGCTGTACAGATGCAAAGTGCAGTAATGGAATACAATGTACTTCGCACTAAATCAAATTATAAACCAATCCAGATAGGAATTGGAATCCATGTAGGAAATCTAATGCTTGGAACAATTGGGGAAGCAAATCGAATGGATGCTACAGTTATTTCTGACGCAGTAAATCTTGCCTCAAGACTAGAAGGTTTAACAAAAATCTACGGCGCTCCTATACTAATTAGTGATGCTACATTCCAAAGAATTAAAAACCAAGATAATTACCAATATCGAATGTTAGGCAGAGTCCAGGTAAAAGGCAAAAAAGAATCTGTAGGAATTTTAGAAATCATCCAAGACCAATCTCATGATGTGGCAGAAATCAAATCTAAATCCAAACCTATGTTTGAACGAGGCATTTTTTACTACCTACAAAAAGATTTCGAAGCTGCTGCGAATGTATTTAAGGCAGTTGCAAAAGCAAATCCCGAGGATAAAGCAGCTATCTTATTCCAGAGTAGATGTGAATACTATTTAAAACATGGAACAACCGAAGCTTGGGATGGAGTCGAAGTATTCGAGGTTAAGTAATTTTTCATCTTTCTAAAAAAAGGTTTTGTTTTTTGAATAAGTAAGAACATTGTTTATTTAGAATACTTCGTAGGGAAATAACATGGCAGTACAAATAGAGAGAAAAAAGCAAATTGATAGACTAGGAAAAGTTCAGTTCGACTGTTTGATCGTGGGCGGTGGAGCAACCGGAGCAGGTACGGCGCATGACGCATCTCTAAGAGGACTAAATGTCGCACTCATTGAAAGAAAAGATTTTTCAGCAGGAACATCCAGTCGCTCTACTAAATTAATTCATGGTGGAGTTCGTTACTTAGCCCAATTTCATTTTGGATTAATTAGAGAAGCTTTAACCGAAAGAAAGAGATTACTTGCGAATGCTCCTCACTTAGTCAAACCTCTCAAATTTTTAATGCCAAGTTATAAATTTTACGAAAAACCTTATTACTCAATAGGACTCACGATGTATGACGTTCTTGCGGGTGATAGCGGTTTGCCCGGACACAAACGAATTTCAAAACAAGATTTTGTAAAAGATTTTCCAGCAGTAAACCAAACAGATCTAAAAGGTGGAATCGCATACTACGACGCCCAGTTCAACGACGCAAGGCTCAATGTGCTTTTAGCTCGTACAGCCGAAATGGAAGGTGCATGTGTTTGTAATAAAGTCGAACTCATTTCACTCATCAAAAATGATTCTGGCAAAATAACAGGAGCTGTTGTCAAAGACCTATTATCCGGAAAAAGTATAACAGTTAACACTAAGTTAGTCATAAACACTACTGGAGTTTTTATAGATGAAATCCGAAAAATGGATGACCCAAACGCAAAATCAATCTTAGCCCCGAGCCAAGGAATTCATTTAGTATTTTCTAAACTAAAAGTTCCATGTAACAGTGCGATGATAATTCCCAAAACAAGTGATGGCAGAGTTGTGTTTTTAGTTCCATGGGAAGATCATGTAATTATGGGAACTACAGATACTCCAATTCAAACTATTACGCAAGAACCAATCCCATTAGAAAATGAGGTGGAATTTTTATTAAAAACAGGAAACGAATATCTAGATACAAAACTCACAAAAGACGATATTCTTTCTGTATTTGCCGGCTTACGACCATTAGTCTCTCCACAAGGTAACACAGACACGAAAAATATTTCTAGAGAAGAAATGATGTTAGTCTCAGATTCAAATCTAATTACCATGAGTGGCGGCAAATGGTCTACTTACCGCAAGATGGCAGAAGATCTAACAGACAAAATGATACAAGTAGGAAAACTAATTCCTGTGAGAGCCTGTGAAACCTATAATTACAATTTTATAGGAAAAAGTGGTTACTCTGAAAATATGTATCTCAAGATCGCGCAGGATTATAAAATAGATATTGAAACCGCTAAACGTCTTAGAAATTACTACGGTGGGGAAGTTTATGAAATTCTGGGCAAAAAACCAAAAGAAATTTTAAAAGGTTCAGGCTTTTATGAAGAAGAAGTAATTCACTCTATTCGCAGCGAATTTGCACTTTCCATTTTAGATGTGATCGCTAGACGAATCCGCGTTTTATTTACAAACCTAGAATTAGCAAAAAGTTTAGTTCAACCAGTAAGCGTAATCATGGGCAAAGAATTAAAATGGAACGCAAATAAAAAGGCACAAGAAGAAAAATTGGCTACGGATTTAATTCAATCACTAAAGAAAACTTTCTGATTAGGAGATTCAATGAACATAAGAAAAGGTGTAGGAAAAAGGGAATCAGATGTAATTTTCAAAAGATCATATGAAGAAAAAAGTTTAGAAGTAGAGAAAAAAATCAATCGGATACGTTTTGCATTTATAACTTTATTTTTTTTAACTGCCTTTTCTGCTTATCGTTCGGGAAGCACACCGCCAGTTTATCTTTCTTTATTTATTATAGCATCTTTAATGCTCGTAAATGCTATTTTTTGGGAAATTATGCTTCCCCGAATTTCTTACACTCGTTGGGTAAAATACATTTCAACTGGAATTGATTTGCTAGGAGTATTTGGTGCAAAATTGGGAATGCATTTAGATCCAAATTTTGGATGGGGACTAACGTTAAAAGAACCTGCAACCTTTGATGTATTTTTTCTTTATATTTGTCTTGCCGGACTTAGACTAGACAAAAAATTTTCTTTATTCACTGGATTTTTCTCAGCCTTTCTATATTCAGTTCTAATTATTCTTTCTTTATCGTCAGGATGGATGTCATTTACAAATGACCCATCCAAACTTCTAGATGCGCATTACCTGCGTTTGCCGACAGAGCTTTCAAAAATTATTTTTTTGCTAGCAGCTAGTTTTACGATTGCGTATTTAGCTAATGACACACGAGCATTTATGGGAATGTTGTCTGAGTCAGAATCGAAATACAAATTCAATACCAAAGTTATGGAAGATTTACTTCATAATATCAAAGAAATTTCGATTAGTCTGAAGAACATGATGACTCATCTAAAAGAAAATACTGGATTTATGGAAAGTACGGTTAAAGCCCAAGAAAATTTTTTCCAAAAAGATTCTGCTGTTATTGATAAAATTGTACAAGATGGAGAAGAAATTAATACGATTTCCAATGCACAACTCCAAATGATTTCTAAAATTCTAACTAGAACACAAAAACTTTCTGAATCTATTGACTTAATTTCCAAAGGTGGAAGAGAATCGTCCAAACGAGCAACTCATGCAAAAGAAATTTCAGCTGAGAGTGTAGAATTTTTAAATGATACTATGAAAGTTGTACACGAAATGAAATCTCAATCAGAAAAGATTTTAAATATTTCGCAAACGATAAACGATATAGCTGACAGAACAAACCTACTCTCTTTAAATGCATCTATCGAAGCAGCACGTGCAGGAGAACAAGGAAGAGGATTTTCTGTTGTTGCGATGGAAGTTCAAAAATTAGCAGAACAAAGTTTAGAATCATCTAAAGAAATTCACCAAATTGTAAATGCAACTGTCAAAAACATAGAAAAAAGTTCGAGTATGATCCAAGCAACTTCTGGAAAATTAGAAACTGTTTCAAATGTAGTGGAAGAAAATGAAACTTTTTTAAATCAACTAAGTGGAAATATTAAAGAACAAGAAAAAGCAAGTTTTGCGATCAACAGCGATGTAAAAAATATCACAGAAATCGCAGAGAATATTTGTGCACTTGTAGAAGAAGAAAAAAATGCACTGTCTGAATTTAAAGCAAGAAATAAAAATAAAACAGATCTTACTTTAGAGTCTGTTAGGGCTGCCGAGTCCTTGAATCAACTCAGTGAAAGTTTGGGTGAAATTTCAAAACAGTTACTAGACCTAATCCAAAAAAAAGAAACTGTAATTTCCGATGAAAACAGACAGCCACTTAAAACATTTGAAGAAAAAGTAAAAGACATTAGACGAGATAAATTATAGACTAATTATCATTATCCTCTCTTTGGTTTTTTCTAAATTTCCACGGTTGAGTTGGGTTATCGTCCTGCCATAGACCTTGTTTTGTTTCTTTTGCTTTTGTTTCGAGTTCAATCATAGTTGAATCATCGTTGTATCTTCTATAAACCCAAGCATATCCACCTCGAACCATTTCCTGATTTATATTTAAACTTCCAAGATAAACTATACCTAAATAACGACGATACTGATCCTTCTCTTTCCAAATAACTTTAACCTCTTTTCCGAAAACTAAATCGGAAAGTCTCTGTTTGGATTTTTGACCGAAGGCTTGGTCTTTCTCGGGAGCATCTATACCAAAAAATCTTATTTTATATTCCTTTTTATTTTGCAAAACACGAATCGTATCTCCATCAGATACACTTACCACTCTTCCAATAATTTCCTTCTCCTTTGCAAACAACTCTCCCACCAATAAAACTACTACTAGTAAAAATATAACTCTCTTCATTCAAACCCCTTTTGAAAACTCATAATGTTACCCACATCTTTTTGTTCTAAGTGAAATATTCAAAGATTACCACCGATGGACACCGAGAGCACCGATAAAAGATACGATATTGTTTTAATATTCGTGATTTGGTATGAATCCATATCGTTTTTTTTATCGTTCTTGTATCAGTGTTAATCGGTGGTAATCAGTTTGTTATTATTTAGCGTAAGCGTGGGTAACGTTATGTGAAAACTAGAATTTACCTATTTTAAATAAAGACAACTCCAATGTAATTTATTTATTGATAGGATTTATATATTAACTAACGTGACTTCTATCTAAGAAATTTTTAAATTCTTCGTTTCTTATCGGTGTCCATCGGTGTAATCGGTGGTAATCTTTTGAATATTCTCTTTCATCGAAATGATGTTAAATAAAAAGGATACATTATGGAAATCAAAATAGTTTTACTTTATCTCATGGCAGTTTTTTACATGACAGCCGGAATTGCTCATTTTACGAAAACGAAATTTTTCGTAAGAATCGTTCCACCATTTCTTCCCTGGAAAAAAGCGTTAGTTTATATAAGTGGGGTTGCAGAAATTCTACTTGGTATAGGATTAATTTTTGAGGTTACTAGGAATTTGGCGGCATGGGGAGTAGTGTTTCTTTTGGTTGCTGTATTTCCAGCCAATATCTATCACTTCACATCCAAAGGGGCTGGGATGAAGCTGCCTGTGTGGTTACTAGCTATTAGACTCCCGATTCAATTTTTACTAATCGCCTGGGCTTGGTGGTATACCTAGAATGTTAGATTTTTTTTAGAAATTCTTCTAATCCACTCACTTCCTCTGGAGAGTTAAGTGTAAAATCACAGGAAATTGCATAGTCCTTTTGCGTAGGTTTAATCGCTTTTACAGAAGCACGCAAAAATTTTCGATGTCCTGATTTGGAAATCAAATCAAAGATAATACTTCCACCCATAGAAAAAATTCGACTAGCAAGTCTTGTGGGTGGATGCAGAAATTTTACTGTTGTTGCGTTAATTTCTACAACAGGACAATTCTCCTTTGACTCTTCAAAAACTCCGGAAGTGTGAACATCCTTGATTATAGAAGAAGCTACTAGTTTAAAAGTATTGTAGGAATTTGAATCAAGTCTAGTAGAGTGCATTGCATGAACATACCCAATCATTACAAAATTTTTGTATTTTATAGGAATACAAATTTCCGATTTATATTTATCCAAAAAATCGCTTGACTTAGTAAGCGCATAATAGTCATTAAACGGAACAAATTCAGATTTTACTAAGTCTGGTTGTGCAATATTAGGGATAAAAATTGGTTTATCAAATGAACTCATAAGACGCATACGACTATTCATCCGCTCATTTACATACACTTCAAAAAAATCAAACATGAAATTTACTTTGGGAGCTCTTTTGATTAACTGACTGATTCTATCATCACCTAAAGATTTAAAAATATCATTGTGACTTATGATATTGGAAACAATAAATGTATTTGATTCAACGGGAGCAAGAATGTTCTTGATTAAAATTTTCAAAGGCTGCAAAATGGAATTTCCTAATTCATCAACCCCTACTTCTAAAAAAGTACTTACAAAAATATTATCTCTACTTCGCATCGTAAGGATACGTTCTCTAGTATTTGAGTTCACCTTTGGGCTACGAATCGTTACAGACTGAGGTTTGCTATCTAAAACTTTTACTGGAATATCTTCTCCATCAACTTCCATATACACGGGAGTAATTCGATATAAAGAATCAATCAATTTATGAATGCTTTTCGGATCTGTAACTTCTTTGTTCATAGTTTTCTCATTTTTTACTATGGCAGTTTTTCAGTCAAATTTCTTCTATAACAAGTTGAAATTTATTTACTATTTACGATACCATCTGTATGCTTTGAAGAGCAGGAATCCTAACAAAACAATTGGAATCATAAATGCAATATAGTAAGTCAATTCTAATAAAAAATTTAATGCAGCAACAAATGCATCTTTGTAATTTGGAAATTGAATTTTCGTAGGTAGTTCTCGACCAGAGATATTGATATGCACCTTTGCCCAGGTTACGTGATCTTTGATTTTCCAAGTTTCCAATTTTGCTGAATCCGCAGAGTCTTCACTTCTCTCGAGTGCCTCTTCTCTATCCTTCCAGTTCCATGTTTCCGCAGAGCCTTTGTTAGCCGCTTTGGAGCGCCTAATCATACGAAGCCCCTCTCTAGTGAGTTTTATTTTTTGTAATTCGTTGTGTTCCGTCCAATCTTGTGTGCGAATATCTTCATAGGTAAGTTGTCCAACCTTATCCATTTGTAAAAGAGTGTCATACATAGCACTAACAGGAATTTGAACTTGTAAATTCATATTTTCAGAACCACTCGAAACATTTGTTTGCGAAGATGCGATATAAGATTCTTTTTTGATTACACCTAGTAAAATTTCTCTGGCTTTTTCAATGTTTGCTACTTTGTAATTTAATTGAATTGTGTATTCTAGAAGCCTAGACTTGGAAGCATCTGAAATTGGATCGAGCGGCTTTTCTATTATGCCGTCATTCTCTTTGGCTTCTTGTTTTAAATTTCCCTTGTCGGCAGGAACTCCAGCAGTCTCATCTTCCGCATCCGCAAGTTCACGGTTAACGGAATCCATTTTTTTCATTTGCGGTGCAGAAGGTGCTGTTTCAGAAGCTGGCTCTTTTGATTCTTTTTTGCCACAATTTAAAACCAACGATAAGAGCAAAATAACGGTTAATAATAATTTCATATAATCTCCTTAGATTAATAAAAATTTCATNNGAGAGATTTAAACAGAGTCTGCGCAGAATACTGTTTGTGTCCGTAAATTACGGCTCGTTGCTACGAGATCCGAAGCAATCATTAAATCCAAAACGTTCATCTGCTCTCGTTATCGCATTCCGTATGCATACAAATAGCACGTTCTAAAACCTCTGTGACTCAGTGCCTCTGTGGCATATCTTTTTAAACAACTACAAGGTTCACTAATTTTTCTTTTACGTAAATCTCTTTTTTAATTGTTTTTCCTTCGAGGAAGGGAATTACTTTTTCGTTTTTCTTTGCTTCTAAAATCGCATCCTCTTGTGAAATTGTTTTTGCTGCCGAAAATTCACCTCTGAGTTTTCCATTTACCTGAACTACAATAGTAACTGTGTCTTCTTGGAGATAATCAGGGTTAAACGCTGGATACGGTTCAAAGGAAAGTGTAGTGCTATGTCCAAGCTTTGCCCAAAGTTCTTCCGCGATATGAGGTGCAAACGGAGCAAGTAACAATACAAAAGGCTCTAAAATTTTACGAGGTCTTGAAGTTTTAGGAGTCATTTCATTTACAAAAATCATCATCTGCGAAATCGCTGTGTTAAATGTAAAATTCTCAATTCCCTCTTCTACTTTTTTAATCGTACGGTGAAGGCTTTTGAGTTGCTCTATGTCTGGTTCGGTTTCATCAATTTGAAAATTCTCGCCTTCTTTTCCGTGGAATAATCTCCATACACGATTTAGAAAACGGAAAATTCCTTCCGCTCCTTTAGTGCTCCATGGCTTTACCATGTCGAAAGGTCCCATGAACATTTCAAAAAGCCTTAGACTATCTGCTCCAAATTCTTTTACAACATCGTCTGGATTGACAACGTTCCCAAGAGATTTGGACATTTTCTTTTTGTCCTCACCCAAAATCAAACCTTGGTGGAGTAATTTTTTAAATGGCTCGGCGGTAGATACCACATCTAAATCAAAAAGAATTTTATGCCAGAAACGAGAGTATAACAGGTGTAAAACGGCGTGCTCTGCTCCTCCAACATATAAATCCACCGACATCCATTTTTTTTCTAATTCAGGATCACAAATAGATTTATCATTGTTCGGATCAATGTAACGTAAATAGTACCAACAAGAACCAGCCCATTGTGGCATGGTATTGGTTTCTCTTCTTCCTTTTCCAAAACGTTCGTGTTTGTATTCCAGCCATTCCTTTGCATTGGCTAATGGGGATTCGCCTGTACCAGATGGTGCAAACTCTTTTAAGTCAGGAAGTGTAAGCGGAAGTTCGGACTGCAGTATATCCTTTGTAAACCCCGCTTCGTAATGCACAAGTGGAATTGGCTCTCCCCAATACCGTTGTCTTGCAAAAAGCCAATCTCTGAGTTTGTATTGTGTTTTCTTTCTACCAGCTCCACGTGCATCAATCCAATTGGAGACTTTGATAAATGCTTCAAAGTATTCAAGACCATTGATATTTAAAAGCTCACTAAATGAATTAATACATTTCGATTCTTTAGAATCAAAACTTTCTGTCTCAGGAGTTGGTCCTTCGATTACTTGTTTGATAGGAAGATTGAATTTTTTCGCGAAGGCAAAGTCACGTGCGTCATGCGCCGGGACTGCCATAATAGCTCCTGTTCCATAAGTCGCAAGAACATAGTCAGAAATCCAAACAGGAAGTTTTACACCCTCTTCTACTGGACTTTTTACAAAAGAGCCGATGAAAACACCCGTTTTATCTTTGGAAAGTTCGGTTCTGTCCATTTCACTTTTTAAAGAAGCGGTTCGTTTGTAGTCTTCTACTGCTTTTTTATTTCCCGGTGTAGTGAGTTTATCTACCAAAGGATGTTCAGGGGCTAATACTAAGTATGTGGCACCAAAGATAGTATCGGGGCGGGTAGTATATACTGTTATCCGCTCTCCTGACTCTGCTATAAAGTCTATTTCTAAACCTTCACTTTTTCCTATCCAGTTGCGCTGCATTTCTAAAGTGGATTGGGGCCAAGACACTAAATCTAAATCGTCTAAAAGTCTTTCGGCATATGCGGTGATTCGCATCATATATTGACGCATTGGTTTTCTGACTACCGAATAACCCTTGTTAGTCCACTCTTCTACTTCTTCATTTGCAAGAACTGTCCCAAGTCCTTCACACCAATTCACAGGAATCTCCGCTTGGTATACTAAACGAAAATCAGAAAGAACTTTCTCCTTTTCAGAAAGTGGCATGTGAATCCAATCATCTTTTGTAAACTTTCTGTGATACCCTGTCCCAGCCGTTCCGTCTTCTTCAAAACGTTGAATGAGTTCCATGATCGGACGAGCTTTGTTGACTCGTTTGTCATAATAGGAATTATATACTTTTAAAAAAATCCATTGTGTCCATTTGAAATAATCTGGATCGGTTGTGGAAATTTCTCTAGACCAGTCATAAGACAAACCAAGCATTTTGATCTGACGTCTAAAATTATCAATATTACTTTTTGTTGTGACACTCGGATGAATGCCAGTCTGCATTGCATAACGCTCTGCCGGAAGACCAAATGCGTCCCAGCCCATTGGGTGGAGCACTTCAAAGTCTTTCATTCTTTTGTATCTGGAAACTATATCGGTTGCTGTGTAACCTTCTGGATGACCAACGTGAAGCCCCGCTCCACTTGGATAGGGAAACATATCCAAACAATAAAACTTTTCTTTGGAACTATTTATATCAGTGCGAAATGTCTGATTTTTTTCCCAGAATTCTTGCCATTTTTTTTCTATCTCGTTAAAAGGATAATCCANNGAGTCGATTACTTTTACTAACCTCTTAAATGCTTTAGATAAACATGCCTTACAAAGTTTTTGTTGGTATAATTTTTTTTCCATTTTAAAACAACCAGAGCATTTGTATAAAACTTCAAACTCGATCTTTGTATCTTTATTAAAAATCAATTCTTCTTCGTGTAGTATCTTCATAGGCTTCTCTGTCATATATATATTTTTTTTACAGTGTGTCAATAACGTAGTCAATAACATCTACTCNNAGAACAGGAATGAAAATTATTTTTTAAATTTTAACTTCATAATATAGTTTTTATTATTTTATCAAAAGTTTTGACATAAAAAATAAATTTATCTATAACACTTGATTTTATTAATCAAAATTACATTAGTATATTATAATATACTAATGTATAAAATCATATACAAGAACATATTTAACCTTAATGAGACAAAAAAAATAGTTTTAGAAATTAAAATTCAAATTGAACAATATCTATATGTGAAAAATTAAAACATCTCTATCGAATTTTTATTTCAAATTTTTCATTTTTGATTTAAACAAAAGTTTTTTTCGTACGAAAGAATTCTTTAAACTAAGTTTTTTGTCAAACTGCGTAAAGATTCGCAAAAAATGTGCACATTTTTTTCATTCTGAGACTTAGTTTTATTAAATGAGCTTCTTAATTCAATTTCAACCAGCTAGTAAACTATCTTTTATGATGATTGGATATCTTTTTTTTCACGTTTATGTTTCTAGAATGCTAAGTTTTGAAGTTTGGATTTTATTAGGTGTAAGTTTTGGTTTCTGCATTCATAGAGGATATTTAAAAGTAGCCTCTATTTTATTAGGAACTGTATTAAGTCTAGCTTCTATCACCTTCTTTAAATCAGAAACTCCTGATACAAATTTTAGAGAAATACATTTTGAATCACTGAAAAATCAAACTGAGATTCAGATTCATTTCAAAAAAGAAGTAAAAAGAAATTTTTACGAATCAGAAATTCATTTTAATCAAAAAACATTCAATATAATTGTAAAAAGATTCAAGAAAGACATAGTACTACCCAGTCTATTATGCAATTCCAATCAAATTTTTCTAAAAAAAGTATCTCCAACACAAGAATACTTTCGTTTTTTACATACTTTCGATTATTCATACCTCCAAATCCAAGAAAGTAAATGTAAACTACTCGCAGAAAAAATAGATCCAAGAAAAAAAATTAGAAAACATTTCGAGGATATGCTAACAAGAGCCAAGATCACAGATACCGCAAACGACATTGCTATGGGACTTTTTTTCGGCGATGCAAGTTACTTGGAAAATGAATTTAAAGAAAAAGTTAGGCAAGGTGGAATTCTACATCTATTCGCTGCCTCGGGACTTCATATTGGAGTATTTATCGCTTTTTTATATTTCTTTGCAAAACAAATTTGGTTTTTAAACTATTATACAGAAAGAATTTTTCCTCTACTTATTGCATTTTCCTATTTGTTCTTATTAAATTTTCCTGTTTCTCTTTTACGAGCTTATATTTTTGCAAGTATTCTCATAATCGGAAATTTATTTTTTCGTAAAATGAAAAGTATAGATTTAATTTTAATTTCTTCAGGACTCATTTTGCTATTTGATAGGGAAAATTTTTTGACACTTTCATTTACACTTTCGTACTCTGCAGTTTGTGGAATTTTATTTTTTAAAAAACATCTAGACTCACTTCTTTTTGGAAAATGGAAAAATGCTTTTAGTGAAAATTTTACCATTTCTATGTCTGCAAACCTTGGAACTTTTCCAGTATTAGTTTTTTATTTTAAAACATTTAGTTTTGGCTCCATTTTTTTAAATTTACTTTTAGTTCCTCTTACTTCTCTTTTGCTTCCTATTTTATATCTATGTATTCTAATTCAAATCGTATACGAATTTTTATCAGAAAGACTCTACACAATCCTAATTGAAATAACAAATCAAACTTTTTGCAAAGAAAGTTTATTACTAAAATGGATTTGGAATTTCGCAAACTTAGTCACTGAAACTGTTTGGACTTATTCTGAATTACTTCTTAGAACTCTTGCTTTTTTATCAGAACAACTTTCACATTCCTTGGGATTTTTTAGAAGTGTAAAGGAATCTTACTTCTTTCATATGACGTTTTACGCTGGGTTTATTTTTATTTTAGTCTTTCTATTTTTTAGTTTAGATTTCTTTCCAGAAAAAAAAGAGAAAACTAAAAAACGTCGAGTCCTTTTTTCTATTTTTGCATTTTTCACAATCGGAAGTTTTTTTTATTTTGGATATGTATTGTATCCAGAGAAAAATTTGGAAAATTCCTATTCTAAAAAAATCTCTGCCGGCTCTGACTACTATCTTGTAAAAGAAAAAAATGCAATTTACTTAGGCGGGATTTGCAAATACAGCCAATTCCAAATCAAACAAATTCTAAAACAAAATTTCTGTGATGAATCTATCGAATCTATTTTCATAGAAGAAGAAACTTGCCTAACGCTTGCGAACATCTGCAAAAAAAATACTGTAGGTGCAAAAATCTATTCCTCAAAAAAATGGCAAGATTGGGAGAATGTTTATTCGCATCTAGAAATGAATCCAAAGGCATCCAACCGAAAATTTTCTAACCTTATTGTGTTCTACCCACACCTAGACTCACTTTCTGGACTTCAAAAAAACTCCAAAACGGATAACGGAAACATATTACTTCTATTTGCCTACAAACTAAACGATAACGCAAAAGATTGGAATACAAATAAAAACTTGCTTGGAATTAATCCCAACTGGAATTTCATAACACCAGATGAGCTATGAATATCCATATTACAGTATTTCCAAAATTCGCTCTTTCATGGACGAACGAAATGCGAACCCTCTTAAAAAATGGGGACAAAATTTTATCACAGACCCAAATACATTAGATTTTATCATCCATTCAATGGACAAAGAGGCTCTCTCCCAAAGTGATTCTATCGCAGAAATCGGAATCGGTCTTGGCGCACTCACTCACAAACTTGCACTTCATCAAAAAAAATTATTCCTATTTGAAATCGATCCTGTCTATATTGAAAATATGAAATCCATGGAATACTTTCATAGCACAAACTCTGTATTATTCGAAGGTGATGTTCTAGAAAATATAAATAAACTGGAAAACGAAAAAGTATATCTAATGGGAAACCTTCCCTACTATATTACTAGTGAAATTATTACTTCTTGCTTAAAATCAATTCCCAACTTGACCGGTGCTATTTTTATGGTGCAAAAAGAATTTGCAGATAGAATCTGTAACGAAATTTCATCGCTCTCAATTTTCGTTTCCGCCTTCGGCAAATTCTCTTACTTAAAAAAAATTTCTCCCTCTTGTTTCTACCCAAAACCAGAAGCAAGCTCTGCTCTAATTCGATTCACCCCAAATCAAAAACGATACTCCAAAACCCAAATCGAAAAATTCGAACTTTTATTAAGAACAATTTTCTGGGGAAAAAGAAAAACCATTGGTAAATCTATCTCCGAAGCTCCTTTTCTTGATTCTAATGAGTTTAATACAAATTATCCGCACCTTAGGCAAGAAATCCTAAACTCACTTTCCGAAAATCAAATTGAACTTCGACTTCGTCCAGAAGAATTAAAAATCGAAGATTATCATCGAGTGCTTGAGTTACTATAGTAGCAGACAAAATAAATGAGATATTTTAAAAATTAAATACCGAAATCAAACCTTATGCCTAAGAAATTCAAATAGATATTTACTTTTGTTGTTTGGTACATTCTAAGATTAGATTGATTCTCGAATTATTAATCCTGCCTAATTTTTTTCATTATCAAAAACAAATCTGCTCTGAGTATAGCAATCCCGCCCAAAGGAGCAAAAATTTAATTTTTCCCACTTAACTCACCTTTCATTATGAACGGTGGTCTTTTTTAGCCATCTGGGCTATTCCGATATTGGAAAATAGTGTAATACTCAGACTTTTTTCGGGATAAGTAGACTTTAGCCCACA
>DDBL01000085.1 GCA_002333425.1 Leptospiraceae bacterium UBA2033
GATTTGTAACACGCTTTGCATTTTGGTAGGGACGGCTTGGAGACAAACCCCGCCCCTGACCGCCGTTCGTCGTCTACCTGCAAACGTTCTACGCCATTAAAACGATTTTTCGTTTAGGGTTTCCCGCCCAAGAATTCGTAATCAAAAGTATCTTCCGAAACAGAAAATTTAAAACCAGATTCTGATAAAGTTTTTCTTAAATCTACTTGGCATAAACAAGAGTCTAATTTTAATTTGCCTTCATAATAATCTGGAATAGCTAAACTTTCAATAGGAATTTCTAAAATATCAATTAACTCTTGAGGAGTTTCAATTTCTTTATCGTTGTATAAAACAATCATGCACATATAGATTTATCTTTGTTTAAATTATTAACTCTAGCTATACAATCAGGACAAACCCACACATAATCAAGCTCTGGCATACAAAATTTTATATCAGATGTTTTAACCCATCCCATATCAGAAGCATGGTATTCAGAATAATATGTTGGAATTTTTTCATTTCCGTTTTTCATTCCACAAAATCTGCTTGGGCAAGTATGGATTTTATTTTCACCGTAGTCATTTAATATAAATGATTTCCCCATTATCTTCTTACCTCAATCGCTTTGGGGTAATCAATCTTAACCTCGAATTTTTCCGATAGACCCTTTGCAAAATCAAGAGATACGAAATCTATTCCTGTAGAGTCGTATTTGACTTTGACTTCGTTTTTACTAATTGCCTTCAATTCAATAACTTTGCTAAGTATTTGTTTTT
Organism: Leptospiraceae bacterium UBA2033; assembly: GCA_002333425.1. Taxonomy (GTDB): domain Bacteria; phylum Spirochaetota; class Leptospiria; order Leptospirales; family Leptospiraceae; genus UBA2033. Next base: position 762 of record DDBL01000085.1, read on the forward strand.
TCTCTACTGTGTTGTAATCAGTTTTCATTTTACACTACCTTCTTTTGAAGTTCTATTTTCATTAAAATCTCTTTTCTTTTTTCTTCTTGTTCCCTTTCAATTTCAAAATTACTTTTTTTTGGAGTAGCGGCTAATACTGATTTCATCTTTTCTAAATCTGCATGTCTCTTTACTTCTAATTCGTCAACTTGTTCCACTGGCTTGTCTTTCAGTTCCTTTAATTGTTTTGCAAATTCAGTATCTATTGGAATGTTTAATTTAGTTTCTGGACTCTTTGCAAATGTGGCTTGTTCTTTTTTGCGCTTTAAATGTTCCTGATATATCTCATTTTCCCGAATAGCCGTATCAATGACTTCTTTATCACTCGCAAATTTTACAATATAGAATGCGCTGATAGTTGCTTGATTCCAAAAATTAGGGTTAGTATGTTTTGTCGTTGTTCTTAATATCTCAGAGTATAATTTCAATTTGCCACTATTTTGATACTCAAGCATTGTCTCTAAGATTTGCAGCACTACATTTTCGTTACCTTCGAATTGATCCACGAGGCAGTATAGATTTGCGGTCTCATTTTTGTTCATAGAGTCGTATCCGACAAGCTGCCCTTTTTCGCGTTTCTTGATTCGGCTAATAGTATTAACCATACGTTGAAAAGCTTCATTTCGATTTAATACTGGAGAACTAACAACATCTTTTAAACCCAACATTTGATTTGCAAAACTAGACTCTTCTTTTTTCTTCTCAAAAACTTTTTCAGGAGGAGAAGCTTTTTCTTCTTCTATTTTGTTAATTGTTTTTGATAATTGGTTTAATTGCTTTTGTGGGGTCATTGGTTGACCCTCTAGAGTACCATTGACTGACTCTGTGGGAGTCACTGACTGACCCTCTGGGGGTGTTTCACTGGTTCTCTGAGTATCCATATAATCGTATAGTAAGCACCTGTATTTACTAATTTTACGACCATCACCTTTAGATAAAAGCTTAATTACTTTTTCTTTCTGCCAAAATTTCAGAGCATCCTTGACGGCATTTTTTGACATTCCAGTAAGTTCTATGATATGCGATAGGCTTAATAAATCTTCGTGTTTCTGCCATCCGTATGTCTTGCGGATAATGGCTAATAGCACAAAAAATCTAGTTGGAGCTTTTCCGCATTTTGCCATGAGAACATCAAAAACAAAATTCGGAACTTGTGTAGTGTTCGGAAAAAAAATATTATCTTTACTCATTTATTCCTCTATGCATCTAAAAATTTTGCTTTTACTAAAACGTCTTTTGCTTTTGGGAATAACCCAGTAACAAAATCATAATGTTCTAAATAAAAATTTCCTTCGGTGCTACTAAGTGCGGCACTAACATTATCATCAAAATGCATAGCATACGTATCATCCCACAAGAGCATTATAATTATATACGCATTTCTTCTAAACTTCCTAGATTCTTTTAATAGTTTATCATAATCTTCTTTCTCTGCAAACAAATATTGCATGCGTCATCCATCGACTAAACATTATTAGCCTGTAATTTTATTTAGATTTTTTAAAAAGGAATCTATAAAACTTTCCACTCTTTTTCTTCCCCACTAAACGTTTTGTTGCCTGCCTAGAGGGGAAAGAGTCTAGGCAGTTTTTCAGCTTGTTCAAGGCTGTCCATTTCTGGAATGCAACATTGATTATTATTTTCGCATTCTACTTTTTGTCAAATTATTTCTTTCCCTGCCATAAAAATTATGGCAACCTTCCAAACTTTAACGATAACACTCATACCATGCCACAGAGGAGTATTATGATTTTCTGCTCTTAGCGCAAGCCCTGCCTTAGATGTTTTTTGTAGTTGTATGTTCATTTGTTTTCGCCTAAAGACGCCGGGAATAAAACTCTCAACTCATACTTGAATGGAGAATTTCTTTCTAGATTCTTTTTTACTTTATCTAGAATTTGTGCCCCGGTTAATTCTGATTGTGAATTAATCTTGTTAGCCCTACAAAACGCTTTCATCCCTTCGGCACAAAATCCGAATTTTGATCTTGCCTTTTCAATGCTCCACTTTTCAGATAATACTATTTTCTCTTTTCGTGCATTTTCCTCCTTTTGCTTCTTCTCAAAATTTGCATAGAATTCTTTTCTGAGTTCGTCAAGTAATGGAACAGCACTTAACCAATAACTAGATAGGTAAGAATGTCTGTCAGCTAAGAGATTGCTATTTATAGCCTCCGTTAAGATACTTCTAAGAATTTTCTTATTTTTCACATGCGCTCTGATTTTGAATCTATCAACAAAACCTTTATAATCTTTTTTGTCGAGCTTACTGAGTGAGATTAACTCATCTTTCCCGGAAGAAACAATCTCTTTGATTTTCTTACTCTCATTGATAGCATCTATCTTTTTTTGCAAGCCTGGTAAAAGTTCGTCAATTGAATCAGCGTGGAAGGTCACACCGTCTTTATCTACAACACAGTAATCCCAAACTAAACCAAAAATATTTCTGGAGTAGAAAGTTTTATCTTCTTGGATAGTAACTACCTGAACTGCAAAATGATTTTCCAATTGCACGGATTTTAATTCAGTTTCAATACTGATTTTTTTGGGCTTAAGAATTGGGATTAAGACATCCAGCAAAAATCCCTTATCAAATCTCTTAATTGAAATTCTTTTCCCGTTCACGTATACTGCCCTGTCAACAGATTTTAATTTACCTAAGCCGTGATGACATTCGCCAGTAATCCCTTCCCAATGTTCTATGCTTTCAATTGCAATAGTCTTTCCTTGAAGAGTGATATAATTTAGATTTGATTTTGCTTTCTCGAATTCTCTAAGAGATTTAATTTGAATTTCTCCAAGATAGTATCTATCGGGAAGTTTAGTTTGTTTCTGCCAAATCTCAAACGCTTGGATATTTTTGTTCAATTCTTTTTCAAGAGATTTTAATTTCTGATCAAATCCGATTTGCTTAAGACTCCCATATTTTTTCAAAAATATTTCGTCATTTGTTGATTCAGGGAGTTGCGCAAAATCTTCACAAAAAACCTTAATAGTATCAATACAATCGGTTCTATGTAATCCTACATAGGTTTTAATTTGTTTCTCAAGATAATTCTTGTATCTTTCCACTTCTTCGACTTGCGAAAATCTCTTGTAGAGAAGTGTGTATTTTTCTCTAAAATATTTTTCATGGTAAGGGTTAAAGTTCCGAAGATTGTTTTCTTCTCCAAAGTTTTCAACTTCAAACTTATCAGACATTCCCGTAGCGATAACTGAACCTGGTTGAGCCTTTAGATTTTTCTTCCAATCCCAAATATCAAAAAGAATTTCTTTAGGTTTTTTCTTTTGTGATAGAATTCCTTCCACCTCTTTTACTGGTTTGTATTTTGATTTTCTTTGTTCTTTCATTTCATAATTCCTTTATAAAAAACTATATACTAATCGTGCTTTCGCGGCAAAATACTCTTTGCCGCTTTTGTTTATTACTCGTGATTCAAGACGCTTAAACATCAAGTAGTCTCTGATGATCTGTTTTCGCATTTTGGAATTTTTGATTTCTTTTTCCATTTTCTAAACTCTATCCTTTTGGACAAAAGGCAATTCTTGATTTGCCTCAATTTCCATAAGCTTTTTAAATCCATCTAAGGAAGGCTTCAAAAGCAACCCGTCTTTGATTCTGTTCTCCCAGCACCAATCAATATAATCTTGTTCCATCCCTAGCTTGATAGAATGCTTGTATTTGATAGATACTTCATCCTTTTTTAAAATCGCTTTCCCTTTTGGAGCAGAAAAAACAGTCTTGGATTTATTCGAAACTTCTTGCTGAATCGCTTTGACTTCTGCCTCAACTTTCTTTTCTACTTCAATTTTTTCTTCTAACTTTTCAAAGAAGGATTTTTTCTTTTCAGCTTCGATAACGTCTATGTCAATTTGTTTAATTTTCTCCAGCCATTGACCTTTGAGTTTTGTAGCATATTCAACTAGGGATAAATACATATTATCTATATCGTTAGTCGCATTCTTAAACTCTCTTTGGATTTCCGCTTTCCAATCTTCAAATTCAATTTCTTTTTTTCTGAATTCGAGTTCCTTTCCTGCGATCTTACCTAACTGAACTTTTTCGAAATCTACAATAGCTTTGTGTTTCTTGCTGTAAAATTCTTTGACGGGTTTAATCCTGTCAGAAAAACGTTTAGCAGATTCTTTAAGCCCTTTTCTGATTAAAGCCGATTTAGACAAATCTGAATCGGTCTTTACGTCAAAAGGAATTAATTTTAAGGACAAGGATTTTTTGGGTAGTTCTACTAAATTATTCATTTTCTTCCTCCTCGGTCTCTTGGAGTTCAATACCCCAAATGCTTTGAATGGCTTCTTTCTGGTCTTTATCAACGAGCATACCCTCCGGGTCTGACCAGCACAAAAATTTAATATCTTGAGTGAAGCTGTTTTTATTTGCCTTCTCAAATAGAGTATTGATTGCCTGAGCGCACACGTAATTGACTTTATCAAATCTTTCCGCATCCTTGAGAGTAAAATCAAATACTCGAATTGCTTCCGGCTTTTCTAATCCCTTGAAATCAGGGGCTAAAAATTCAGTAATTTTCTTTTCTGCATATGCCTTAGTTGTTTTACCACCGCGTGGAGATTTATACGTCTCGAAAATTTGAGATGCGGATAACCCTAATTTAGCACTTTCTAAAATAAAAGAATCTTTATGGTATTGATCTATAACGCTTTCAGATATGGAGCTAACATATATTAGCTTCGTTACCTTCTTTCGATATTTAGAATTGAAGGCAGCTTGCGTTTTGTGACCGAGCGAAATTTTATTAAAATCTTTCGGAAACTTCGCAGGAGCTACCGTTTTCAATTCGTAAATAAATTCTTTAGTCTCGAAATCAGAATAGGCGATTGTAGGAATTACAAGATCATAAGCCATACATTCAAGACGTTGCTGCATCTTAATATCTTGCCCTTTGATTTGTGCGAAATACTTAATCCCTTCTGTAATCCCTTGGCGAATTAAGATATATTCCTTTTCCATCTTCGTAAGCTGTTTCTTAAAATCTTCATCGTCTGGATTTGTGAATGCAGGTAAACTTATATGAGAATTAAGCTTGTTATGCGTTCTAAGAATGTCAGCAACCATAGCAGGGAATTTATCAATTGTCACAGATTTTAATTTTGTGGCTAATGCGTCTTTGTTAAAGTCTCCGATAGTCTTATCATAAACACCGCCGTTTTCCTTAAAGAGGTTACTGATAATCGCGTGATGATAATTTTCGATTGCAGATTGAATATGTTCCTCAATCGACTTTTCTTTTTCATTCGAGAGGAAACTTTTAATTTCGTTCTCGATTACGTTTCCACGATAAGCTGAAAACATCCAGTATCTAGACTTATGCTCAAAGATGTAGCGCAATGCCCAAGTGATCCTATTTGTGCGAAATGCATTAAAGCTAGATGGACTGAATCTCTCAATCCCAGCTTCTTCAAATTTGGAAAGTTGGAGTCTTTGTTTTTTCCCTTCTTTCGCGGCTTCTTCATCGGTTAAAATTTCTTCTTTACTCATTAGCTTGCCTTCTTTGTTGCCGCGTAAGTTCCGCGAGGCTGAAATACATACTTCCCTGTATCTAATCTGAATAATTCAAGAGTTGGATACTTTTCAAAAAATTCCTTATGTCCTGCCTTATCTTTCCAGTATAAATCAGAATCTTCTTTCGTTGGGGCTTTGCCAATTAGATCAGTAACGTCAATTTGATTCTCTTCTCTTGCCATTCGTGCTAAATACTCTTGCTCTGTTTCTGGCATTCCTCGACCTTCAATGTCATCATTCCTAAGCGATTCTTGCTCTGCTATTCGTTGGTAGTCGTTAGCAGGCTTTGGGTTGTCTCTCTTTAATTCAGTGTTAGGAGCTTCTTTTTTTGGATCTGACTTTTGACCTAAATCCATGTCCTCAACATCCTGCGTAAAAATATCACTTGCCCCGGTAACGGTTAGAGTTGCATCAACAAGAGCGCGTTTCTTTCCCATTTTCAAAATTGTATTGTAGGTATCTGCAATATCAGTATTCTCTTTTTTCTCAAGAACTTTTACGATTCGCCAATTCCCATCAATCTTTTCTGTTTTGTGTCCTGGAGGTAAAAGATTCTTTTCCCCTGCCTTTTTTCTATCCCAGTAATTTTCAGGAAGTTGCATTTGAGTTTCTTCGATAGAATTACCCTTGTAACGATATTTAGATTCGAGAGAAGAGCAAAGCCCCACACCCGATCCAAGGAATTTGCAATTATCCACAGAATATAATTCACAGATAATAGTATACTCTCTATGCCCATTATCAAAATCTTTTGTTTGAATTTGGAACTTCGGAGCAAGATTGAAAACACTTGTTAGTAATTCAGCACCGGACTTTAGAAGAGTTTCTTTTTTTGTTCCTGGGATTACGTCAAAGTGTTCACCTTTTTGCATCAAGTCAGACATGACTTTTTGTATAATGCTTTTTCTCTCTTTCAAAAGTGCAACTTTTTGAAGTGGAGTCAATTGAACTGAGGATTCTGCTAATTCGTTACTCATTTTATTTACCTTCCTTGTATTGTTTTTTAATTCCATCTTGCTCATAGGAGTTCTCATCGAATTCAAAACTCACTAATCCGCCATTCTCATCTTGCATGAGTGCTTGAATAGTTTCCGCGGCAGTATCGGCTAATTGCAATAATACCCACCCGTTGGACTCAATCTCATCAATATGTTTATTTGCCTTCGCTTCTACGATTTCGTATTTACTTGTTGTCATTACGAACCTCAATATTTTTATAAGTTGCGGTTAATAGCTCTTTTGTGTTGTTCATCTCTTCTTCCGTTGCAAACGGGAAGAAATCGCCAGTGTTGATGTCTACTAATTTCTTGCTTCCGAAAATGACTTCGGGAGTAAAAAATCTAATAGTAGAATTTGTGTTTGTTTGGCTACTCATGACAAACTCCTGCAACTCTTGCACCAAGATTGATAAGAGCGTTAGTGATTGTTTCTTCCCAAAGTCCTGCGATTCTCTCAGAGTTTGCTGCTAAAATCGGGTTCTCAGTATATTGAGAGCGTTCTAGTAATTCGTTCCTGATTTCTACAAACCTTGCAATTCTCTTTAACGCGCTTTTTGATTTTTTGCTGAGATTGATAGTCGTATGACACTTAACAAGATCATCAACTAATTTTTTCGGAATGCCTTTTGATTCCATCTGATTCATTTTTTACCTCTTTTTTTGATTGACACAAATCACAATTGCAAGAGGCTAGCGTCTATTACCTCTTGCCCTTAGAGTTACTGCTAATAGCTCTAAGGGTTTCTTAAATTTACGATCTTGTCTTGTATTGGACGTAATCGCAAAAACTCTTTTGATAAACACTCTTTACAAGTTTTATTCTGATAAAGAAGTTTTTCGGCTAGGCACACTTTGCAAGTTCTCATTTTTCCCTCCGTTTTTTTTATAAAATTCGTAAGCAGTCTCTAACAATTCGGATGTGTTCATGTCCTTATCAATAGCGACTTTTTTGATCTCTTTTAATTTTTCAGCAGGGAAGCTTAAATTAATCGAACTCTTTAATTCTTTTTCTATCATAAAAAACATATAAACCCATATATGGTTATATGTCAATCATAAATTAATTTTTTGTGTATGCGGAATGGAAAAATATTTAGACACAAAAAAGCCCCAAGCTACAAGCAAGGGGCTTCGTTGCAAATCTAGGAGCAAATACGCACGTTGTATTTACGAATAAAAATCAAAAAGGGAAAAATTGTTAGAATCAGTAACAATCAATAAATCGATTTTATTACTATCTATATTTTAAGCAAGTAAAAATTTGTAAAATTAAGCTTACTAAAAGGAGTGCGGCTTATCGTTCCGCGTTGACTAATCAGAGTAAGCTTTTATACCTACTCCGAAATATCTATCTAGAAGAGTAGGGGTTGCTGTGGCTCTTTTCTTGCTTTGGGTATATTCGACAAAGTGACATACACCAAGGCTCGATCCAAATTCAATCTGTAAAACGCCTGCTCTAAGCGATGATGAGGCAAGGAACAACATTCGAAACGAACACCTACGCCGACAACTCTAGGCAAGGCATTCCAGAATTGAATTCCAAAAGAATTAGATTTTTGAATTGTCTTTGTCATAATGCAACTATCGGCTAATGTGCGTTATTTTGTTAATTAATTTTCATACCAAGTCGTAAATTATTTTTCTCCTTGGCATTCTGGACAGTAGCCGTCGTCGTCTAACTGATATTCATCTAGCCCGAATGGGTATAGCTCACAGCACTCACAGGAACGTTCCTCTTCTGCACGCCATCCTTGTTCTCTTAATATTTTGGCAATATCTGCATTGTGCGCATTCAAAACAAAAGGCGTGTCCTTGCCTTCAATTACGGATTGTAGTTTGTCGGAATATTTGCAAACTTCGACCGTGCCATATTTCTCAATGTCTTCCCTGTCGCATGGTGATTGTAAACCCTTCCATCCTCGCAACAAAGCCATCAATTTTGATTTTTCATACACCAAAAACGACTCATTAAATTCATCGTCCTTAAAATCAAATGTTACTTGATAGATTTCCATTTTATTTTTCTCCAAAAATATCACCGGGCTTAAGCTTGCTTTGCTGGTAGAATTTAGTTGTCGTATCTGTAGATGCATGTCCTAGATACTGACTAACCGCCTTTAAATCTAACTTCTTGATGTTCAAAAAGTCATTTGCGACATAGTGTCGGAACGAGTGGGGGTGTATATCTGATCTCCCAAGTATGACATTGGAAGCTTTACGAATGGAGTCAAAGACGAACTTGTAAATTTTCTTGTGCTCCGTGTCGCTGTATTCCTTGCCGGTCCCGAATTCGCAAAGATAATATTTACCGCCGAAAATTGTATTAGTCTCTTTATAAGTCTCTTTGTCTAGATATACAATGCGTTCTTTGTTGCCCTTGCCTCTGACCGATAGATTATACATACCTTTGATTAGCTTAATGTCTGAGTGCCTAACGGTTAATAGCTCGGATATTCTAAGTCCTGTTTTTGATAGCAATTTGATGATCTGCTTAATCTCAGGAGTAGGTATTGCTATCATTTTTTTGGTCTTTTGGTTTTGGACTTCTGCACCTTCGATCAACAAATCAATTTCTGAATTCGTCAAAATATTTTGCTCTTGGATTCCTAAAGCGACTTTCCCGGTCTTGAACTCTTCCAAAAATTCGATAAGTTCCAAAAACTTTTCGGACTCGATAAGCCTTTTTTTGTGTGTAATTTTTAGAGCGTGAACGATTGCTGCCCGGTGACTCTTGAGAGTAGCAACCCGTTTTATTTTTTTGAGTTGCTTAAAATACTTCTCAAATTCGTAAACCGACAAATCAGAGATAGCCTGATTTGCCTGTTTAATTTGATTTCCGTAGTCCTGATTAGTGTATATCAATTTCATTTATTTCATTCCAATAATTTCAATTTTTAATTTCTTAGCAAGCTCAATAGCGTCGTTTAAAGTGACGTTACAACTAGCCGACATATTGTGCAGCATCCAAAGCCTGATTTCTTCAGGATGATATTTTTTTAGTTTAAATTCCAATTCTTGCATTTTAATTTCCTCCTAAATTAATTCCGAACTCCGCCGGATCTATTTTGCGTTCCATTCCATTTGTATAAATCTCAGTCGTTGAAATATTTGCATGTCGTAACATTTGCCTTACCTTCTCCAATGGAACATCCATTTCTAAGGCGAGGGTAGCGGCTGTATGTCTCAAGCTATGGAAAGACAATCTTTTATCATTGTCATCCTTCGCGTTAATAATCCCTGAGTTTCTGAGAATCTTTTTAAAGAATTTAGAAGTAGTTTGTGCATTTAAACGTTTACCCTTACTTCCTTTCCCGGCTCCCACGAATAATGGATCTGATAAAATTTGTTTTTTGCCTTCGTATCTAATCCTTAAATAATCCATGATTGGATTATAGACATGCTCTTGGAGATACACGAATTCATCTTTCGTTGTCCGACCTTTCCCTTGAATATACAGACAGTGCTTTTTGAATTGCTTTTCTTCTATTCTTACTTTTTGGATTCGAATGTCTTCTATATTTGCACGGGTAATTTCGATTAATCTCAAGCCCGTATGTATTGCAAGTTGACCAATTGCGAAATCACGGCACTTACACTCACCCCACATATTTTCAAGTTGTAGCCAATCTCTAGAAGTAGTATCAATTACCTTTGACTTCGCAAGGGCGAGCTCATCATAATATTCTCCAATTGACTGGAGAAGATTTCTTGCTTCGTCAATATCGAGTGGATCTTTTCGGTGTTTCTTTTCCACTTTTTCAAGTTCGATACTAGACGCGACATTTGGGTAAATATCGTTTTTATCCATATAAACAAAAAATCTTTTAATCGGGACAAGATAAGAATTAGCACTTGCAGGACTCATCAAATTCTTTTTATTCTCTCGTGAGAAGAGAGCCTTTTGAAATGCTGTCACATGTTCTTTCCTCGGCTCTTTAATTTTATTTTCCTCAAGCCAAGAAAGAAAACGAGAAATTTTATTCTCGTAGTCCTTCTTTGTCGTTGTGGCTAACTTAGTATTATCAGATAAATATTTTTGTAGTAGGGGGTTAAAGTTCATGTATTACCTAACTCAATTGGTTTAAAAATAAGAATGGGTTTCGGATGCTCAAGAAATTTATCTTTAATGATAACTTTAATACCTTTTCCTAAATCACCCAATAATCCAAATACTTTCCAATCACATACAAATTCAGTCTTTTTTTTATTTTTACCTTTGCCTGTAATGGTTTCTCTCTTCACGCCACTATTACATTCATAGTAATCTGTAGATACTCCGCCGCAAGCTGGGCATATACTTTTATGAGAGGAGAATTTTTGTTTGAAATCATCTATAGATTCGAGAATTAAAATGCCATCTTCAAGTAATGGGAAGTTGCATTCTTGATAAAAATTTACTGTGCATACATTTCTATTTTTTTCAAATGCTGCCAATATTTCTTCTTTTGGGATCCCTAAAATTTTTGAATAATTTTCAACCCTTGTTAAAATAATATTCTCAACAGAGTTCATCCGGTCAATTCCTGTCTGACCACCCCATGAGTTTTTAGCTTCTGTTTTAATCTCTTCTAATGTTAAGCTAGGCATTGTTTTCTCCTTTTAATAGATAACACTATAAAAGAGGGGATTAAATTTGTCAATCACAACACTACTTATTTTCATAAGTGGTAATAAGAAAAATTAAGTTTTTTGAAGGTCAAGATAAAAAAATAGCCCATAAATGGGCTGAGTCGTTTTAGCCCCACATCAAATTATTTCGCTTAAAATAATCGCTACTATAAAAATAAAAAGCCCTACTAAGTAAACCCAATAGAGACAAATTCAGAAATAAAAGAAATCGGTTTCGAAGATACCACAAGAAAAAACCATAAACATTATATTGCTCCAATCTTTCCTTGTTAGCCGCAAAAAGATTAGTGCTAACTTTTCTCATTCTAGAGCCTGCTTTATTACACATAAAAGCCCTACCATTGCAAAAATTGTAAATCCTAATGGCAAGATATACATAAGAACGATTACAATTCCTTCCCCGAAAATACCCCAATAGTATAGTAATTTCGTTTTCATATACTATCATTCGCGCCAAACCAAGGAGGAATCGGAATCCCGGCAACTCTTGCAATCCAAAATCTATAAGACCATAATAACTTTAAAGCAAGGCAAAAGAGAATAATCCCTATTACCCAATAAATATAAAACCACATTGTATCCCAATCATCGGCTTTCTCTTTCAGAACAATATTTTCTTTCTGGACGGTATCAATTGTAGAGTCTTTTTTCTCGTTCAATTTTACACCTTCATCCATAGTGTTCTTAGCTTTTTCTACTGCTTTTTTACATCTAACCGGGTCAATCTGGACTTTACAATCTATCGCTGTATCAAGATCGTCTTTGGCTTGCTCTACTTGTATTTCGTGTTTTGCTGAATCAGCTTGTTGTGTGCTTTGACAATTACAAAGCCAGAAAATCAAAATACATACCCCTAGAATAATATAAGGCTTTTCATTCAACCAATCAAAAAATGCATAAATCATATTAATAACCGATTACCTTTTCATTCGTTGTTTTGGCTTGCTCTAAAAGCTTATCAAAAAGTATAATCCCATCCCCAGAAAAATGAACCCCGTCACTGGAGAATTCAATTTTTGGGAAAATGCCAAAAGATCCCGCGAAATGTTTTTCTAGTAGGACCAGACAGGCATTAGAATCTTGATTAACTAGATTCATTAAATGCTGTGTGAACTCTACTTTTACTGTATTCACATACACATCATACACCGGAGGGAGTCCTGCTATAATCAATTTTGCATTCGGATACATTGACCTGGCTTTGTTAATGGTTCTCGCTACGTGAAATTTTACATCTTCTAAGTCGAAGTAGGATAATAACTCGTTACCCCAACATTCGATAATTAAATATTTAATTTCTATCTCTTCCAGTGCCTTAGCCGTATCTCTTAATATCGCATCATAAAAGCTGCTTGCTTGACCTGCCATTGCAAGATTGAGTCTTGTATCTATAGAGGTTAATTCTTTACGTGCGAAATCAGAAAGCGAGTCGCCAATTAATAGAGTATGTTTTACTTTTTCAGGTAACATATCTGCGAATTTTTTAAAGTCGTCAATCCATCCAAGCCGAAGAAGCAATTGAGTTCCGTAGTTTGGGGGCAATGGGTAGTCGCCTTTTTTGGGTTGAATCCCTGTTAGCATAAACCATTTTGCAATACTCACTCCTCTCATCGTAGAATGCGCTTTCTCGATATTTTTCCTATTTCTCCATGCATCGAATAAAATAGTTGCTCTTTGTAAAATTGTCATAGTTTCCTCATTCGTTGTTACACGCTGTATAAATTAATTCATACCTCATCTCTCTTAATTGCCTATCAATTGAGAACAAAAAATACACAATGAAAAGAAGTGTTATAAATCCAAGAAATTTCATATCTTCACAA
>DDBL01000240.1 GCA_002333425.1 Leptospiraceae bacterium UBA2033
CTCGCAGAGATGGCGAAGGTTCCGGCGAGAGAAAACCATTCAACCGAGACCGCGCCCCACGTAGAGAAGGTGGAGAGGATAGAGGCGAACGCAAACCGTTTAACAGGAGTTTTCCTCGCAGAGATGGGGAAAGTTCCGCAGAGCGCAAACCTTTCCCAAGAAGAGATCGGGACGAATTTCGAGAAAGACCAGTTCCTTCTTTTGAAGGCGAAGAATTACCGGAAGCTCCACCAGAAAAAAGAGAAGTTCGTAGATATACAATTGATCCAGAGGAGATGAAGAAAAAATCATTTCCAAAAACAAACAAAAAAATCAAAGTTCGTAAAGACAAAGAAGAAGGAATTCTACGAAGTAAAGACGACGAAAAAGCAGATTTACTCGCAAGACTCAAGGAAGATTCCGTTTTAGGAAGCGAAAGAAATTATTCGGATGGAACTGACCAGACTGTATTTCGGATTAACCGCTTTCTCGCAAAATGCGGATTAGGCGCAAGACGAGACGTAGAAGATTACATTCGTTCTGGTCAAATTATGGTCAACGGAGAAGTAGAAACTTCTCTCTCCAAAAAAATTGATACAACAAAGGACATTGTAGAATTTAACGGAGAAAAAGTTGAGTTAGTGTCGGATAATACCATTTTGGCTCTAAACAAACCGGAAGGGTATCTTTGCTCTCACCACGACGTCCACCATGACAAAACCGTTTTCAACCTGCTACCACTTAAATACAAAAAGTTCAATATGGCAGGACGATTGGATCTAACTTCTAGAGGATTAATGATATTCTCCGCTAACGGCGAAGTGTTAAACCAAATCTCTCATCCATCCTATGATGTCAAAAAAAGATACCTAGTGCAAGTAGATCAACCGATTCAAGAATCCGACTTTGTAGAAATATTCCTAAAAGGAATTGAAGACGACGGAGAATTTCTACGTGCCAAAGAAGTGCGAATCGTGGATTCCAATACAAGAACTATTTCGATCATGCTCCAAGAAGGCAAGAAGAGACAAATCCATAGAATGTTCCAAGCAATCGGCTACAAGGTTGTAGATTTACAAAGAGTCCAGATCGGTAAATTGCTATTAGACGATTTAGATTTACCAGAAGGAAAATTCAAGGAAGTGAAACTAGAAGATATTTTTTAATGGGGCATAACGTTACCTATATCTTTTTGTTCTAAGTGAAATATTCAAAGATTACCACCGATGGACACCGAGAGCACCGATAAAAGATACGATATTGTTTTAATATTCGTGATTTGGTATGAATCCATATCATTTTTTATCGTTCTTTTATCAGTGTTCATCGGTGGTAATCAGTTTCTTATTATTTGTGGGTAACGTTATGTTTAATAGGAGAGAATAATGAGTTTTTTAAGTATTAAGTTCTTTTTACTTTTTATTGTGGTCTTTTATACTTATTGGAATGTATCGAATCAGTATAAGAGACTAATCCTTCTTATCTCCTCTTGTGTTTTTTATAGTTTTTTTAGTTTTAATTTTCTTTTGCATTTCCTGTTTGTGATTNNACGATTGGGTTTAATTTACTCAATCTATTTTTATTCAAATACTTTTACTTCTTTCTAGAAACTATTGGTTCTATTTCAGGAATTGAAATTCTCACCAAAAAATCTGAGTTAAATCAGTATTTTGCGAGTATCACAAGTATTGCTGGTTTTGAAGTAATCCTTCCTGCGACTATTAGCTATTACACGTTCCAGTTGATTTCTCTCTCGGTAGATGTTCATAAAAAGACAATTACAGAGCCAGTTTCTCTTTATGATGTCGCTTCTTACACGCTCTTTTTTCCGGTGATGATTGCAGGTCCAATTACTCGATTCAAAGAACTCAGAGCTAACATGGATTCACCGACATTAACCAAAGAGGATATGTTTGAGGGAGTTTGGAAAATTCTGACAGGGATTACGAAGAAAGTAGTTTTGTCCGACGCGATTGCTTCTATTATCTATCCAATTTTTAGAGAGCCGGAGCTTTATTCTAGCCTTTCGATTTTACTGACGAGTTATTTTTTTGCAATTCACTTGTACCTCGACTTCTCGGGGCTAACGGATATTGCCCGTGGGCTTGGACGGTTACTCGGATTTAACCTTCCTGAAAACTTTAAAGCTCCTTTTTTTCTAAATAGTTTTTCTGATTTTTGGAGAAGATGGCATCTCAGTTTTTCGTTTTGGATTCGAGATTATATCTATATCCCGCTTGGTGGTTCTCGTGTGAGTGAAGTGAAAGGTTATTTTAACTTACTTATTACCTTTATTCTCGGTGGGCTTTGGCATGGGGCGAGTCTGAATTTTGTGGCGTGGGGTTTTTTGACCGGTTTCTTTTTATCTGTGGAAAGATTTTTAGAAATCAAACAAATTAATATCCTACCGGAAAATAAAATTAAACCTTATATCAAATATATTTTTGTATTACATATCTATATGATTTCTTGGATTTTGTTTTTTACTCAATCTCTCGCCGATGCGTTTACTGTGATGGGGAGAATGGTAACATTTCAAAATGGAATTCAAATGAAATACATTGAGACTGGAGTTTACGTTTTAGTTCTTGGAATGTTATTTCAGGCTACTGAGGAGTATCCGGAGAAATTTCTTTGGTTTCAAAAATACAAAAGACTCATCTTGCCAATTTTTTCTTTTATCATTGTGCTTATCCTTTTAAATAACAGTGGGAATAAGGATTTCTTCTATGAAAAATTCTAATTCAAAAAGTAGAGTATTTCTCTATTATCCGGTCTTTTTCTTTTTGGTTTTACTTGTCCTTGATAAAATTTTTACAATCGACTATTTTAAAAATAACTTTCTCCAAACGGGAAATATTGTGTATTACAAACATAGACCCGTTTTATTTGAAAAGTTGAAACAAGATAAGTCAGATAAAAAACTTCTCCTTGCCTTTGGGGATTCTCGTGCGTATGCGTATTCCGAACTTGCCTTTAAAGAGAATAACGAACGAAAAGAAAAATATTCCATTTACAATTTTTCCGGTCCACAAGCTGTTCCCGCCTATACACTTTTTTGGATGGAGAAAATCATCGAAGCCAAAATTCATCCTGAATTCATTTTCTTTGTAGTTAGCCCAGAAGGATTTGATGATTCCAAAGGTCTCATGCACGATCCATTTCTTAGAATGGGGGCAAATGATGAGTTTGTGCAAAAATACTGGAAACAAATTCCATCAGACGATAGACAAGAATACATTTTAGACAAACTAGTAGCGTTTCGAAAATTGGAATTAAACTACAAACTTCTCATTGAACGAATTAGATCTAAAAAATTAAGCGAATACGATATTAAGACTAATAGTGAAATGCCGCTTTTGGATATTTCTAAGGGTTCTCAGCTTGCCTATATGAGTTTTGTAAACGACGAAAAACGCCTAGAAGCAGACTCTCTTAGAATGAAAAATTTCTATTTAGGAAAAAACTTCAAACAAAATGAAACACAATATTTTTTCACCGAAAAAGTTTTAGAACTTGCACGTGATAATCATATCAAAGTATTTTTAATCTGGCCTAGAGTCTATAAAACGTATCGCAAAGAATACGAACGATTAGACTTAAAGAGTAGCTTCGGCAAACGTATGACTGACTTGGCAGAAAAATACGGAATGTTTTTTTATGATCTTAATACTGTCTCGGACTGCGATGAATTTTATGATGCGTCCCATCAATCTGTGTCTTGTTATGGAAAGATTGTGAATTATTTTGTGGGTGAATATGAGAAGATTACCACGGATGGACACAGATGAACACTGATTAGGGAACACTGTCTGAACTGTGATTTATATGATTGGGGTGAGTAGGAAATGCAAGTCTGAAAGGATCTTTCCTAAATTACTTGACTTCTAAATGAATAGGGAAGAAAAATAATTCTGGAGGTAAAAAATTATGGCTATCGAAGTATACATGAATCTATTCTGGAAAAATTGGCAAGGCAGAAAACCAGATAAACCATTACAATCACTGATTAATACCTCCCTCAGAGAAACCTATTACTCACTTGGAATTAAGAAGGTTAAAGCTTTAGAAAGTATCAAAGGAATCGTAACAAAAAATAAAGTCTACACAGTTCTTCTTGTTAAAGATAAATATTTTCCAGAAGGAGAAGAATGTATTCTTGGGAATAACAAAGAGTATGTGACGTTGGATGCTTTCAAAAGAGAAATTGTTTCGTGATATTTGGAACCGTTCTTATTTTTGCAGGAATTTTATTTCTCGGAAAAGTCTGGGGAAAAATTCGCCCAATGATAGAAATCGAGAAAGACGATGTCACCTATCACGCTGGTATTAGCCACTCCTTCAAAAAAGGTATGATTCCTATTTCGGAAAATGATTTAGAAAATTCAGACCTAGAACTTGGTGATGGTTCTTATTCCGGTTTATCCAATAAGAGTAAATTAAAGTTGAAGTATGGAATAATGGGTAACACAAAGTCTGAATATGATGAGAAACTTCTAGATGCAAATCCGAAATTGAAATCAAAGGTGAATAAGAGAAATACTGTCTGAACTGTGATTTTTATGATTGTTGTGCTAACGATTGCTTTTTATTTCGAGTCATAGTAATCATACAAATCATAGTTCTGACAGTTTTCACCTCCAATGTTGTCAATGAGAGGTAGGTCTGATTTATCTTCTTCAAAATTTGCCTTGTTACATTTTTAAATTCAGTGAAGTAGTTAGGATTCTCTAGCAAAAGAATGGAAGACAAGTTTAATGAAAAAATATAAATAACCTAATAAAGAAAGGATAAAGCCAATTACAAAATAAAGACTGAGATAATACAAAGTAAATTCATTTTTAGCTTTGTGTAATTTTAGAGAAAGTAGATTATTCTCAGAGTAAGGCGTATATCCATTCGTAGCTTTCCAATGAACACTATAATTCCCATTTATATGTAAAACGGTATCTTCTTGTAAGAAGATAAAAAATTTTATGTATCCAGGAGAAAAATGAATGGGATTAACTTTAACCTCATTTGATTCTAAAAAATACTCACCTTGATAATTTTCTTCATCTTGAGCAAATAAAATTCTATTTGAATTCAGTATTTCATATCCATCTCGAACTGATATATTATTTATGATAGCAGGAAATTGACTAGAAAATGCACCGTAGGATGGGATGATTGCAACTGTTTTAAAATCATTGGATAATGATTTGTAATTATTTAGAGTAAACGGGAAAAGATTTTTTAGGTTCTTTGCATTTATTATTTGCAAATCATAATAAACAAAAAATGAAATGCATAGCAAACAAAATAAATACATTTTTACGATTGCTCTTTTATAGGTATTACGGGTGAGCCTAATTAGAATTATAATTCTATTTGTAAAAATTGCGATCAAAATACTCGTTATAAATACAGAAGTAATACTCCATCGCCCCAAACATCTTAACTTTGAATAAAAAGGCAACTGAGAAAAAATAAAGGAAAAAGTTCCAGTCATAATAAATAAAGAAATAAGTAGACCTAGTAGAATATAGATTTCGTCTTTTCGTATAAAAGGCAAAGCCATTAGGAGAATTATTACAGGAATTAAGCCAATGTAATTTCCAAATTCCCACCAATTGTATTGTGCACTTTCGATTTCCTTAGATAAGAAAGGGTGTTGAGATCCAGAAAGAAAAATGGAAATCAGTTCACTAAATTTTATATTGGAAGCATCTCCCACAAAGTAAGAACCGCCTGTAAATAATTGATCGAATTCCGGTAATAATCTGTAAGCAGAGAACAAAAAGAAGAAGAATAAAATCTGAATTGCTCTGAATAAAAAAGCAAAATCTTTTCTAATTGAAATGGAAGCGGAATTTAAAAATACTTTTTTAAAAAAGTTTATTGTTAAATATGCTATTAGAACAATACAACTTATCGTAACATAAAAAAGTAAAGGATGAGTGTTTCCTTCATAGATTAAAATACTTAAACTAAAAGAAGATAAAAATAAATCCTTCAAATTTCCTTTTTTCAAATACTGGTATATAAATGCTGAAATAAAAGGATACAATGAAACAGAAAAAAAATTAGAATGTCCAACAAAAACCTTTTGAGTTAAGTAACCACTAAAATTAAAAATTATACCTCCGAAAAGCGAGGGAATTGAGTGAAGCTTTAAAACTGAATTCAGGAAGTAGATACTTCCTATTATCCCAACAAAGTAATAAAAAACTACAGAGAGTTTTAATCCAAGTACAGTTCCGAAAACGAAACCAAAAAAAAGGTAGGTGAGAAAAATTTAATTTGAGGATTCTCTAATATTCCAATGCCGCCAACATAATAAGGATTCCAAAATGGGAAAACTCCGAAATCTCGAATAGGCTTCAGAGATGATTCCAGATAAAAGAAATGCTGATCCCAATCATATTGACCTAAATGAACTGAATCAAACCCGTTAAGAAAGAAAAACCTCAAAAAATGAAATACGAATATAATACCACAAAAATAAAGTAATACGCCTGCAAGATGTTTAATTGCATTGAAATTATTATTCCTTTTATTAATAATTTCTTTTTCGAGAACTATTGGTAATCGAAATTTCATTAAATAGCACGATGTTTCGTGTTCACTTTTTGTCAACTCATGCACGGAATTCTGTGCATGAGATATGATGAATTTACAAAGAGAATCAGGGTAAAAATTAAACGGTTACGATTAGAAAGAGGATTGACACAAGAAGACATGGACGAAGGCGAATATGCAATATCCTACAGAACGATTCAAGATATAGAAGGCGGAAAAGCTGATCCATTGTTGAAATCGTTATACAAAATTGCTGGAAGATTAAAGGTACAGCCTACAGAATTACTTGATGTTTGAAGTCACGGACTTCTCTGTGTCTCAGTGCCTCTGTGGCAAAAAGTAGCGGCTATTCTAGATCAGCCACAGTCGTATGTTTCGAAGTGCGAATCAGGAGAAAAGAGAGTCGACATCATCGAACTATATCGCTTTGCAAAAATCTACAAAAAGCCAATTGAGTATTTTGTGAAAGGGATTTGACCTTCAAGCCTTCAACACAATGTTGGCATGGTATTTGCGTAAATAATTCTTGCGTTTTATTTCAGTCACAGCAAACATAGAAAAGAGTTTCGTGAATAGGAGAAAGTCAATGACAACATTCGCAATTGAAGTTACAAATCAAAAGCAGGCAAAAGCTCTATTTGCTTTTTTGAAAACTCTTGATTCAGTAAAAGTAAGTGAAGTCATAAATTCTAAAAGTGCACACACAAAAATAGAGGATTTGACAGAAGAACGAAAACAGGAGCTTGATCGACGTATTGCAAGTCTTGGAAAAGAAAAAACTTACAAAGCCAAAGAGGTGCTCTCTTATGCCAGACAAAGAATTCGAACCAAAAATTGAATTTCATGCGCAAGCTAGAGAAGAGTTAGCAGAATCCTCGGAGTGGTATGAGGATAGGAAATCTGGCTTAGGTGAAGAATTTCTTAATGAAGTAGAAAGCAAACTACAAAAAATCGCTATCCGACCAAATTCCTTTGCTGTGGTACATAATGATGTTAGACAAGCTTCCTTAATCCGCTTTCCCTATTTGATATATTATGTTATTAAATCGCCTGTTATTTTTATTATCTCTATTTGGCATAAAAAAAGGAATAGAGATGGATGGAAAAATCGACTGTAATTTTACCAAGTGCAAGTAGCGGCAATTCCCTATCAGCCACATATTCCAAATGCGAATTTGGAAAAACGAGAGTCGACATTATTCTGAAATTCATTTTAGAAAAACAAAATATTAAAAATTTCCTCCTGCTCCGCCACCGCCTGATTTCCCTCCACCAGTTGTTTTTGAATTTCTAGTCGAAGAAGTTGAATTTGTGGATGTAGAAGATGAGCTATTTGTTTTACTACCCCCAGCACCGGCGGCAAACATTAAAATAGGAGAGAATAACAGTATTAGTCCGATAGCCCAATCTGGAAGTGAATTATCTTCTGGATAAAATATTCGATTTACTAAAAGCATAACTCCAATAAAACCAAGTCCAAAAAATAATCCCGAAAAATAAAATAACATTTTTAAAACACCCATTCCCCAAAAATTCCATCGAAATGTACTTCCAATATAAACGGAGGCAAAAAGCCATCCAAGACCATAAACGATTGGGATTAAAACAGTTACCAATTTTCGATTGTATTGATTGTAATGGAATTTTTCTTTAAAGAAGGAAAATATAAATAAAAATAAACCTAAATGAGGAATAGAACAAATAAACAATAATATATAAAGAATTATACCCCAGAAATAGTCGGATGTTAAATTCCAAGATGGAATTCTTCCGAAGTAGCGGTAAATGGCGAATTGCCTTCTTTTGCCCGTTAAATAATTTCTAGTTTCATGAATATAACATTCGTTTGTAAGTTTCGTATAATGCGCGTAATTCTCTTCTTTTCCTTGTAGTGCTCTATCATCAAAACAAAGATCATGTAAATAGTCTTGAAAAGTTTTTTCTTCTTTTTCGGAAGAAAATAGGCTTAGTCCGACTGTTTGAAAGTTTGGATTGTAACCGCTATGTTTTAAAATAAAAACACGTTTTTTTCTTTCGGAAACTATTTTTGTAATCCCTGCTAAATACTCACGGTCACTACTTGATGACAGATAATCTAAAGTATCCACTAAAATAAAGAAAACTTTTCCTTCATTAGTTTCGATTTCTTCTACTGTGATTTCTGATCTTTGCGAAAAACCAGGTGGTATTATAATTTCTTTTGCTACAAGCTGTAGGGAGATGAGCAACATAAGAAAAATTAGAATTAATCTGTTATTTATTTTCAAAGCAGTTGTATTCTAATAAGTCTTTAAAAAAAGAAAAGTAAAAAATTTTTATACTGAGTTAATTTCTTTAAAGTAGGCATTAGCCGCTTAAACTAACACCTAAATCAAAGGAATGTTTTTAATCCGTAATTTTTTGTAGTTCTTCATATCCAGGTAATTTAGATAAATCAGGGACTACTACAATTTCAATTCTTCTATTTAGTTTTTTATTTTCAGGAGAATCATTTGGTGCCGTTGGTCTTGTTTGACCGTAACTTGCTGCACTTACTCTTTCAACTGGCATACCTGATTTTTTCATAAGAAAAACCACGTTGAGTGCTCTGTCTGCGGCTAATCTCCAGTTTCCGATTTCACTTCCATCTGTATCCGTATGTCCCTCTACTTGAAATTTCCTGCTTCGAATGCTTGCCAAGATTTTGGTAACTTCTTTGATTGCTTCATTTCCTTTGTTATTCAAAATACTTTGACCAGTTTCAAATAATACATCCGAAGACAAAACCACAACCATTCGACCATCTATGATCTTGACTTTGAGTGCACCAGAATCACTTAATGCCTTAAATTTATCTGTCAGACTTCTAAATTCCGCAACTCTTGCATCTGATTCTAATTTTTTCTTTCTAAGCTCTTCAAGGGCTGATTTCATTTCTTCAATTGAATTTTTTAAATTCGATTTTTCACTCAGCTCTTTTGCCATCTTTTCTTCTTGCTCTTTAAATTTTTTCTCATAGCTGGTTTCCATTTCTTCTTTTTCTTTGAGCAAATCATCATATTTCCCTGATGATACACACGCTGAAATAGTTAATAATGGTAATAATAAAAATAGATTTTTTTTCATACTTTTACTCCTTTTCAATATTCTATTTGAAAAGTAAAATCAGAGTAAATGTTTTTTTATTTAATTATCTGTTTTATTTTTTTTACAAGTTTATGTACTGTTATGGGAATTAAAAATTAAGAATATTCTTTAGGTCTACTTGGTATTTGCCACTGATATAACTAAGTTAAAGTTGATTTGCAGATTTTTATTTATTAAAAAATTGAAAGTAAATTAGAAATTAAAATCTAAATTCTAGGGACCGTGTAAAAAAAATATTTTGTGGTGATGCTTTTGCACAGTCCCTACGATTTTATAATTTAGAAATAGTATCGACCAGCTAGTGCCAAACCTAAGTCAGATCCATCACGCCCAGTAAGAAACCAATGAAGATAAACCTCCGCTGAGAGTTCAAATCTTTTGTCTGCATTTTTCCAAGAAATTCCAATTGGTGCTCTTATCCCTAAAGAATTTTCGTACCCTTTATCATTGTTAAAAAAATGAATTATGTTTCCACGACCTCTGCCATTTCCGATTCCATTTCCATCTTTGTAACCTCTCTCTTGCATAACCACACCGCCGCCACCATAAAGAGAAAGTGACTCATTTATTTGATAAAAATTATAGAGCAAAACTCCATGTAAATGAAACCTACCATTCCCAAACGAACCAAATCCTAAACTTCCTTCGATAGATAATTTTTCATCTAGTTGATATTTTCCAGTGATACCTGTTGGTCCAAATAGAGTAATACCTAATCCAAAATTTCCAGCACTGCCGGAGTTTGCTGATGAACTTTTTTTTTCTTGTGCGCTTATTACTTGTGCAAAGATACAAATTGTTAAAATGATTAACCAATGTTTCATAATTTTTCCTTTTTGATACAGTCTTATTTTTGCTGACTGTTTTTTTACCATTCATGTACATAGAGCCAATTTTCCAATCTATAAAGAGTGTCGACTGGTTTAGAGGATTTTGATTTTATGTTTACATTCTCTCATGATTTATTTTACGCACATCTTTGCTAAGCGAGTTTATAAAATAAAAATATAGAATTGAGTTAAAGGACAATAACAGTAAAGAAATGAA
Source organism: Leptospiraceae bacterium UBA2033 (assembly GCA_002333425.1). Classification (GTDB taxonomy): domain Bacteria; phylum Spirochaetota; class Leptospiria; order Leptospirales; family Leptospiraceae; genus UBA2033. Next base: position 10,714 of record DDBL01000240.1, read on the forward strand.
AAGTAGAGATAATTTATCTCTCAAAAGGAAATAGATTGGAATTGAGAGTAAATTCCAAAAGCTGAAGATAATCGTTGTTTGTCTTTTGTTTAATATAGAAAGACTTATTTTTTGAAATAGGTGTTCTCTATGTGCACGAAAAATATTTTCTTTCTTAAAAAGCCTTCTGATGATAGTTAAAACTCCATCCACCCAAAACACGGGAATTAGTAAAAAACCATACCCTAAATCAATACTTTCTGGATTTCCAAAAAATGGTAAAATTGCTATCATATACCCTAGAGGCAAAGACCCAGTATCCCCCATAAAAAGTCTTGCAGGCGGAAAATTAAAATATACAAATGAACCAAGGCATACTATTAGGAGAAGGATTACCATTTGGTTATTTTGAGGAATTCCATTTATAATAAAAAAGAAATTAATGATGGCAACAAAAACGGAAAGTGTCAGATATAAATCCAAACCATCCATAAAATTACAAAGATTGGTAACAAAAATAATATAGCCGGCAAGCACAATACTATAAAAAATCTTAGGTACGTTAGGCGCAAATCCGAGGATATGGAAATCAGGGAAGAATAAATAAATGTAAGGAATAAAAAAAAGAATTTCAAAAAAAAGTTTTCTTCTCGAACTAAAATTGTAACGGTCATCTAAAAAACCAATTAACAGACAAATAAAAAGTCCCGGAACAGTTCGTATTAAAATATTTAGATCTCCTGAATTTTTATTCCCAAAAAATGTTACATAAAAGAGGCTAATGATAAATATACTCATAAACACTAAACCTGCTGATTTTTTAGTTGGGTAATCATGCATACTTCGGTGATTCGGAACATCTAGAGTTGAAAAAAATTTAGAGTGGTAAAAAGCTAAGAGTAGTCCAGAAGATAAAAAAAATACAGACAGGTATAAGATCAAATTCTCTAGACTTGGCACATATTCCATTAAATAGTTCTGAATTGAATTGAAAAGTGAAAATCAAATTTTACTTCCGAAATTTTCAATCTGGAATCTCTGTTTTGATTGATTTCGATAAGCAATATATTAGAGTTGCTGAAAATAAAGTAGAGAGAGTTGTCTCACCCGCGCGTGGCGCGAGTGAAACTCATTTATTCTCTATTTTTTCAACAACTCTATTATAAATTCTGGATTCGATAAAGGCATCCCTTGGCAATCGCAGTGCTATCTATTAAATATGCTCTGCAATCTTTTAACCAGATTTCATAGATACTTGGTTTTGGAATTTTTAATAATGCTCTTTCGTAGAGTAGGCTACAAATATACCTTGCCGTTTGAATCATTAGATTTTCTGCGAGTCTTTCTTTTATTTCCTCTTTTTCGACCGAGCGCAAACTATGAATTGCCTCTTCTAGTAATTTTGATTGTTCTAATAAAAATTTAGATGGAGAAGGTAATTCTTCTTTCATGGAGTTGAGATATTTTTTTAAATTTCCCTCCCCTGTCATTCCAGCAAGAATTGCACCGGTAGCAATTCTAACATGAATTTGACTAGTTCCTTCATAGATTGTATTGATTCTTGAATCACGAAAAAATCTAGATACATCGTAGTCTTCTGTGTAACCTGCACCGCCGTGAATTTGAACTGCTAGGTTGGCACATTTATGACCTTCTTCCGAACAGTAGTATTTTGCGATAGGAGTTAGAACTGAGGCTAATGTAGAGTAGGCTTTTACTCTTTCGTCTTTTCTGATTTCTCTGTCTTCTTTTCCAGACTTTTCTAAGCGAATTTGGTGGTGTTGGTACATATCGACTATCCGCGCTGTTTCTAGAGTGAGAAGTCGCATGGCAGTCGTCTCTCTTTTGATTTTGTGAAGCATTTCTGCTACTGCTGGAATTTCCGAAATGGGTTTACCAAACTGGAGTCGCTCGTTTGCATACTTTTTGCATTCGTAATAAACACCAGATCCGCCACCGGGACCACCAGCCGCACTTCCTAGACGCATGAAGTTTGTCATGCCTGCCGTATAACGTGTGAGTCCAAGACCTTCTTCTCCTAAAATTTCGGCGTAAGAATTTTCATACACAATTTCGCAAGTGGGAGAAGCGTGAATTCCCATTTTTTTTTCGATTCCACCTACGAATACATCGGAGCTTTTTACGACAAATACGGATAAACCTCTAGCACCACTTCCCTGTTTTCCAGTTCGCGCAAGTGTTAGAAGTAGGGAAGGGTGATCTCCCAGTCCGCAACCTTGTGAAATAAAGCGTTTAGTTCCTGTTATCCGGTAACTTCCATCTTCTTGTTTGATTGCAGTTGTGCGAACGTTGTTTAAATCCGATCCAAAGTCAGGTTCGGTTAATGCCATTGCAAACAAGCATTCGCCTGTAGCCGCTTTGGTTGTATATTTTTCAATCTGTTCTGGTGTTCCGAAGCGAGATACAATCTGGGCAAGATTCAGAAGTGTATTCGTCATACAGAATGAAACATCACCTCTAGCCATAATCATAGCGTATAACGCTCCGACTGTGGCAGGAAATCCAAGTCCTCCCGCTTCTCTGGAGATTGCGTATGCCATTAGCCCCGTATTTCTAAACTTTTCGTAGATAGCAACGGTTTCTTTTGGGAAAAATACTTTTCCATTCTCGTATCGTAATTCATTTCTATCCATGGCTTGCGAAACTTGGGAAACTTCTTTTCCAAAAAATTCTCCGAGTGATTCTAGACTGGATTTATATAGCTCAAATGCTTCGTCTACATTTGCTGGAGCCATTTCATATCTAGAATTTCCCGTCTTTTGAAAAGTATCATGGTCGAAGAACTCACTACCTTCTGTCGCTTCAATGATGGATTTCCAATCGATTAAATGATGGAACGTTATTTGTAAATCTTCATCGTCAGTGAAATAGTTATTTGCTATCATTGTGTACCTTTCTTTTTTTTACCACCGATGTACACCGAGAGCACCGATATAAGATTAATTGAAGTTCGCGACATACAAATATAATCAGTAAAATCGGTGGTTATCGGTGTCCATCGGTGGTAATCTTTTAAATTGCGTGTGCTGCTTCGAGCCCTTCTAGAAACGCGCGCTTTGCATCAATCCCTTTTGCATCTTTTGCACCGCCAATCAAGATTACTTGTTTTTGCGGATACTTAGAAGTAAACTCTTCGTAGAGAGAGGTTTCCTTTTCTTGTCCAACGCATAATATGAGTGAGTCGCAAGGGTAGATGAATTCGTCTCCGTTTTTTAATTCTACTTTGAGCCCTTCTTTGGTTACTTCTTTGTAATTCAGTCCGTGGTAAAATTCTACACCGGCAGATTCCAGTTCTTGTTTTAAAGCCCAGAAAGTTGTAGGACCAAGACCTGCGCCGTGTTTTCCATTTCGTCTAAAGATCGCCACATCTCTGTTAGCCTTATGAGGTTGGATGACAACATTGGTGTAAGAACTAATATTGTATTTTTTATCGTAAGATTCAAAGGTTGGATCGTGGTCTTCTGTGAGTTTGTGGGCAACGTCTACTCCAATTCCACCACCACCGATCACGGCTACTTTTTTTCCAGGTTTGAATTTTCCTGTGAGATAATCGGTGTAATTCCCTGAAGGTAAATTTTCGAGTCCAGGTAAAGAAAACTCTCTTGGTTTGACTCCACTGGCAAATATAACTGCATCAGGGTTTAATTCTTCTAGTAATTCAATAGTAGCAGTTGTATTCAATCGGAGGTCAACCCCAAGAGCAGGTAATTCATTACTAAAAAAACGAATTGTTTCTTTAAACTCAGTTTTCCCTGGGATATGAGAGGCTAATTGGAATTGTCCCCCAAGTTTGTCTGATTTTTCTAGTAAAATTACTTTGTGACCAAGCACTGCACTTGCACGGGCGGCTTCGAGTCCGGCTGGTCCTGTTCCGATTACTACTACTTTTTTAGAATTCTTAGCTGGCTTTGTTGGAAAAGAAAGTTCGTTTACTGCTTCTGGATTTACAATACAGGAAACAGATTTTTCTTGGAAGGCATGGTCTAGGCAAGCTTGGTTACAAGCGATACAAGTATTGATTCGATTCGACATGCCGTTTTTGAATTTATTTACAATATTAGCATCTGCTAAAAAAGGTCGCGCCATGGAGATAATATCAGCTTGGTTACTATCGAATATCCTCTGCATAGTCGATGGATCATTGACTCGGTTGGAAGCAATGATGGGAATACCCGGAGTTTTTTCTTTAATGCGACTCGCAGTAGAAGCCCAGGCTCCGCGTGGAACAAGTTGGCTAATCGTTGGTATGCGTGACTCATGCCAGCCGATTCCTATATTTAAAGCGGAAACTTTTTCGTCACGAAGAGTTTGTGCAAGTAGGCAAACTTCTTCAAAGGTAGCATTTCCCGGAATCAAATCAATGCCGGACATACGAAAGATGACCGGGAATCCTTCGGGAAGATTTTTTCTTACTGAGCGCAAAACTTCAATCGACATATTCATTCTTCTTTTTGCATCACCACCAAAGTAGTCGTCGCGATGATTTGTAACAGGAGAGAAAAATTGATTTAAAAGATAGCCTTCACTTCCCATGATTTCAACAGAGCCAAACCCAACTTCTCTGGCAATCCTTGCGGCGATTCCAAAATCTTCAATGGTTTTCCAACATTCTTCTTCGGTGAGGGCGCGTGGTATATAGCGATTAATCGGAGCACGAATAGCAGACGGAGCAACACAGCCTCTATCAAACGCATAACGTCCCGCGTGGAAAAGTTGGGCACACATATTTCCTTTGCCTGCTAGTAGGTCGTTCATTTTTTTAAGCTCAGCCGCATGTTCTGGGACTTGGATATTGAAAAAAGTGCGCGAGCCTTTCCCTTCTTCGTTTACGCTGATTCCACCGGTGACAATTAAACCAACGTTGGCTTCAAACCTTCTTCCATAAAACGCCGCCATTCTTTCTGCGGTTCCCGTTTCCCCTTCCACGCCCAAGTGCATGGATCCCATGATAAATCGGTTGGGTAGTGTAAAATTGCCTATTTTTATTGGTTCAAAAGCTGTGTTCATTTTGTATAACCCCAAGTTTATTTCATGTGTCATTCCCGAAATTTTCTATCGGGAATCTCAAATTCTTGAGACCCCCGATAGGGGATTTCGGGGGTGACAGCATAATTTACCACTGGTAATATATGTTTGAAATAAGTCAAGATATAAATTACCACTGGTAAATAACTGCTTGCAAATATAGGAATACATTTAGAATAGAACTATGGCGGTGAAAAAGAAAAAAGGAAAAGCAAAACAACATCTGAGTGTGGGCAGACCTTTAAAAAAAGATGGTGTGACTGTTAGAGAAGATTTGATATTAGCCGGTGCTGAATTATTAAAGTCGACTTCTCTAGAAGAAATTTCTCTTCGTAAAGTTGCCGCAAAAGCCGGTGTGAGTCACGTTGCAACCTATCATCATTTTGAAAATAAAAATGCACTTCTTTCTGCGATAGCCGAAATAGGTTTTCAAAAGTACTTCGACTCTTACCAAAAAGAATTACAAAGAACGGATAAGGATTTTATCGGACGATACCGCGCTCTTGGTTGGACATACTTTCAATTTATCATGACGAACCAACAGTTCGCACGTATTATGTTTGGGGGAGTTGGAAAAGATGTAAAATTGCATCCTGCGTTGTCTGCTGTTTCTCGAAGAACGTACAGGCAGTTACATGAAATTATCCGCATGGGACAACGACTTGGTTTTATCAAACAAGGAAATGCACGAGAAAAGACGTTAGCCTCTTGGGCAATGATCCACGGAATTGCCATGCTTTATCTAGAAGGCAGATTACAAATGAAAAAAGATTTACGGGAGATGGAAGACTTTATTCAATCTGTAACTGAGTACGCGTATTTAGGAATGAGATTATGAATTCATATGATTGAGTTTAAATATTTTAGCGATTTGTTTACGTGCTTCTTTTGCTGAATATTCTTTGCCTTCTATTGTCATTGGTGTAATTTTTTTAGAAAGAATAAATAATTCATGTTTTGCTCTTGAACATCCTGTATATAAAAGTTTTCGCCATGCTTCTGAATTGAGTTCGGAAAAGTCAACATCGACTAATAGTAGTATATCCGCTTCCAGTCCTTTGAATTTTCGAATGGTTGTTTTTTGAATTTGTTTTTTTGTTCTTTCTTTTGCAATAATTACATTATGAATATTGGAAAGTTGATTTAGATAAGAAGAATCCATCGCTACAGTGGTTGCGATTACAATTTGTTCTGGTAAAATATTTTCCTTTGATAGTTTTTCCTTGATAATGGATGTAGTATTTGAAAGAAAATCTGAACTATCTTCGCATTCTATCCAAATAGGTTTACTTCCTTCAATTTCATTTTTAAATTTTAAATTTTCAATTCTGATAAATGAGTTTGCAGTTTCTGCGATTTGTTTTGTATTTCTACAGTTATTTCTTAGAACTAATCTACATTCTGCATCTCTTAACCAACTAGGCATTTCGGAAAATTCCCTATGAATCAATTGGCTTTTATCATAATACACAAAAAATTTTCCAGTTGTAATAGATTCTAAAGCAGCTAACCATTCTTCTTCGAAGTCTTGCCCTTCATCAATTACAATATGTTTATACGGAAGTTCTATTTTTTTTGAACGTAAATCCGAAACAAAACTTTTTGCATTTTCTCTTTTATCTCCTGTCTCTCCTTTGTAAACTGCAACAAGACTAAAAAAACTTTGTACGTCTATGTTTTTTTCCATTTTGAAATGTTCTTCTGAAATATTCTTTCTTAGTAGAGAATTATAAACTAGGAACAATACTTTGTTTGCCTCTCCACTTAATCTTCTTGCATGTTCTGCGGCTAAGATTGTTTTTCCTGTACCAGCTCCACCACCTATCACCGCTCTGTCTTGTTCTTCTAGAAAATCCAACAAAATGGATTGTTCTTTTGTGAGACGTAGGAATAATTCTTCTCTTACTTCGATATCCCATTTTTGAACTGGAACCAATTTAAAATAGGGATTGAGCCATTTTTTGATATTCTGTTTGGAATTTTCGGAAAGAGAAATTTGATTTTCTGAGTTATAAAATTGAAAAACACGATCAATTCCTTTATTGATATTCGGCAAATTGGAATTATCCAGTATAAAATCTCTTTTCAAATAAGAAGGAAGATTTGCTCTTTGAAAAATCAATTGCGGGAAAAAAAGACAGGTGTTAATCGGACATTTTTCTGTGCGAGGGAGTCTTCTTTCTAGAATTTGTTTTAAAATGTAAAACTTAGATTCTTCTGCTTGAAAGTAGGGGTTTTTGTGCATTAGCCTGCGATGTCCGTCAAAGCCAGTTTGAAACCACTCTTCATTTTCGACGGTGATTTCTCCTGATTTTACCTCTATGACTAAAATTCCACGATTTGGATCATAGATTAAAAAATCTGCTTCCCCTTGTTTTCGAAATGATTTATTTTCTTGGTCTGTCCATGCAAAGGAATGAAAAACAATACATTCATTTGGGAGAGTTTTGAATGCATCATAAACAATTTTTTCTCCAAGACTTCCATGAAAATCTTTTGAAATCGGTGGAATAAATTCAGGCATAAAAGAATTAAAATTAAAACACCTGTTTAGATCAAGTAAAGAATGTTCTTTTAAATTACGTAAAATAGAACTGTGAAATAATGACAACCCGCTCCACCTAAAACAAAACCATGCCATATTTCATGATTTCTAGGAATGGATTCTTTGAGATAAAAAAATACTCCACCTGTGTACAACAGTCCACCTGCGGCTAACCAAAATAATCCGGTGGGATGAAAGTTTGTGACTAAATTTTTTATATCAAGAAGAACTATCCATCCTGCGGCTAGGTAAATCATAGTAGAGAGAAAATCAAATTTGCCCGTGAAAAAAATCTTGATAACAGTTCCAACCACAGCAAGAATCCAAACAATACTTAGAATAATCAGTCCCATCCCTTCTCGAAAGTGAACGAGTATAAAAGGAGTATATGTTCCTGCTATGAGATAAAAAATAGCGATGTGATCTAACTTTTGAAATAGGTCTTTTGTTTTACCTTCTCTGGAATGATAGAGACTTGATATGGTGAACAAGACTATTAAACTTATTCCGTAAATGAGGGAACTTACTATTTTCCAAAAATCGTTTGTAGCAAGAGCAAAAAAAAGTAAAATTCCTACTCCTAAAAAACTCATCGCTGCTCCAATTGCGTGTGTGTACACATTTATTTTTTCTTCTTTTGTCATACGACCTCTCTTACAAAGTAAGATGCAAGTTTTTCTTTAAAGTTGCAAACGATAAATACTATTGCAACCTGCAAGATTAATCCTAAGAGTTTTTATTTGATAGATTTGTCTAATTGCTAGATTTATAAAATTTATAAACAAGTAAGAAGGAATTTCTTCTTTCCTCCTTGACTTTAATTTTAAAAGTGTAAAAGTTGCGTCAAATTAGTTTGCGAAAGTGAGGTTGTTCATGCTGGAAAAAGGCTCAAAAAGTAATCCTACCGGAAATTTAATTGTATATTGTTACGTAATTGGAGAGAATCCATTTCAACCTGGTTGCGAAATTATTGCATCGAATGTTGTGGTAAGTTTTTTAAAAATTAATGATAACTTCCCTGTTGTAACTTTCCCACCGATTTCTTTTTTATCAATAGATGAATTAAAAAAAATAATTCTACCAAATGAAAGTATGTATGATATGGCTCGTTTGCCTGACTTTAGAATGCCTGAAGATAGGGAGGCTGGAAATTCCTACATCCAAGAACGTATGGAACAATACAATGCGTTCGTGATGAAATACGTTGAACTTTGTAAAAATAAAGAGCGTAACGCAATGCCAGATTTTAATTTTGAAGGTGCAAATGATTATTTGGAGGAGTTATTAAAAATTTCTATGCAGTTTAGATCCTCCACTGGTCTTGCACGAGATACCGTTCAACAAAAAATGGATAAGTTAATTGAAAAATTTTCCATGCGTTATCCGCAATTTGACTTACAAAATTATAAAAATGCGCTGTTCTTTCCAGGCAAAAAAGGGGACGAATTAGCAAGTCTTTACTTAAAAAAATTCCAAGCAATCAATGATGAAAAATACGAAGCAGCCTCTATCATCAAACGAAAAATTTTAGATCTCGAAACCACCGTATAATACTACTTATCCTCAATTCCAATAAGTCACACTAAGACCAAAGGAAATTCATTCTAAGATCATCCGTTTTTCCAAATTCGGATGATCGATTTTCTAGAACTGCTAGTAAAATAAATACTTTTAGCACTTGTAGTTCTAGATCCTTCTCGTGCTAACGGTTAATTTTTTACAATATTTTTGAACATGTTCAAATTAAAACTTGACAAAATTTTCCGTTCCTTTAAAAATGAACGTGTTCAGAAAAAGGAGAACTAAAATGAAAGTATTTAAAATAATCGTGATAATAGGTTTATTTACTGTAAGTCTTTTGGCAGAAGAAAAAAACTCAGTAGAATGTGAGATCCAAAATCTAAAGTGTATCCACACCAAATTACAAAAGGGAGAGTATGTTGATTTATACCGAAAAAATTATTTGGGTAAAACTTCTCTGCAGTATGCTTTGGATGAAAATAATTTGGATTTAGTAAAACTAATTGTAACAAGTGATCCGAGTGTTGTAAGTATTACAGACAAACAAGGAAATTCTCCTATTCACAGAACTGTAATTCTAAACCAAAAACAAATTCTAGAATTTTTACTTTCCCACGATACTGATATAAATCGAGTGGATAGGAATGGAGAGACTGTTCTGGATTTAGCAACAGCAAACGGATACTCAGAGTTAGCCGATTATTTAGTTAGTAAAGGAGCTGAATCAAAAAAAGTGAGTAAGTCGAATACAATTCTTTGGGTTTACGGTGTGTATGTGCTAATTAGTATTCTAGTTACCGTCTGGGTCGCAAGAACATTGTATAAAAATGGAAGGATTTTTTTAATCGATGCGTTTCACAGTGTCGAACTTGCGGACTCTGTAAATCATTTACTTGTGGTAGGATTTTATTTGATTAATTTGGGTTATATTACAATTGCTTTAAAAATAGGTCTTAAACCAACAGATTCTGTAGAGGCACTTGAGATTCTAAGCTCTAAGATAGGTTTTGTGATTTTACTTTTAGGCGCGATGCACTTTTTTAATCTGTATTTATTTGGTAGACTCAGAAAAAGAACTCTTTTAAAAAAAGAATTAGGCATTCAGGAAAATATGGCTGTGGTGAAACCAACTTCTTAAAAACTGGTAGCATTGAGTATGGAAAATAAAACAAAGTTACAAAAATTAGATAGAAAAGAAACAGAGAAGTCAAAAAAAACAAAAGAGTTAATTTACTCCACTGCGATTTCTTTGTTTCAAAAAGAAAGTTATGAGAAAGCAACTATGAGACTCATTGCATCAAAAGCAGATATTGCTCTTGGTGCAACTTACTATCACTTCAAAACCAAAGAAGACATTGTGTTATACTTCTACACAATTTCCCAAGATGATGCAAAATTACAAAGCCTAGAATTTTCGAGAACTACAGAAGATTTTAAGTTAAGATTAAAAAATATCATCGTATACAAAATAGATTACTTTTCAAAGTACCGTAACTTTGTTTCCGTACTTGCAAAAAATGCGGGTGATCCAAATCATCCTCTTTCTCCTTTTAGTAAAGAAACGAAAGAGATACGAGAGGAAGCAATTCAAATTATCCGCGACGCATTAGAAACTTCCAATCTAAACTTAAAAGAAGAGGTTTCTTTCCATTTGCCTGAACTTTTATGGCTGTATCAAATGGGAATTATTTACTACTGGATTTCCGATACATCTAAGGCATACAAAAATACAAATATTCTAATCGAAGAAAGTTTAGATTTAGTATTCAAGTTAATCAAACTATCTAAACTTCCTTTTTTTAAAACAACACTAAGTTCTATTTTTAAAATTATCCGACTGATAAAAGGAGTTTAGCTTACACTGAGTTTATTGATTAAATCCTCAGTCTCGCCTAGAAAGTCAACTAAGTCATTTAATTCTTCTATAGACTCAGCTTGCGAATTCGCTTGTTCTGAAATTTTAGTAATTGCACTCGTTGTTTCTACTACTGCTTGTTCTTGTTCATTGGTTGCATTTCGAATATTGGATGCATTTTTATTTAACTCAGTAAGTGAGCTAACCATTCCTTGTTTATTTTTTTCAAAATTTTTCATAGCTTCGTTACAAATACTCACAAAGTTTTCAATTTCTGAATAGCTACTTATGATTAAGTCAAATGCTTTTACCACATCTTCTACAGACTTACTTCCTTCTGTTACATCTTCTAAAGATTTTTTTACATTTTCTGTAATCTCTTTGGTATGAAGTGTTGATTTCTGAGCTAGTTTTCCAACTTCTTCGGCTACTACCGAGAAACCTTTTCCTGTCTCGCCGGCTCTTGCTGCTTCAATGGCCGCATTTAATGCAAGTAGGTTTGTTTGGTAAGCGATCTCACGCATAACGTTTACAACTTTGGAAATTCCTACAGATGATTCTCGCATATTATCCATAGACCTTCCGGTTTTTCCAATTACCAAACGTCCATTTTTAATAATAGAATTTAATCTTTCATTTAGAGAACGAAGTGAGTTTAAGGCAGTCTTTAATTGACTGAAATACGTTTCGTTTTCATCTACTAGTTTGATTGTATTTTTTGATAAAGTATTTTGTTCTTCTGTAGAAGTGCTGATATGTCTGGAAGCTGCTGAAATTTCTTCCATCGAAGAAGATGTTTCTTCTGAGCTAGCAGCTTGTGTCATGATCGATGACTGGACTTCTCCAATTGTATTTCTAACTTTTTCTTTTAACTTAGATAATTTGGCTGCGGATACTTTTAAGTTTTCTACAATCTTGTTATTCTTTTCTAGGGAGTGACGTGCAATTGATTCTTTTTCGGTTGCATGTAATATAGTTGACTTACTTAGATTTGATAAAACAAAACTGATTGTGATAGATGTTATTAAAAATAAATTAATATTAATAAGATCAGGAAGTGGATATTCATTTAAAGCAAATCCAGCATCACTGTTAATAAATTTAATTCCAGAGTTAACTGCTAAAATTTGAATGATAATTTCTTGTAGTAAAATTATGCTTCCTGTGAATAATGCAAATTTGCCGTCATAACGAAGTGGAATCATACTGATATATAAGTAGGAGGCTGAAAAAAGTACTTTCTCTTTTAAAACATAGTCTGCACCATTTTCTAAAAGATATATTTGTAAAACTCGAACGATAAATATAATAAACAAATCTAAAAATGAATTGATATAAACAATTTTAAGATCAAATTCATTGTTTAGAATTTTATTTCTGGAATAAAGGGTATAAACTAAAACGCAAATCGTTCCAAAAATATAAGCACTCGTTAACATGGAATTGGCAACTCCTATGGATACTAGAGTTGCTATTGCGCAAAGTGTGACTAATCCAAATCGAATTCGGTTTACAATTGTTTCTCCACGTACCACTGGTAGTTCTGTAGATGCTATGTTCATAAAAAACCTTCTTAAAATATACTATCGGACAAATTTCTCATTTTTAGATATTAAACTTGCCCTAGTCAATTCTTTGACTAGTTTTAAGTATTTGTAGATAAAAAAAGCCCTTTTGAAAATCTATCCATAGAAAACTATGAAACAATCATTTTACCCAGATTTTCACTCCACCACAATCCTTTGTGTCCGAAGGGACGGAAAAGTAGCTCTTGCGGGAGACGGACAGGTCTCTATGGGGCAAACAGTCATGAAACACACAGCCAAAAAAGTAAGGCGTATGTTCCATGATAGAATTATCACCGGTTTTGCTGGCTCTGCCGCAGATGCGTTTACTCTATTTGAGTTATTCGAGAAAAAGGTAACTGCGTTTAACGGGAGTTTGTCTCGAAGTGTAGTTGAGTTGGCAAGAGAGTGGAGAACTGACCGTATGCTTCGCAAATTAGAAGCTCTTTTAATTGTAGCTGACAAAGAAGAATCCTACTTGGTTTCTGGAACTGGGGATGTGATTTCTCCAGACGAAGGAATTTTGGCAATTGGATCTGGCGGCAACTACGCATATGCCTCTGCGCGTGCGTTATATGAAAACACACAAATGAGTGCAAAAGAAATTGTGCTTGCCTCCATGAAAATTACAGCAGGCATTTGCATTTACACAAATAATAATATTACCTTAGAAGAAATAGAATGAACGAACTTACAAAACCAGTTATCACTTATGAAGGAGAGACATTTGAAATGTCTCCGAGAGAAATTGTTCAAAGTTTAGATGAACATATCATTGGACAAAAAAATGCAAAGAAGGCTGTTGCTATTGCTCTACGAAATAGGATGCGAAGACGAAAACTTGACGCTTCTATGAGGGAAGAAATTTATCCCAAAAACATTATCATGATTGGACCAACAGGCGTAGGTAAAACGGAAATTGCTCGCAGACTTTCTAAACTTTATGGTGCTCCGTTTATTAAAGTGGAAGCTACCAAATATACGGAAGTTGGTTATGTTGGTAGAGATGTAGAGTCTATGGTTCGAGATTTGGCAAATATCTCATTGAACATGGTAAAAACCGAACTTCGTGTCAAACTCGTTGATCACGCCAAACAAAATGCAGAGGAAGTGATTTTAGATATTTTAATTCCCGATAATACCAAACAACCTTCTATGGGTTATATGTCAGAGGATAATGTCGATGATCCGGGTGAATTGGAAAGACGAGAACGTTATCTGGAAACTCGCGAAATGATGCGAAAAAAACTCAAATCAGGCAAATTAAATGAGCAAGAAATCGAAATTGATATTTCCCAAAATCCTGCTGGCGGAATGCCGATGATGCAAGTCTTTGGTGCTGTCAATCTAGAAGAAATGGATAACCAATTACAAAATCTTCTTGGAGATTTGGTTTCAAAAAAAAATAAAAAGCGTAAAATGCCAATCAAAGAAGCGATAGAAATTTTAGCTGACATAGAAGCTGATAAACTTCTAGACCAAGAGAAATTACAAAAAGAAGCGGCAAGACGAGTAGAGGAAATGGGCATTATCTTCATCGACGAGATTGATAAGATTGCCGGAAAAGAAAGTAGGGGTGGCGGAGCCGACGTTTCCAGAGAAGGTGTACAACGAGATTTACTTCCTATCGTCGAAGGGGCTACAGTCAACACTAAGATTGGTCCAATTAAAACAGATCATATTTTATTTATTGCGGCTGGTGCATTTCATATATCTAAACCATCCGATTTGATTCCCGAATTACAAGGACGTTTTCCAATTCGTGTGGAATTAGAAAAATTATCTATGGATGATTTTGTAAAAATTCTTACTGCACCTAAGTCCTCTCTTACCAAACAATACCAAGCACTTCTTTCAACAGAAGGAATTTCTCTTGAGTTCAAAGAAGATGCCATCAGAGAGATTGCGCTTATCGCATTTGAAGTGAATGAAAAGAATGAAAATATTGGAGCAAGAAGACTCAATACAATTTTAGAGAGACTCTTAGAAGATATTAGTTTTGAAGGACCTGAATTAGTCGATAAACACCAAGTGATTGATGCAGGTTTTGTTCGTAATAAATTGAATGAAATTGTGGAAAACAGAGATTTGTCGAAGTATATTCTTTAGAAAATGTATTAGCCACAGAGACACTGAGTCACAGAGATATATATCTATTATCCTCTGTGACTCAGTGCCTCCGTGGCAATAGCAATTGTTTAGTATCTTTTCATGTTTGGGTCAATTTCTACTGACCAGAGATCAACTCCGCCGGTTAGACTTTTGCAGTTTGGAAGTCCGTGACCTTTGAAATAGGAAGTAGCTTCGAGGCTTCTCATTCCGTGGTGACAAATAAAAACGATAGTCGCATTCTTATCCCATTTGTTTAAAATCTCGTAAGCTAGTTTTTGAGAAATCATTTCGCTTCCTGGAATAGATGCGATTTCAATTTCCCAATCTTCACGCACATCGACTAGTTTGACGTCTTCGCCTTTGTCGAGTTTTTCTTTTAGTTCTTTGGGGCTAATTTGCATTTGTCTATCAACTTCAGCAGAGTCGTAGATGAATTTGATGGCGTTATCCACTTCTTTGTCTCTTCTGTGATTTACAAATACTTCCTGTAGACTTTCGTCGAGGGAAAATCCGCAACTAGAACAGCCGCCGATATGGTATTTTTGGAAAAGGGCTCTTTTGGCACCAGGGTAGATGTCAAGGATCTCGCCCATTTTCATTTCAGGTGTGATTTCTTTGTTTAAAGTTGTATTCATTGTTCTTTCCTTTATTTTATTTCAGGTGAAAGCTGAATTTAGAGTCAATCTAAAGTTTTGGTTTATTTTCGCAACTCTTATTACATAAAAGCATTAGCCACAGAGGCACAAAGACGCAGAGAAAAGAGTTAATAGCTCCTAGCGAAACTTGCATAGCTTGGCTGTTGGGCGAAGCAGGGCGGAAGTTTATCGAATGTGTCAATACTCTCTGTGAACTCTGTGTTCTCCGTGAGAGACATTTTCTTTGCTTTTACACAATCCCATCAAGTTCTATCTAAAAGATTAAATAAATGAATTGTAACAGATGCAAATTTTTATAGTTTGTATCTAGAGATGAAAATCGTTCAGTATATTTTAGTTGGAATTCTTTTTTTCGGGGCTATGGCTGTGGTCGGATACTTTACCATTGTGACTGATGGCGGACCTTTAAAAAAAGAGGCTTACTCCATGAAGATTTATTTTCCAAACGGAGAAGGAATTAAAATCGGAAATAAAGTTACCGTTCAAGGTGTGCCTTACGGATATGTTTCTCGCATTAACCTAGTGCAAGTAGATTTGGATGGGAATGTATTACCAAAAGGAGAAGAGGGGATTGGAACTCGTGTGGAAGTAATTATCACAATTCCTGCTGCGATTAAAATGTATGAGAACTATGAAATCAAAATCAAAAATGAAAGTCTTCTTTCTGGGCGGGTAATCTCGATTGACCCGGGAACTTCTCTCGAAAAAGATCCCAAGACAAATGAAATTCTTCCAAATGCAAAAAGAAATAAAGAAGTAATCCTAACAAACTCAGATAAAACCAGTCGTCTAAATGGCAAAACCAACGATGATCCACTTGTTAGCCTCTCAGAGTTAATCGCAGAAAATCGAAGCGATATACGAAAGACCATTTCCAACATCGCCGACATCACAGGAAAAATTAATTCTGGCAAAGGTACACTTGGTCGTTTAATCAATCAAGATGATATTCACTCTAACGTCAACACCACGTTAACCGATGCACAAATTGTGCTTCGCGAACTTCGTGAAGGACTTGAGGATACTCGTGAACAGGCGCCAGTCACAAGCTTCATCCGCGCTGCACTCTCGGCGTTCTGAACTTCCCCTCTTTTCCAAAGAGGGGCAAGGGGAGATTTGCCACAGAGGCACGGAGACACAGAGATGGGGATATAATAGCACGAATGATTTTCTTATTTTCAAATTGTCATTAAAGAACAAGCCGTGATATCTCTTCAAGAAGAAAAGGATAAGTTGCGGAATACGGCAAGTATCGAAATGAATTTTCAAATATCTGAAAATTATGACATCGCTAGTGAAAACTTTATGACTCCAATCAGTGCAAACGAGATTAGCGAGTATGATTTTTTCGTAGAAGAAAATCTTGAAAGCTTAGAAATAAGAAAAATTAAGCAAGGAAAGTATGAAATTATACAAAATTTTTTTAATGATTTAGATGGATGCTGGGGAAATCGTTTCGTTCGAGTTATTCTAAAAAATAATCTAAGTCGTAAGGAGTATATTTTTAATGCTTCAAATGAGATGATTGCAGAAAGTAATATACCGTTCAATGAAGTCATTATTATAAAAGATTTTTGTAAATCCTGTGGTTGTGCCCCCGATTCTTATATGTACATAATGCTAGAAAGTGGTGTCTATAAAATTGCCTATGAATTAACTAATCTTAATATCCCGAAATGTATGAAAAGTGAATATGAGGGCTATAATTTTTCGGAGCAAAGAGAAAATCGTTATAATATAGCGGATAAGATTATTTATACGCATATCAAAAGACCAAAGTGTGAGGAGTCTCGTCATCGAATTGACAACCCAATTCTAGAAGAAGTATTTGTTGTGATAAAAATTAATTCTCGTTTTCCAGAAATTTTTAGATTTTACAACCAGGGAATTCCTGCCAAGTATAGGGACGAATGGGAATTAGCCGAACGAGAGAAATAGAATTGCATTTTATACGTAGAGACAGGTTTGAAACCTGTCTCTACTCCTATTAGGTATATCATAATATTAAACAGGTTTAAAGTTTTCTTTATTCAAATAATTTTCTTTATACTTCTGATAGTTGGCTGCGGTGCGGGTTATGATTTCGCGCTCTTTGTCGTTTATGTCGCGGATGATTTTGGCAGGGCTTCCCATGACTAAAACTCCAGGTGGAATTTTTTTTCCTGGTGTGACTAGTGAGCCTGCGCCTACGAACGAGTATTCGCCAAGTTCTACATCATCCATGACTGTGGCACCCATTCCAACAAAGGAGAAGTCTTTTAGAGTTGCACCGTGAATGGTAACTCTGTGTCCGAGAGAAACGTTATTTCCTATATTAACTGGATATACATCGCGGGCAACATGAATGAGTGACATATCTTGGATATTGCAGTTGTCTCCAATTCGAATGTAGTTTACATCTCCACGTATAAGTGTTTGAAACCAGATAGATGTATTTTCTCCAATCTTCACATCTCCAATTACCTCAGCACTTGGTGCAATGAAAGCAGACTTTGCAATGGTTGGTCGGATATTATTAAATTCATAAATCATAAGTATGCATAATATAAAAATTAGTTCTACTGTCACGCATGAAATTAATTGAACCACCCATCCATGCTCATCGTTCTTTTATCGGTGTTCATCGGTGGCAATCTGTAAAATTATCTTGCTTGATTCAATTTTTGAAATTTTCTGGTAATCACTGTCAATGAAAAGTTATAAACCAAAATCACAACTTCCAGAACATTTAGAATTTTTTAAAAGGATTCTGATTCGAATTTCGCTTTCCTTATTTATTGCGGTAACAATTGCCTATGCGGTTAAATTTTTCTTTTTTTTCCCTTATACAATTACAAATGAATTTATGGCACCTAGTTTTAAAAAAGGCTCTAAGGTTTATATAAGTCATTTATTTTCTAAGGATAAACTTTTAATTGGGGATGTTATTTTAGTGAAAGTGAATTCTGATTCTTCTGTTCTACTTGCTCGTGTGGTGGGTAGAAAAGGGGATCGTATTTCCATTAAAAATAAGAAACTTTTCCGAAATGGAAACCAAATCTCAGAAACAAATTTTGTTTTATTTACAGATAAACGTTCTCCTTTTTCTGGTTCGTTTTCTAAAAGAGATAATTTAGATGAAGTTTTAGTAAAAGAAAAATCTTACTTTTTACTTGCCGATAATAGGGATGAAGGAATTGATTCAAGAGAATTGGGGCTTATCTCACAAGATTCAATTCTTGGAAAAGTTCTATTTTAGAACTTGCATTTATTGGATTGTTTTTAAAAAATACAATTAGTAAGTAATGACACAAATGTATTGATAAGAAATATTTAATATATCCCAAAACATTTTCACTCTTATTTATTATTTAAAACTTTTATTAGGCAATAATTATGAACTTTAAACCAGAAGACGTACTACAAGTTTTTCAAAAATCTATCCAAGATTGGCATAGTCATTTAGCACCCACAAATAATCCATTTGAAAAAGATTTTATGAATCATATCTTATATTCTAAAAATCATATCGATACAATTCAATGGCATGTGGAAGATGAAATTCGTAGAGCAGATATTCCTGATTCCGACATAGCAAAATTGAAACGTCAAATTGATGCTCTAAACCAAGAACGAACAAATTTAGTGGAAGTGTTAGATGATTATTTTTTAAATTTGTATAAGTCTGTTTCATTAAAGCCAAATGCAAGAATGAATTCAGAAACTCCTGCTTGGCTTATTGATAGAATGAGTATCCTAGAATTAAAAATCTATCATATGAAAGAACAAACAGAAAGAACAGACGTAGATAAATCTCATATCAATCAGTGTAAGACTAAGTTAGAAATTTTACTCGAACAAAGAAAAGATATGTCAAATTGTTTACTCGAACTTTTAAACGATTTAAGAGATGGAAATAAATATATGAAAGTTTATCGACAAATGAAAATGTACAACGATAAAAATCTAAATCCTTCGCTTTACGCAAACGAAAAAAAATAATATGAACTTACTGGTTATGCGATTTTCGGCAATGGGAGATGTAGCACTATTAGCCCCAGCTCTTATTGCGATTTCAGCTAATTATCCGAATGTGCAGATTACCCTTGTTACGCGCGGTAATTTTACACCTTTCTTTTACAATATGCCGAATGTGAATGTAATCGGTATTAACCTCAAGAAATATAAGGGAATTATTGGAATCTGGAAATTTTATAAGGAATTAGAAAAGTTAGGACCTTATGATAAAATTATAGATTTACATTCTAGTCTAAGGAGCCATGTTTTTTCCTTAATTTATAAATTAAGAGGAATTCCTACTTTTACAATCAACAAAGGTAGAAAGGAAAAGAAAGAACAAGTCAGACAAAAAAACAAGATTCTAAAAAATCTTCCGCACACAGTTGAACGTTATCTAAAAGTTTTTGAGAAAGCAGGTTTTCCAGCAGTTACCAGACGTGGTCCTTGGATTAATGTAGACCCGGATTCTAAAATTTTTGCGCAAGAGTATTTCAAAAAAATTGGTCTCAAAAAAAAAGAAACTCTTTGGGTAGGTTTCGCACCATTTGCCGGTCACAAATTAAAAGAATGGCCTATGTACAAATCCATTAACTTAGTAAAATTAATCCAAACAGAGTTTAATGCGTGTATATTCCTATTTGGTTCCAATGAAGAACGAAAAAAACTGAAAGTAATCCAAGGAGAATTGGAAAACTGTTTTATTGTTTCAGGCGATAAGATGGGGATTCGAGGAGAGCTTGGAATTATGGAGAAGTTGGATTTACTTATCGGAATGGATTCTTCTAACATTCATTTGATGGCACTTTTAAAAAAGCCAGTGATTGGAATTTTTGGAACTACTCATCCTTATTCTGGATTTGCTCCCTATGGTCAGGAAGATTCAGGTGTGTTACAAATTCAAAATCTTCCCTGTAGACCTTGTAGTATTTATGGAAATACCACTTGTTACAGAAAAGACTTTGCGTGTATGGAAATGATTGATCCCACGGATGTAATCAAGCGTATCCGCGTTATACTAAACGTAAATACACTTTGGTAATTTTTTGCCACAGAGGCACTGAGTCTCAGAGGTTAACAATCATTATACTTTATTATTCCAAGTATTCTAGATGAGTTCCAGAATATCTTAGAAAAAANNACTCTTTCGTAAACGTCTTCCATTTTTCTGACACATTCGTTGATTTCATGCTCAGTTGCAATTTTGATAGAGTTTTCTGAGAACCGTTTGTATTTTTCTGCATCGGTTAAAATTTCAATACATCTATCTGCGATTTCAATTGAGTTGAAAGGCTCAGTACAATAACCGTTTCTATCATCTTTGATAAGCTCAGGAATTGCAAAAGATTTTACGCCTACTGCTGGTAATCCGCAAGCAATTGATTCGAGAATTACAAGACCTTGCGTTTCCATTGTAGAAGCTGTTAAAAATAAATCATATTGTGGATATACTTCATGTAATTTAGAATTATCAATAAATCCAGCAAATAAAACTTTATCAATCAGATTCAACTTTTCTACTTGGTGTTTGAGTGTAGAAATTGCAGGTCCTTCTCCAATGATTGTCAGAGTTGCAGTTGGAAGTTTTTCTAAGATGAGTTTGAATGAATTGATAATTACGTCACAATTTTTTTCGTAAGAAATTCTTCCTACATGGAGTAGTTTTGGATTTGCGGGTAACTCACGAATGTTTCCTTTGAATCTAGTTAAATCCATTCCGTTTGAAACTACTGTGATAGGTTTTTGAATTTCATATTCTAGTAATTGCTCTCTAAGTAAATTAGAAGGAGAAATGATCAAGTCACATCTATCGTATAAATTATTACAAAGTTTTAGAATAATTTTTTTTCGGATATTAAAGTTATCCCATTTCTGTACTTTTACTAAATCTTTTAGTTTTAATTCTTTATCGAAGCGATTGATCTTCATAAAGAGTTTATCCAATTTTAAAAGACGATAGAGTGATACATATGTATTTTGTTCTGCCATTAGAGTATGATACGTTCCAATAGTGGGGATACCGTATTTTTCCGCAGCGCTGATTGCATATTGTCCAAGTAGTCCAGGTGTATGAATGTGGATGATGTCTGGTTTAAAGTCCTTGATGAGTCTTTTGATTTTGTCTGGATTTGGTAGGACTACTTTTATATCGGGGTAACTTGGGAGATAACCACATGTAAACCGCTCGATGGATATTTTTTCATTCATTCTAGAAAAATCACCATCTCCATATTTGGGGCACGCAATTAAAAATTCATGTCCTTTATCGGAAAGTAATTCAGAAAAATTTTTAATGGATAGGGCAACTCCATCCACTTTTGGTAAAAACGTATCAGAAAAATACATTATTCTCATAAACTATCAGGCTCCTTTTAAGCTCTTGTGAAAACAGTTTTTCTTATTCTATTTTCAATCACAATCAAAAACTAAGAAATTGTTTTGTCTCTAAGATTTTTTTCTAAAATAGAATTCAATTCATTAAAGTCAATAGGCTTTGATAAAAAATCGGAAAATGCCACTTCTAGCGCTTCATTTTTACTATCACTAAATACATCGGCAGACATAACGACAGTAGGAATAGAACATAACTCGGAATCTTTTAGAAGTTCTTTTTTTACTTCTACTCCACTCATTTCGGGCATGTGAATATCTAGTAGGATAATATCTGGTTTTAGTTCAAGAGCCATTTGTAATCCCTTTCTTCCGCCGTTTGCATAAAAACTATTTAGACCGAGTTTCTTTAAATGAAATCTGAGTATTTCATAGTTCATTGCATTATCATCAATCACTAAAATTTTATAAGCTTTCTCAAATTTGAGTTTAGCTTTTTTTTCTTTTCCGACTTCCTGAGAGTTTGAAACTTTTAGAGGAAAGGAAACAAAAAAAGAACTACCTGTTCCAAAATCACTTTCGAGAGTAATGGAGCCTTTCATGAGATCGGTCATTTTTTTTACGATACTCAAACCTAGTCCGGTTCCACCAAATTTACCCAAAATACTTTTATCAGATTGTTCAAATGCTTCAAATACAGTGGCATGTTTTTCTTTTGGAATTCCAATTCCTTCATCTCGAATTATAAATTCAATTAGCTCGTTATTTTTTTTAGCCTCGATTAACACGTTCTTTTTTGATGGGGTAAATTTGATTGCGTTTCCGCAGAGGTTCATTAGAATTTGATTCAATTTAGTTCTATCAATTATGATTCCGTCGGGAAGATCTGGATCTAGTTTGTAGGAAAATGAAATATTTTTAGTATCTGCCAGTGATTTGTTTATACTGTAAATCCCCTGCATTAAAATTTTGAGATTTACATCTTCTTCGTTTATTTCCATTTTTCCGGCTTCAATTTTAGAAAGATCTAATATATTATTGATTAGTTCGACTAAATTTTTTCCACTCAGTGCAATTCCATTGATATGACTTTTTACGATTTCCGGCAAAGACTGATAATCCTCTCCCTGTTCGATGATTTGCGTAAATCCGATAACTGCATTTAAGGGAGTCCTAATATCATGCGTCATAGTTGCTAGAAATTGAGTCTTCGCTTTATTAGCCTCATCTGCTGTAGCTTTTGCTTGACCTAATTCAAAATTTGTCTCAACTAATTTTGAATTCATTTCTAAAATTTTATTTATATTCATCTTATGGAATTTTTCTAATTTTTCTGCCATGAAGTTGAATGCTAAAATCAAATCATCGATCTCGTCCATTTTTTTGAATCTTCCTTCTTGGATTCTAGTTTCAAAATTTTCGGATGAGATTTCTTTAATTGCTAAAGAAATTTTTCTAAACCTTTCTTTTTCAAAACGGGAAACAAGGAAGGATAGTATTAAGATTACGGGTATAATAAAGAAAAATATTTTCCATGCAAACTTTTCAATTTTATTTAGTTCGTAGAATACAAACCTATTTTCATTTCCAATTACCAGTTTTAGGTTTAGGTAAGGTAAATTATGAAATAGATTCATACTTTGAAATCCAGTTTTTTCATCTTTGATATAAAAGTTTCCACTTGTTATATCTGCTTGTAGTTTGGTAAATGTATCTTTGTCGATCGCAAGTTTCTCTTTGGTTTGAAATGGACTGCTCAAGTTAAAAATAACAATTCCATCCTTATTGATTGCGAGAATATAATCATCACGAATTACTGATAAATCCATTAATTCATTTTGCAAAGGTTGTAAAGAAATTAAGTATTCTTGATTCTCTTGCGAAATGGCAAGGAAGGTGTCACCTGCTTTTTCTGAATAGTAGTATTTTGTATTTTCAATTCTTGTGAGTTCTCGTTGTTTGATTTCTTCACTCAAATCTATTTTTTCAATAAATGATTTATCACAATTTAATTTGCTTACAATACAAATACTGACTTTATCTTCGTATTGTTTTAAAACAGGTTCTAAATTACGGGTAATAGTTTCTGAATCTCGTAAGTATTTACTAAATATTTCGTCTTCAATAACTTCCTTGGTGAAGTTCTTAAATAAAGCCAGCGATACAAGACTAGAACCAACCGCGAAGACAATAATTAATATAGATAGTTGTATAAATACAGGAATTCTAATATTCAACTTATTTATCTTTTTATAGTATTTGGTTTTTGAGGAGGAGAGGGGATATAAATCCTTTCATATTGAGATTTTGATTTATTTCCTACGTTGTCTACTGCTTGGATTTGTAATTCGTATTCGCCTGGTTCAGAAATTAGGATAGGATCCAAATACGCTTGTAGAAAAGAGTTGTTTAGAGAATAAAAAATATTTTGAACTCCAGAAGATGAGTCATTTGCAGTTATTTGGCTAATTGAAATTTTCCTCTGATTACCATCCATTTTAGTTATTGTTAGTATATTTAATTCCGGTGGTGTTAGATCATGTTTAAAAAACTTGCTATATGTTTTTATATTACCAAGTCTATCAGTTGCTATTACGAATAACTCAACTGTTTTTTCAGAAAAATTCTTTGGTATAGAAATTGATTTTTCTTTATTTAATTCCATCTCTATTGATTCATTGGCTGATCGTAAAAAAGTTTTAGCTGATTTGAATCCACTGTACAAGTCACTTATTGTAATTGTTATTTGAGATTTTTTTCCTGTGTAGGTAAACTTATCTTTACCTTCATATGTATTAGTAATTTCCACTTCAATATTTGGACCTTCTCTATCTAAAATATAGTCCATAGTTTTTATCTTTTCGCGGTTCCCTAATCTATCTTCTGAGTAGTATTGAATTAAGTTTAAGCCTTCTTTATAAAGTTGAACTCCACCTTGGTATGTTAGCCATTTGCCGTCATTTATTTTGTAATACGTATTCCAGCCATTTGTTTTGTCTTCGGTTAGATCCAAAATGATTGAGTGATTTTCTCCAAGATAATTGGAGGGTAGGGGAATTACTACCTCAGGTGCTTTTTTTTCTACAATTCGTTGTTCAATTTCAAAGATTTCAGAGTATTCGCCTCTTACTCCGAATTCATCTACGGCAGCAATTCTTCCATAACGATATTTAGGATTCGGTTCTAATCGAATTAAGGAGTCTTTGGTTTTTTTTTGAAATAAAATATCTAGAAATTTGACGGAGTCTGAAATTTGTAAATGGTATTCTTTTGCTAGATCATTTTTCTCCCATTCAATATGAATGAATTTATTGGAGGATTCTTGTGAGTAAGATTGTGAAACGAATAGCAAAATGAGAAGTATTGCGATTAAGTTTTGTTTTTTGTTTATGAGTGATAATATTTTCATTCGTTTTTCCTAATATTTAATTTTAAAAATCTTCTTTTATCATTGGTCTAATTTTTACTTTTTCTAATAACTTAAAAGGTTTCATGGGCGGCTGACCTTTGAAGACTATCGTTCCAAATCCAGCAGGAACTTGAACTGTCTGATTTTGTGCAGTTACTTCTATCATTCCTTCATAGCAACCATATCGAGTCACTTTGTCATCCGATGAAACTAAGTATTCTGTACCTTTGACTTCTGAAGTTGAGGCACTTGTTTTGATTTTAAATTTTGCCTTATCTGAATCAGACTTATCTGTCTTAATAAAAACTTCCCCTAATTTAAGTTCAATTCCTTTTACTTCCTCTAATTTAATTTTCATTATGGACTGTTCTTGGAGCAAGATAATTGTTCTTGGAGTTTCAAAAAAATCAATTTCTGCGGAGGATTTTTCGGCTGTTCTGATTATATCATTTATAACCAATTCTTTGTTAACCTCAATATCATTCCATTCTTCCATGCCAGTTTTTTTTAATTTCAAAAGACCTACTTTGGCAGTTACTTTTGCAAGGGTTATAAAAGTCGGCTCTTCTTTTTTTGTTTTAGATAAAAAATCAGGAATCTTGATAACCAGTCCTGGTTTAATTAGGTTTGGACTTTCAATTTTATTGTAAAGTAATAGTTCTCTCCATTTACGTGGGTCGCTTAGATGCTCTTTAGAAATTTTGGAAAGAGAATCTCCTTTCACAACGGTATAATTGCCAAAGTCTTCAGAGAATAAGTTTAATGTAAAAAGGAAAAATAGTAGAAAAAGCAAAATTAAATTAGTTCTTAATTTCAAAGTAAAATTACCCAGTATATACAATCTTATTTAGGAACTGTGTAAAAGCAAAGAATTATTAACCTCACCGAAAATGGATAAGTTGAATTTGACTTTGTTGAATTTATCTTTTTTGATAACTTTCGTATTGAATTGATTCAATAAAAATTTTAAAAATCTAGTGGTTTTAACATTTCAATCAAGTAACTCGATTTGTTTTAAAATTAAAAAACTGGTAATTTTGCTTGGTTCGTTGTTTCTCTACAGAAAGATATTTTGGCGTTCCATATAAAAAGGAGAAGTGAAATGGCACAGATTAAGGGAAAATTTATAACATTGTCTTGTAGCTTACTTGAGACAAAACCAAATGCAAAAAAAGAAGCGTTAGATGTAGTAAAAAATCTTACAGGAAAAGAATTTACTGAGTTAGACCAAGAAGGTTGGTATGATACGAAAGTTTTTCAGGCAGTCTTTAAAGCTATAGAGGATAATACATCACCTCTATTAGCGAGAGCGGCAATTAAACTGATTGGACAAAAGGTATATCCAACGATTGAAAAAACTGCCGGCCTTCCAAAAACTTTGAAAACACCACTTGACTTCATTAAGTTTGAAGCAGAAGGATTTTTAATGAACCACCAAGGAGCAGATGTAAAACCAAGAAAGATTATGACTGCTGAAGATAAGAACGTAGTGATCGAAGCGAATTCTCCTGGTTATTCTCCAGTTTTGATTGAAGGAGTATTCTTAGGAATTTTAGAAATGTGTGGAATTAAAACGGGAAGAGTAGATTATAAAGAAGAGAATGGAAATTCAATTTATTATATTACTTGGTAGATAAATAAGGAATTAAAAAAACCTGCGCTTGTCTCGCAGGTTTTTTGTGTTAGAGCAATAGCAGCTAAATTAAGTTATGCTCAATTGCAATTTTGGTAATTTCGGCATTGGAACTAACGTTCATTTTTGTTTTGATATTCTTTTTGTGAAAATCAATTGTGAATTCTTGAACGTTAAGCTCTCTAGCTATCTCTTTATTTTTGAATCCTCTTGCAACAAAAGACATTACTTTCTTTTCTTGCGGAGTTAATACATCAATCAACTTGTTTGGACTTAAAGATTGTACATATTCACTGTTGATAATGTCTTGTATCACGTAAGAGAAAAATCGCTTTCCTGCTTCCACTGCATTGATTGCATCTGTAATTACAGTAGCTGGCTCACTTTTGGAAACAATCGCATCTATATCTTCTTTGATGATCTTCTTTATAGAGAAATGGTCATCCATAGAAGTTAAAACAAGGATTTTCATTTTCTTGTTTAGTTTCTTATAGATAGGTATTGCTGAAAAAAAGTTAAAAGAAGGCATGTAAACGTCTAAGCAAAGTAAGTCACACTGAGTTTCTTTTAAGAGACTAAAAAGTTCTTCTCCATTGCCAGCTTCTCCAACAATTCTTACGTTAGGTAGTTTTTGAAAAATGACCGCCATTGCTTTGCGAATTAATTCATGATCATCCGCGATTATCACTCTCATTATTTTATTGTCCAAAGTTTTTCCACTCATAGTTATTTATTAAGGATAATGTAAATTATACTTTTCTCCTGTAAAGAAAAATTCAAATTAAATATTCTCAATTTAGTTATCTGCTTTAACATTTGATTTCTGAATATGAAATTAAATATACTTTTGGATTTATTTCATTAGATAGGCGTCTATCAAACCATAGGAAACAATGTTTTGATGTGATTGAATATCTCATTTAAGTTTGCAAAACGCATTAATTTTTTATTGTACGAAAATTTGGATTCTTTTTTTTGTACTTTTTTCTAATCGTATTGACTTGAGTCTAGGAGATTCAGGTATAGTAAATTTTAAAATTGTTTAAGGAACTTAACAATGACTGATAATCACAACCCTCAAGGATACTGGACGTTTCTAGTCATCTTAACTTTTAATCTTTTATTCTTTTGCTACATTTCGTTTGTTCATCCCGGCGTTGTCGGAGTAGACAAACCCAAGCAAGAGCAGGGACAAAACAAATAATCGTAACGATGTATTCTAGCTATTACAAATTAATCATTTTTCTTATCCTATTTATTTTCAGTGGGAATGTTCTTTTTTCTTACGATCCTTCTTACACAGAGAGTAATAATGAACTTCCAAATGAAATTGTGGATATGAAAATTGTAGAGAAGTATGGAAACAAAATTAATTTAGATTTGGAATTTAAAAATGAGCAGGGACAAAAAGTCACTTTAAAAGACTATTTTAAATCGACTGATAAACCTGTATTTTTAACAATCATCTATTATCGTTGTCCGACTCTTTGCAATTTTCATTTGAATGGAATTTCTAAAGTTTTTAAATCTTTAGATTGGACAGTGGGAAAAGAGTTTGAGTTTGTTGCTGTAAGTATGGATCCAAATGAAACTGCTGATCTAGCTTCTAAGAAAAGAGAAGCCTATGTAATGGATTACATAAAAGATAATCCAAAGAGAAGTGGGGACGGATGGCATTTTTTGACAGGGCAAGAGCCACAAATTAAAGAGTTAGCCGACTCGGTTGGCTTTAAATATAAGTGGAATGCCCCTGTAAAGCAGTGGATTCATCCGGCTGTGGCTTATATCATTACGCCCGATGGAAAGGTTTCCCGATACTTACATGGTATAGAATTCGGAGATAGAGAATTAAAACTTTCCCTAATGGATGCGGCAAATGGAAAAATAGGCAGTTTTATTGATAAATTTGCTTTATTTTGTTTTCAATTTGACCCTAATAAAAACAAATACACTTTATATGCGTACAACTTGATGCGAATAGGCGGGGCTATTACCGTTATTTTAATGGCAGTTTTCTTATTTATGTTTTGGAGATTACAAATGAAAAATACAATTACTAAGGGAGAATTCTAAATGTATTCTTGGTTGAATATTAATCTGGCAAATACCTTTATGCCTGTCGATGGAACCGATTTAGCTGGAAGTGTGGATAATTTATATATATTCCTTCTTATTTCTAGCTTAATCGCTTTTATTATTTTAATTGGTGGAATGACTGCGTTTATTATCAAATACAAACGTAAAAGTGCAAATGATAAAACCGCGTATATTACTCATAATAACCTTTTAGAGTTTTTATGGAGTTTTATTCCATTTGTGATTATGATGGTTATTTTTTACTGGGGAATGGTTATTTATGATGATTACAGAACTATTCCTGAGGATGCGGAAGAAATCCATGTCACAGGACGTCAATGGGTCTGGAGATTTGCCTATAAAAATGGTTATACATTTAGCACAAAACCAGCAAGTGATGCAATGGTAAACGTTCCTTTAGGTAAGCCGGTTAAGCTTGTAATGACTTCTGGTGACGTAATTCATAGTTTTTATATTCCTGGCTTTAGAAACAAACAGGACGTAATTCCTGGAAAATATACAACCCTTTGGTTTAAAGCAACTAAATTGGGACAATTTCAAGTTTTTTGTACTGAGTATTGTGGTTTAGAGCATTCAAATATGCCTGCAACTATCAATGTAATGCCTGAAGCGGAATACAAAGCTTGGTTTAATTCGTATGTTCCAGAAGCAAGTGCAGGTGGATTGGCTGACAGAGGAAAGGAAGTATTTAACGAAAAGGGTTGCAATGCTTGTCATTCAGTAAATGGAACTAGAGTTGTAGGACCTACTATGAAAGGGCTTGCAGGTATCAAAAGAGAATTTGCCGATGGAAGCTCTGCAGTTGCAGACGATGCTTATTTGCGTGAGTCTATTTTGCTTTCTGGTGCTAAAATCGTAAAAGACTATCCTGCTGCAATGCCTATATTCAAAGGGCAAATTGAAGAGGAAGATGTTTCCGCAATAATTGATTATATCAAGAGTTTAAAATAGGAGTTTTATACATGGCGCACGCTAGCACAGAAACACATACAAGTCATGATTATTTGCATCACCAAAAGGGGCTGTGGTCTTGGCTGACTACGGTTGACCATAAGAGAATTGGGATCATGTATATGATCGTAGTTTTGGCTTTTTTCTTACTTGGTGGTATATTCGCGTTGTTAATCCGCATGGAATTATTCACTGCAGGACCAACTATCATGAAAGATTCCCATCTTTATAACAAGATTATGACATTTCACGGTGCCATCATGGTCTTTATGGTTATTATTCCTGGGATTCCTTCCATTTTTGGGAACTTCTTTATTCCAATCATGTTAGGAGCAAAAGACGTTGCTTTTCCAAGACTGAATTTAGCTACTTGGTATATCTTTATGGCAGGTGCAATTATCGCTCTTTGTTCCCTATTTTTCGGGGGAGCTGATACAGGTTGGACATTTTACACACCTTACAGTATTAGCAAACCAGAATCAGGGGTTATATTCTTAGTCCTTGGGGCTTTTACGATGGGTATGTCCTCTATTCTCACCGGGCTAAATTTTATCGTTACAGTTCATAAGTTAAGAGCTCCAGGTCAGACAATGAATCGCATTCCACTATTTGTTTGGGCTACTTACGCAACTGCGATCATTCAGGTTTTAGCAACTCCAGTTCTTGGGATTACGCTTCTTTTATTAGTTGCTGAAAAAACGCTTGGTGTAGGTATTTTTGATCCAAAATTAGGTGGAGACCCAGTTTTATTTCAACATTTCTTCTGGTTTTATTCGCATCCGGCTGTTTATATCATGGTTCTACCTGCTATGGGTATAATCAGTGAGTTAATTGCTACTTATTCTAAAAAAACAATTTTCGGTTATACTGCCATTGCTTATTCAAGTCTAGCAATCGCTGCGGTGAGTTTTTTGGTTTGGGGACATCATATGTTCGTGAGTGGACAATCCGAATTTGCCGGAATCGCTTTTTCTCTTATCACAATGCTTGTAGGAGTTCCTACTGCAATTAAATTGTTCAACTGGATTGCTACCATGTATATGGGGTCTGTTAAGTTAGATGCTCCTATGTTATTTGCGATTGGATTTATGTTCTTGTTTACAATCGGTGGATTAACCGGTGTTTGGCTCGCAACTCTTGGAATGGACGTTCACTTCCATGATACATACTTCGTTGTGGCTCACTTTCATTATGTAATGGTTGGTGGAACATTGATGGCATTTACAGGTGGAATATTTTATTGGTTTCCAAAGATGTTTGGAAAAATGTATAGTGATTCTCTAGCTAGATTTTCTTGGGTGTTTATTTTTACTGGATTCAATGTAACATTTTTTCCACAATTTATATTGGGTGCAATGGGTATGCCAAGAAGATATTACGATTACCTTCCGCAATACGAATCCTTGAATCAAATCTCTACCGTAGGGTCTTGGTTGATTGGAATAGGTTTCATCATTGCTCTCATTGCTATTATTCAAGGATTGCTCAAAGGCGAAAAAGCTCCAAATAATCCTTGGGGTGGAACTACTTTAGAGTGGTTAGCAACGTCTCCACCACATCATGAAAATTTTGAAAAAACTCCAGTTGTAAGTGTAGGTCCATATGAGTACCGTTAAAACAGAATCCCATTTTCATCATGCTCATCATTTTGATAGTGCTGAGCATCAGTATTCTTCAGCTAAACAAGGTGTTTGGTTGTTTATGGTTACCGAAATTTTAATGTTCGGTGGGTTATTTGTCGCATATTTGATTTACAAATCTCTATATGCGCCCGTTTTTCATGTAGGAAGTAGTTATTTGGATGTAAAGATGGGAACCATTAATACTTTCATCTTGATTACAAGTTCTTTTACAATGGCTTTGGGGATATACTTCAACCAAAAGAACGATAAAAAGAAAGCGGTCATTAGTCTAGCTTTGACAATTCTTTGTGCATTCGGGTTTATGTTCGTCAAGTATTTTGAATACAGTCACAAAATTCACTTAGGATTAGTTCCGGGAAAATACTTTGATAACCCTGAATTTGTTCAAAAGGTTGTAGATTTCGCTACTAATATGCAAGCTGCATCCTCTGCAAACCAAGAAATCGATATTGCAGGACTGAAGAAATTTGCCCCACTTTACTTTGGTTTTTACTTTGTAATGACTGGGCTGCACGGATTTCACGTTCTAATTGGTGCTTGTCTGATATTTTGGATGATGCTACGAACTGCAAAGGGCGATTTTAGTTCAGAATACTACACTCCCGTAGAAGGGGTTGGATTATTTTGGCATATTGTCGATTTAATTTGGATTTATCTGTTCCCGTTGTTATATTTAGTAGGTTAAAGGAAATACTATGGAAGAATTTGTAAATTATGCGTTATATTTTATAGCTATTGTTTGTGTTTTAGTCCCTGTTTTTGGTTTAGGATTAGCACCTGGGATTATTGTCCATTTAGAAGTTGCTGCGATTTTGGGGTCTTTGTATTCCCAAATTGTAGAAAAAGGACTCATTAAGACACTCATTAAAGATAAGGGAAATTCTCCTCTTATAAGACCGATGGTTCCTGCTTTAGAGAACGTTCAAAAAACAATTGACTCTATCGAAAGTGGGGAATTCGGAAAGAAAGAAGAACCTAAACACGAAGAGGACCATGGTCATCATATCATTCCAATTCCTGTTTATGCTGGAGTTTTAGGAATTTTGATCTTAGGAACGATTATAACTGTAGGTGTAGCACAAATTGATTTTGGTGCATGGAACACTGTTATCGCGATGTTCGTTGCAACGATCAAAGCAAGTTTTGTATTACTTTATTTCATGCACTTGAAATACGATAATGCTATGAACCGAGTGATTTTTGGATCAGGATTTTTCTTCCTACTAATACTGTTTGCATTTAGTATTATAGATATTATTACTCGTATAAAACCAGTCATGGGATTTACTAAATTCTAATGACTACTTGTCCTTGTGGAACTGACAGAACTTCTCCAAATGCAGAGGAAATAAGACAGTATACTAAAATGTCTATGTTTCTTTTGCTTTTTGGGGTTTCTGCTGTTCCATCTTCTCTCGAGTTCAAATGTAAAAAATGCGGTCAAATATTTGATCGCTTAAACGCAGATGAACTAAAAAACTTTAAATACTAGATTTTAAATAGAGGATAATCTCAGTTCCTCTATCTTCAGTTTCAGAGGAATGAATTTCAATTTTTCCACCGTAGGTTTCTATAAATTTTTTAACTAACGGCATTCCATATCCTGTTCCATTTTCTCCGATCGTTCCGGGTCTACTCGTTGGGTGAGTAAAACTAAATATATTTTTTAGAATGTTTTCTGGAATTCCTATTCCATAATCTCGAATTGATAGGCAAATAAATTTATTTTTTTCATAGGCTGTGATTTTTATCTTTGAGTTTGGAAAAGAAAATTTCATTGCATTGGTGAATAAATTGTTGAATACGGAGTGTATGAAAGTTGCATCTTCAACGAGTACGCTGAATTTAGGTGAAATACTAATTTCTACGTCGAGATTTTTGTTAGAAAGTTTTTGTTCAAATAACCGAATTGCTTTTTGAATCGAATCTTGTAAATGAATAGGTTCAAGATGAATTTCCTGTTTTCCCTCTTCAAGTGATTTCATTTTCTTAACATTTTCTAAAATCGTAAAACAATTACTGATAGCCATTTCTAAAATTGTATTTGCAGTTTGGTAAATTTCAGGTTTCTTTTGTGCATATTCTACAATTCCTCTAATTCCCGCTAAAGGATTTCCAATATCATGTAGCAATACTCTTAGAAGCTCATTTACTTTTGAATTACTTTCTCTTAGGGTATCTGTTTTATCTTTTAAATCTAGATGAGACCTTACTCGGATTAAAAGCTCTGAATTATTAAATGGTTTCGTTATATAATCCACTGCGCCAGCACTGAATGCATCCAGAATATCATCAGGACTAGTCCTAGCTGTTAAAAATATGATTGGGGTTTCGGCAGTTTTCTCTAATTCTTTTAATCTTTGGCAAGTTTCAAATCCGTTCATTCCAGGCATATTGACATCAAGTAAAATCAGGTCAGGAGAAAATTTCTCGATACTTTTTAATGCCTGTAATCCATTATCTGCAAGAATAATTTGGTATCCTTGTTCTGAGAGTATAGATCCAAGAACTTGGAGGTTAGCAGGTGCATCATCCACGATTAGGATTAGGTGGTCTTTTTTAATCATATAAAAATTCTCTTAATTCTTCAACTACATTGGGAAATTGTTCTATCTGATATTTTATTTTTGGAGAATCAAAAAGAGAGAGATACCTATTTATATTTTCAACCCATATACATAAGGGAGGATAATCGTATTTATCTCCAAGTAATTTTATTTGATCTACAAATTTTTTGATTTCAAATATAGCAATATACCATTTCTCAAAAAGAANNGATTAAATAGAATCAGTATAACTTCTAATAAATCTTTGCTTTCTGAAATTTTTTCTTTAAATAATATCTCATACAATTCTTCGTAGTTGTGTAGTTTTTCTTTTGAAATATCGTTTTTGCAAATTTTTTCTATTTGTGGTATTTTTCCTTTTGTCTTTGTTTTTAGAAAGGTAGTGATCTTTTGAATTAATTGTCTTTGGCTTACAGGTTTATGGATATAACCCTCACAGATTTTAGAAATTTCTAGTTTACTTTTTTCAAATGCAGATGCAGTTACTGCAACAATTGGAATAGTGGAAATATTTTCATTTTCTTTGATTTCCTTAATAGCTTCAAATCCGTTTTTTATGGGCATTTTCATATCCATCAAAATTAAATTTGGTTTATATTGAATTGTCTTTTCAATTGCAATCTGTCCGTTTTCTGCTTCAATACAATTTAGCAAAGGAAATGGTTCTAGAAAATTTAAAATTACTTGTCGATTTAACACAATGTCATCTACAACTAGAATTGTGGCAGGTTCAAATTCTATACTTTCTGGATCAAATGTTTCTAATTCTGGATAGGATTTGTGTTCAGGAACGATTTTGATTCCTTTGAGGATAATTGTAAAAACCGTTCCCTTGCCTAATATACTTGTTACTTGAATTTCTCCGCCAAGTAAATCGGTTAGTTTTTTTACAATTGCTAAACCTAATCCAGTTCCCCCATACTTATTAGTATCTAAGTTTTTAGATTGGGTAAATGCATTGAATATTATATCTTGTTCTTCTTGTGAAATGCCAATTCCTGTGTCCTCGACTTGAATATTCAAATCAATGGTTTTTTTCAGATTGGAAACATTGCCATGAACAGAAATTTTTATATATCCATCCTCAGTAAATTTTAAAGCATTTCCAATTAAATTGAGCAAAATTTGTCTTAGTTTTGTTTCATCTAAAAGTATTTTTCGAGGTATATCGACATTAATCTCTGTTAAAAATTTAATATTTTTCTCTTTAATTTTTTGAGAAAATATTGTTTTCATTTCTAAAAAAATATTTTTTATGTTAACAGCAGTAAATGTTAATTGGCTTATTCCTGATTCAATTTTTGAAAGATCTAAAATATCATTGATTAACTTCAATAGTATTTTTCCACTAATTGTGATAGAATTTGCATACTGTCGGAGTAAACCATCTTGTAATTTTTTTTCTAATAGCTCTGAAAATCCTAGAATTGAATTCATCGGAGTCCTAATTTCATGACTCATATTAGATAAAAATTCACTCTTTGCATTGTTGGCACGATTTGCTTCTTCTTTTGCATGTATTAGTTTTTTTTGAAACTCAATTCTCTCTGTTACATTACGAAAGCTAGCTATTGCTCCATACATGATATTGTCCTTGTTAAATAAGGGGACTGCAAAGACAGAAAGAAATTTTTGTTTGCCGTCATTTCCTACGATACAATATTCAAAAGGACCCACTAATCGTTTTTCTCTTATTGCAACGGTAAATGGTAATTCTTCTAGTGGATAAGGCTTGTTATCCAAAGTAAAATGTTCAAAGTTAATTGAACGATAGTTGATACCTTCCACTTCTTGTTTTGAAATATTTAATATATTCATGGAAGAATTATTTGCATATAAAACTTCTCCTTGTAGATTTATTTCTACTAATCCTTCTGGAATAGACTCAAGTACCTCTTTTAGTTTTTTTTCAGCTTCCTTAACCTCTGTGACATCAATGACCAATGCAAAAAAACCATTCACTTTTCCATCTACTATATCTGGGATATATTGTGCCCATGTATATCCAATTGTTCCATTTGGTTTTTTGATAGTTCGCTCAAATCGTTGAATTTCACCATTGATTGCTTTTAGTATGTATGGTTCATTTTTTCGATACAATTCTTCTCCGAGTAAATCAATGATTTGCATACCTAACATTTCTTCCGGCTTCTTTCCAAACCATTCTAGGTAGGCACTATTTGCAAACGCACATCGTAAGTCACTAGTCCAATAACCAATCATACTTGGAACCGAGTCTGTTATCTTTTGGATGAATGTGTTTCGTTGTGTTAGAGATTGCTCTAAGTTTTTTCGAGTAGTAATGTCTTGGTGTAACGCAATATATTGGTAAGGCACACCTTTTTCGTTTAAAAGTGGAAGAATCGTCATATCTACCCAAAAAATAGTTCCATCTTTGGCTTTGTTTTTAATATCTCCACGCCATATTTTACCGGAAGAAATGGTTTGCCAGAGATTCTGAAAAAATTCCTCCGAATGAAAGCTTGCATTAATTACTTTATGAGAATTTCCGACTAACTCTTCTTCTTAGTATTTTGAAATTTCGCAAAACTTATCATTTACAAAGCTAATTTTTCCAATTTCATTGGTGACACTAACAATTGAGTGTTCATTAATTGCTCTTTCTAAGTCCTTTACTTTTTGTCTATTCAGTCTTAGTTCTAACAGAGTTACCACATTTTGGCTCAGTGTTTTAAGAGCGGATAATTGTTCTTTGCTCAATTCTCTTGGTTTTCGATCTATCACACATAGAGTTCCTATTTTCCATCCATCTGGGGTGATGAGTGGGGCACCTGCATAAAACTGTATATGGGGTGAGTTTGTTGTCAGTGGGTTGTCGTAAAATCTTTGATCTTTGGATGAATCGGATACAATTAGAACATCATCAGTTAATATTGTATGAGCGCAAAATGCAATGTCTCTTGCTAACTCAGGAGGATTTAGTCCAACTTTTGATTTAAACCATTGTCTATCTTTGTCTACTAAACTGATTAGAGCAATTGGTGTTTCGCAAATAAAAGATGCAAGTTTAGTAATATCATCATATTCTTTTTCTGCACTTGTATCTAGGACTTGATAGCCTTTTAATTTTTGAAGTCTTCCATATTCATTGTTTGGAATTTTGGCTGCTAGCATTTATTCATGATGAGAATAATCACCATAGGACTGCAAGAAAAAATTATTTAGAATTTTTCACAGAGTTATATAGAGAAACCACTAAAATTCACACAAATGGAAAAATTAGTTTGATTCTAGATTTTACAAAATCGAAAATCTTTTTGTGTAAATTTAGAGTGAAATTATTGACACTCAATTCAATAAAATTCCTTCATATTATTCTATGGTGTCATTTTTTGTTTCTAATAAATCTTTTTATTCTTTATCTTTTCTATTTTTATTAATTCCATTTTTAATTTTTCCTCAATCCAGAGAAAATGAAGATTTTAGTAAAGAAAGAGAGTTTTTGAAAAAACAAAAAGAGGAAATAGAAAAAGAAAGACAATTACTTAAACAAGAAAAAGAAGAATTCGAAAGACAGAAAAAAAATATTTATAAATCAATTGATTTAGACACAGATAACGACTTACCCAAAAAAGGTGTAAACGAGGAAAACTTTTTTAAACTAGAGGACTTGATTGTTGTAACTGCAACAAGGAGGGAACAAAAGGTAATGGATGCTCCGTCTGCAATTTATGTTATTACAGACAAACAAATTCGAGAAAGAGGTTACAGATGGTTATCCGATGCTCTGCAAGATGTTCCGGGATTTGATATTCAACATACTTATGGGCAATATCCAGTTCTATTTCACCAAAGAGGAATAGTTGGAAATAACCAAAGAACTTTATTTTACATAGATGGTGTCCCTGATATGGGAATCAGTGAACAATCAGTTAGAGCGGGTAATACTCAATTTCCTCTACAAAATGTAAAACGAATAGAAATTCTAGCAGGACCCTCAGCCGCTTTACATGGAAGCAGTGCGTTTAGTGGTACAATTAATATCATCACCAAAGATGGAAAAGGAGATCCTGGAAGTAGTGTAGATTTTATGTATGGAGCTTGGGAAAGTAGATTTCGAAATCCAGGCTTGGCTGCAAATTTTTCCGTCAGAGGACATGGAAAACAGGATGGCTCTTTTCAATACAGTGTAAATGGTTATTACTATAAAACGGATGGACCTAATTTTGGTCAAAACCAACATTTGGATAAGAAAAACATTGATCCAAATGATGCAGCCTATGCAATCGAATCTAAGGCTTGTGGTGGTGTATGTCGTCCTGATGGTAACTCTGTCGGATATTACTGGTCGGAAAAATATTCAATGTCTGCAACGGATACTTACAATATAACAGGAAAATTCAGCAGAGGTGGATTTAGATTTCAAAGTACAAATTGGCAATACCAACAAGGAGCAGGGACTACAAACAATGGAACGTATGTATCTGATTTTCATGAACGTGGTTATGAAACTGGAAAATTTGATGATAGAAATAATGCGAGGCTAATAGGTGGTTTGCTATACAACGTTAAACCCAATGGCTCGAGAGGAAGTGTTGTGAATACTCGGCAAAATGCTATAAGCGTTGGTTATTTATATCACTTTAACGAAAAACTAAATGTAGATTCAGAAATTCTTGTTCGCCAAACAGACGTTATTAGTTCTACTTTTAATGAAAACTTAAACAAAGCCGGTCCAAATTCTGAATACCGTCCGGGTGAATTTACATTAGCCACATTTTCAAGACCTGATTTTTCTTATGCTAGCAAACAGACGCTTCATTACAATCCAAGTCCTCAATTATCTACCACTGCTGGATTAGAATTGAGTTATTTTAATATGCCAAGAGGCAATTCACCAATTACCGCAGTAGAAAGATTTGAAATAAAAAATGGAGGTATGTATATACAACAGATGTATAGACCTTTACAATATTTGACTTTTACCGCAGGATATCGTTATGATTTTAATACTGTATTTAAACAGATTCATACTCCTAGGTTTGCGGCTGTTTTTAATCTCACAAAAGATTTTACTATTAAGGCATTAGTCGGTGCGGGGTTTAGAGCTCCTACCGGACAAGAGATGTTTGCCGCATCTGCCTCCAGAAAAATAAATCCTGATCTTAAACCTGAGAGGATGAAGTCTCTGGAATTTGGATTTGGATACAGATTTATGAGCAAATACTACTTATCCGCCATGAGTTATTATAGCACTATTTCTGATATTATCATTGATGCAGAAACTGCGGAGTTAAATCCTACAAGACCTGGAACTAGATACACACAGAATCAAAACGTGGGAGGAGCTAAGATTTACGGTACAGAAATTTCTACTGATATGCAAGTGACAGATAAACTGAAAATATTTTTTAATTATACTTTTAATAGAGGAATGTATACAAATATATTGGGAGCAACTCCTTCTACGCGAGGTAGAGTTGGCGATGATTATGCGATAGAAATTTTTAATAAACTCACGAATACGAATACTGCTGTTCCAAACTCAGGAGCAATTCCTGTGATTGCTCCCCATAAGGCTAATATTGGTTTTACTTATTATATTTTGCCAAAACTATCTTTTCATTTTGGTCTAAATTATATGGACGTTAGGCGAACGCCAGCTACAAATCCAATTAAACTTGCTACTTCCTATGTTATGGCTAAAATCAATATTCGTTGAGAAGATTTTGTTTATGATGGAATTTTTCTGCAACTACAAGTTTATAATTTGGCGAATGAACAATACTTTGATCCGGGATTTAGAAATGGAAATGGTCAACCCGTTCCAACACTTCTTCCATTAGAAAGACGTAATATATGGATGACCGTGGGTTATATATTCTAATCTCCCCTCAATTTAAAATTCATAATTTCATTTCTTCGCTTTCCAGTTTTTAAATTTAGTCCAAATAGAAATTTTGGGTCCTTTGATACGCAGATAAGTTTCTTCTTTTTCTATGGTCTGGTCTGGAAGTTTTTTAGTTTTAATTCGAATTCGATGTTCACTTAGAACATCTATTTCTAATTTTTTAGTTTCAGTTTGTTTTTCATACTGAACTCGGTTAATCATTGTTAGCTCTAATTTTTCTTGATCTAAACTAAGTATTTTATTTCTAAAATCCATTTTTAAACATTCTGGAATTTCCCGCATCGGAGTGCAAAATTCCCCCGCATCCGGGTAGCGGTTTTCTAAATCACAAAAACTAAAAAGTAAAAAGGGAAATAATAAAAGAGTTCGGTAAGCCATTCTTCCATTTCTTGCTGGCTGGAATTAAATACAAACAGAAAGTAAATGGGATAAAATCCAAAAAAAGGTAAAGCTAGAGTTATTTTATTTAAAAAACTAAATTTTTTCGCACCAAGTAAATGTTTTTTGACCTAGTATTTGTATGATAACCTTTCAAAATAAAAGAACCTTTCCTTTTGACAGACAAAGACTTGCTGATAAAACTATTTCCACCCTTCTCGTGCCCGCTCATTTGATCAATGATTTGAAAAAGAAAACCAAAGAACACGGAAATAGCCTTATCGTGTATTTTCGAAACCTTTTGTGGATGTACCGGACTGTTACCCACTCGGGGATGATTCATCCTCCGAGAAAAATTAAGACCGAATACCAAGATGAGGGACTTAATCTAAAGCGCGTTAACTTTCGTGTAAATAACGCAGATTGGTTAGAGCTTGGGGAGCTGGCTCTAGCATTTGGGAAATCTCGCTGTTGGTTGTTTGTCTTTTTACTAGAACTGGATCTTTCAGGATTATGGGAAACTCTGTCCGAATTAAATTTAAGTAATGCAGTTCCTACCAAAAATAAATTACGACTAAAGGTTTCTCTCTCGCTCAGACGGGTTACACAGGACTTTGCACGGAGCTACCACGTCAGGGTATAGCAAAAGAACGAAAAAACACTTACTCCAGACAAACCCAACCAAAACAAACCCACGCCCACAGAACAACTATGCCCAGACCTTAACCTAACGTGAATTCGATGTAAGAAATTTACCCTTCTTTGTCATCCCCGAAATTCCTTGTCGGGGATCTCAGGTGATATAAAATCCCACTTAGAACCACAGATTCCCAATAGAAAATTTTGGGAATGACAATTTGAAGGCTGTTCATGACTAATCAAAATCCTTACATTGATTTCAAGTAAACCTAAAGAGCATCTAGACCCATAGCCAATTCTCTCATTTTCTACTTGCCGCCTGCTTACGATTACAAATACTAACCTAATGGAATTCACGAAAATTGCCGGTATACAAGTTCCCGTTTATCAAAACACGAGTTCATCTTTGGTATACCCATCGAACCTAGTAGAGACAGATACAACGCTGAAAAATCTACGAAATATTATATATCCAATTTTGGAGTCCTTGCCTGTGCTCTTGGTGGGGGATGCGGGAGTGGGGAAAAACGCTCTTATCTACTACATTAATGCAAAGCGAAATCATCCAACACTCAGATATAGTTTTAATGAAGATACGCTACCGGAAGATTTGATTGGATCATACCGACTTCTCATGAGCGGGAATGGATTTGAATGGATTAATGGACCGATAGTCAACGCGATTGCCTCCGGTTACACCTTCGTAGCCGATGAGATGAATCTCTGTTCGCCTAACGTCATCAAAAGATTTGCGACAGTTTATGAGTCTTCTTATATTGATCTAATGGAAGGCGATGGAAGTCGCATTCAGGCGAAAGAAGGATTTAGTTTTATCGGAACGCAAAATCCTTCGGAAGGGTTTGAAGGTCGTAAGCCGCTGCCGTTCGATATTACTAAAAATTTCTCTACAGTATTTGTTGACCCTTATCCGCCAGATGAAATTCTATTTATCCTAAAAAAACTTTACCCAGAACTCACCGAATCTATTTTACAAACTTGTATTCGAATTACCCTCGCAACAGAGAAAAAAGTTTTAAACAATGAACTAGGCAAAGGGGATTTAGAAAAATACCATTTTAATATTCGAACGCTCAAAAAGATTTGCGAGCGGCTAAATACATTTAACTGCAATGATAAATATGTTGTTTATAGAGAACTCTGTAATCTTTACACAGAGCCATTTAGAAAAGAAGAAGACAAAGTGTCTCAGTTGGAATTGATTCGCACAGAATTACAATATTCCGATAAAGAAATTTCTCATTCAGTAAAATTATTCGTCGAGGGTAATGGACTTTTCTGTAACGACAAAAAAATTCATACAGAAGAAAAAGCATCCAAGCAAATACTAGCTGAAATTCCAATCACAGAAAAAATTCTTACTTTCATGGAGAAGGTAATCACCGGTATCCAACTGGGAGAAAATATTCTAATTGAGTTTGGAGAAGAAGACGATCCAAATTTTCTCATGTCACTCATTACCAATATTTCTGGTCTAAAGGTTTCTCATGTTAATCTCTGTAAAGGAATTCATACCTCTGATATTTTGGGAGCTTTAAAACCCATTTCCAGTTCTAAGGTGGAATGGGTAGATGGACCTTTGACAAAAGGAGTGCGAGAAGGTGGAACGATTGTAATCACTGCTCTGGAAGCCGCGGGTGCTGAGCTTGTGGAAAAACTCAATATGCTCACAGACGATGCAAAGGCAATCACACTTCCACCGGAAAGTGGTGAGACAGATCCACTTCATTTGAAAGAGGATTCTCGTGTGTTTGCGTTTAAGATGTTTCGTAAAACAAAATCGGTTCCTACCATTTCACGAGCTTTTAGAAATCGCTTTACTCCTGTGTTATTTCCAAATTTGGAAGATGAAAAATCTTTGAATGAAATTTTACATTTTTATCTACCGGACTTAACTCTTACGGGGATAATGGCGACTTTCCACTTAAAGATTAAAACCTTATCTCACAAACGTGTGATTGGATCGGGGAATTTGAATCCTTATTCTTTTGGATTGTCCAATCTTTTGAAATGGAAAGACCATATTGTGAAATACAATTCTCCTGATTCGCTTGCCGAAATCGTAGTTCGCGGCGCAAAGATTTCTTATATCAACCAAATCTCTGATCCGAAAGAACGATTCGACATGGAGCGGCTAATAGATACCGCCATTAAGAACAAAACGTTTCCCGAAGACCTTTATCAGAAGATAGAGGATAAAAAAAAAACTTTTACCGATCCAGTAAACCTTGACAGGGCACCCTGGTGGGATCCTGAACTTCATAAAAGAGAGGCTAACACCGGTAAAGCGCCTTTAAAGAATTCAGGCAGTCCTCTTAAAAAAGGGATTGAGATTAACACACCCGAAACTGGTGGACAAACCAAAGAAGGCGCTGATGCTTGGTATGGTCAGGATACGCAAGGGAATATGGGGCAGGGGGAACCGGCAGGTGGCGGTGGCGCGTGGGGTTATCGGACTGAAGAACTTTATAAACAATTTCTAGCAAAAAGAAAAATTCTCTGGAACTACTCGATGGCAGTTAGCCTAAAAGAATTCAAAGAAGTATTTGAGAAGAGTCTAGAAGAAGTAGAGATGAACTTAGAATCCCTATTTGATCCCGAGGTGGACATAACGCGCATTTACCAGACCCAGGGCAAACGTGTAGATACCCGCAAGTATATTTCTTTTAAAAGTGGTAGGGGGGACTCGAAAGTATTCGACAAAACCATCATTGATAAAAACGAAGAAAAATTGAAAGGTGTGGAAATTGTATTTTTAGTCAGTAAAGCAAGGCGTATTTTTAATTTTGAATATTCAGTTGCAACTCTTTCTGCCATGCTAACGAGTGCTTACATTTTGAACGAGCATAGTGTAAAATTTTCTATCTATTCCTATTCCGATAGACTCAATAAAAAAGATCATATTGATTTGATTTGCCTCAAAGATAAAGAAGATGAATACGATATGCGAAAGGAAGAGGAGATGTTTAACTCTCTTACCAGAGATTGGCAGGGAGATTCTGTTTATGAATTTTCGCTCATTGAAAATTGTGAAAAGTATTTTTCTTCGGAAGCAGAAACACGGATAATCGTAATTATCTCTGACTTTAGAGGACAGAGAGGAAAAACAGAAATCGACCGAGAGATTGATTCCTGGGAAAACAAAAAGTTAAAAGAAGAAGTCCTTAAAAATACTAAGAAAAATTATGTTTTTCTAGCAGTAGGACTTGGAAATCGTTATATCGCGGAGAATCTATTTGAGAATTCTGTGCAGATAACAGCAGATAACTTCGCTAATATGCCAAACTTAATTGGAACAGAGCTTACGAAGTTAATCCATATTCACCACGCAGTAAGATAGCCATGAAAAATAAAGAGAAAGAAAAAGAAACCGGTTACAAAGAAATTGTAACCAATAAAAAAGCAAGATTCGACTTTGAGCTTTTAGAATTTTTGGAAGTAGGAATTGTACTTACTGGATCTGAGGTAAAAAGCCTTCGTGAAAAAAAAGCAAACCTAACAGACGCATTTGCACAAGTGAAAAACGGCGAACTCATTTTACAGAATTTCCATATCACTCCTTATAAAAACGGGGGTTATGCAAATCATACCGAAGTTCGCCCGCGTAAACTGCTTGCTCATAAAAAAGAAATTGTACGTTTAGAAAAACAAATCAAAGAAAAAGGTTTGGCATTAGTTGGAGTAAAAATCTATTTCAACGAAAAACAATTCATCAAATTACAAATCGCCACGGGCAAACCAAAGAAACTCTATGACAAACGAGAATCTTTACAAAAGAAAGAAGCAAAAATAGAAATCGACAGAGCCATGAAGCAAAGGAATCGTTCTTGAAAAAATTACCAGTAGTATCCATCGTCGGAAGACAAAACGTGGGCAAATCCACATTATTCAATTGTTTTGTAAAACAAAAAGTAGCAATTACTTATGA
This sequence comes from Leptospiraceae bacterium UBA2033, assembly GCA_002333425.1. Classification (GTDB taxonomy): domain Bacteria; phylum Spirochaetota; class Leptospiria; order Leptospirales; family Leptospiraceae; genus UBA2033. The sequence goes on from DDBL01000240.1 coordinate 55,455, forward strand.
TTATCCGGGAGTAACCCGCGATGTATTGAGTTATGAAATAGAAAGTGAAAATTTTATAAAACCATTTACTCTTTCTGATACACCCGGGCTTGATTTGGAAAACATCAATGATTTAACTTCTTCCATCATAGAAGTAAGTTTCAATCATTTACTTGCTTCGGATTTAATTATATTTGTAATTGATAGAAATGAAATTGTAGAATATGATAGTAAACTCATAAAACTTTTTTTAACCGACAAACGTTTTGTTTCTAAAAATATTATCTGTGTAATTAATAAATCTGACAACCCAGATAACGATTTTGATTTAGAATATTTTTACAGGTTGGGGCTACAAGAAGTTATCCCCATTTCGGCGCTTGGTAGAAGAAACTTAAAATTACTTTTTGAAAAAATGAATTTTTATCTAGCACAAGCACGTGTTGGAGAAAAACAAAATACGGATTTTAGTATCAGCATTGTAGGAAAACCAAACTCGGGCAAGTCTAGTTTTTTAAATGCAATTTTAGGTTTTAACCGAGCGGTTGTAAGTGAAATCCCTGGAACCACGCGTGACACTGTGCATAGCACTTTGAAATTTGAAGATCACAACTTGCTCATTGTAGATACTGCCGGCATTCGAAAAAATAGTAAGTCGAGTGAAGAGTTGGAATTTTACTCTTATAAAAGAACACTCCAATCCATTAGCGAATCGGATGTGATTATTCATATCATCGATGCAACTAAGGGAATGGGGGAGTATGACAAGAAGATATTCGCCATTATCCGCGAGAGCGGTAAACCAGTAGTACTCGCTGTGAACAAATGGGATTTAATCAAAGACAAAGACGACAATACTTTTCGAGAATACAAGAAGGATTTGATTTCTCGGTTTTATCCTACCTCCGCTATCCCTGTAATTAGTATCAGTGCTTTGCAGAAACAAAGAGTTCGAAAAGTCTTAGAAGAATGTATAAAAATTCACACCAAAGTAAATACCAAAATCCCAACTGCCAAAATCAATCAAAAACTTACACAGTGGATGGGAGAAGGAAAAATGGGACTACAATCTAAGAAACCTCCCAAAATTTTATATGCCACACAGGTTTCCACTTCTCCTTTTAAATTATTATTATTTGTAAACCATGTAGATCTTTTTAAAAAACCACTTCTTAGTTTTATCAAAAGTAGAATCGTAGAAGAGTTCGAATTAAACGGTGTACAAGTAGAATTAGAAATCAGATCGGATAGAAAAAAAGAAAAGGATTATCGGGAGTAGGCGTTGGTTTTATTTTTTATACTCAGTTTTTTGATTGGAGCATTTCCGAGCGCGCATATTATTTCTTCTCTCCAGGGAGTAGATATTAAAAAGACTGGAAGTGGGAACGCGGGAGCGACTAACGTTCTTAGATCTGTTGGTTGGAAGTCAGGTGTAACTGTAATGATACTCGATGTAGTAAAAGGGATTTTACCTTTTTGGTTTTATCCTTATTTTCAAGTTGATGCTGTAATTTTACAAGCAGAGTGGATTCCTATGTTAGGTGGATTTTTAGCAGTCCTCGGACATATCTTTAATCCATTTATGAAATTCAACGGAGGAAAAGGAATTGCAACCTCGGTTGGTTTATATCTTTATCTTCTTCCCATTCCCTGTCTCATGAGTGCTGTCGTAGGTGCTGTAATTCTTTACTGGAAAAAAATTGCCTCTCTTGGATCTATCGTAGGTTTTTTCTTTCTTCCGATTTTTTATATCGTTTATACGTGGGAGGGATTTTCTCCTAAAATTTTAAGTCTAGTGATTGTTAATTTTTTTCTAGTTTTATTTACCCATAGGCAAAATATAAAAAGAATTATTGACGGAACGGAACTGAGTTTTAAAAATAAGTCCAATGGCACTTGATACTTTATCCATTGTTAACAGCGAACAACGAGTATTCGCCTTAAATAAATTTATCGAAGCTCATTCTTACTTTGAGTTACAGGATTTGTACAAATGGTTGTACTATGGTGAATTTGGTTATGAAGAACATATTCGATATTTAAAAAAAGAAAAAGGTCAGCCGGAGCTTCATAAAATATTAGATGATATTAAATATGAGCAGAATATGGAAAATCTTTCCGATTTAATTTGGAAACCGATGGGACTGTCTCAACGATTTGTGATGGTTTTTGTTACCCAATACCACAAACAAAAATGTCCCTTAAATCGTCTTGTAAATTTAATTGAACGCTCACCCGCATTTCAAGGAACACGAATGCATTTCAAATTAGATTGGAGTTTTGTCAAAGAGTATGTGATTCAAACACTTGGTCATAGGTTTTCAAAACAAGACTTCTACGGATTCGAAGATAGAATTAATTTCCATAGTCTACCGCCCGAAAAATTTACTACTATGTTTCTTTCCAAAAATCCTGAAAAATATAGAGTTGTTCCACGAAAATTATTTTTCGACTTTTTTCCAGAATTTAATGACAATCATGATATTCTGCCTACGAAAGCTGGAGATTCTCTAATCGATTAATCTAACATAGAGACTTTTTCTGAAAGGGTGATTGTTCTGTATTCCTTCCCGCCACCACCATGATAACGGTAAAGCATAGTTCTAAGAAGGTGTTTCATTCCTATTTTGATAGACTCTGCCCCTTCTAAGTCAATTAAATCAAAAATAACTGGCATGACTTTGGGATCATCAATTTGATTGAGTGCTGTAAGGAATTCAGAACGTAACTCATTTGCTTCGTTAGTTTGTAGTCTATTTAGAATAACAGGAACTGCTGATTTTTCTTTGAGCATACCAAGCGAGCGAGTTACTTCAATTTTAACATTTACTACTTGTTCATTTTGTAAAGAAGATACTAAATCTCGAACTACTGGAGTTGCCTTGAGTTTCCCTATCGCAAATGCTGCTTTAGAGCGAACTTGGCTATCTTGGTCTTTTCTAAGTGCAGCAGATAAACCGGCTCCGCCACCATGATTATTTAAAATAAGCAAACTATCTACCATCTTTAGCCTAAGAGGAGAGAGGGTTTCTTTTTCCATTGCAGTTGAGATGAACTTTGCGTAGGATGGGTCTTTTATTGTATTGATAGCATCAACAGTAACATCTCTTACTTCTTGGTTTGAGTCAAATATAGTTTTCTGGTATACAGTTGTCGGGAATTTAGACTTTTGATTTTTTAAGGAAACAACTGCTGTTTTACGAACTTCGTAGTTTGCGTCATTCGTTGCCATTGCTAATACTGAGTTTAATTTTTCTCTTAATCCCAGTTTTTCAATTACCACTATACATTCACTGCGAATAGCTGGGCTTGGGTCTGTTAGGAGTTTGGTCACATGCATATTGGCACGTTCGTCTATGATAAAGTTCAAAGATTCTAAGTAATAATATCTATGAATTGGTTGATCGGAGCTTCCAAGTTCTAAAATAAATGGAAGTGCTCTGTCATCTTTAAAGCTATTGATTGCTTTAAAGGTATATTCTCGAACAGTTGCATCTCGGTAGGTGATGAAGTTTAGAGTGTGGTACATCAACCGCTTTTCTTTATACGTTGCTGCGTAATGGAGAACTTTGATTAAGTTAGCTTCATTTTTAGTATTATCAAGAATCCATTCTAAGTCTTCTATAATTTTGGGATTGTATTTCTCAATATCAGTTCCATAAGAAAAGTATAAATCTAAAATTAATCCCTGTAATTCTCCCTCAGAAGAAGTGGTTCGTAATATTTCTGATAGTATAGGGAGTAAATCTTCTCTGTTAGAAGATTTGATTGTGCTAATAGCTTGTTTTTGTTTTTTTTCGGAGCCTAGTAAATTCTCTTTTAGTTCATCTTTTTGTGCATCAGCAGCAGAAAGAGTTAGCAGACTAGTAAATAGGAATGCTAACAGGAAAGATGTTTTTTTAAAGCTCGCTAAAGACTTTGAGTCTGAGTTTTCTTTTTGTTTTATCATTGATTAAACGACACTAATGAGTGCAAATCGCAACCCAACATTCATTGTTCAATCTATCCTAAAAAAGTCAAGCCTTTAGTAGGCTGTTTGCCTTGTCTGAATGCTAGTTTCATACTCTGCTCTGGCTGCTCTTTTATTATCATAAGCGTCCGTGAGGTTTGGATCTAAGTCAATTGCGTTTTGGAACTCACGGAGTGCTTTTTTATACTCGTGATTTTTGAAATAACACACCCCTAGATAATTGTAGGCTTTTGCAGCGAGTTTGGGTTTTACATCAGATCTCACAATGGCGGTTAACTCATCAATCGCTTTTTCTCTATCCATAGCTGAATTTGAGTCAATTAGCACCTTAGCAAGAACAAGTCTTCCTTCCATGTCATCTGGATCAATATGGGAACCTCTGTAAGCTTCATCTTTTGCTTTTGTTTTATTCGCCATATCTCCTTCGGAATAAACAAGGGCTAGTTTTCTATGAGCAAGTTTGATTTCATCACCACTTTTGGAATGATTTAATACAAATATAAGATTCTTTTCTGCTAAATCAAACTGCTGTCTTTTGAAGTAAGCATCTGCTAGTTTTAGTTTTACTTTATAATTGAATTGGTTAGTTTTTGCAATCGCTTCGTATTCACCGGCAGCTTCATCGAGGTAGTTATTTTCTAAGTAATAATCTCCAATTGCTTCTCTGTGTTTCGTTTCTGTTGGATTGATTGCATCTGCTTTTCTCCAATTCTCTATTGCTTTGGTTGGTTGACCTGCATTCTTATAAGCTATACCAAGATTGTAATAAGCATTTTCATTTTTAGGATTTAAAGCGATTGCTTTTTCAAATTCTACTACTGCTTCTCCAAATCTTTCCATATCGTCCATAATGATACCTAGGTTTACGAGTGCGGTCTCTGTATTCGAATCACCGGGGGTAATACGAATTACCTTACGAAAAGTATCCTCTGCTTGGCTTAGGTTTCCTCTTTCATAATATAAATCAGCAAGTTGTAGTAGGGTATCTACGTCATCAGGTCGAATGCGAAGTCCTTTTTCTAAAGCAGTGATCGCATTATCGAACATTTTTAATTCTGCAAACGACTCGGAAATAAAACGATAAATTTGAGGATCGGTAGCTCCAGCGTCTAACGCTTTTTGAAAAAAGGAAACTGCTTCTTCCATATTCTTTTTTTTGAGTAAAATTACGCCTAGATTGTATAAATACCTTGAATCATTTGGTTTAATTGCAATTGCTTCTCGGAAATGATGTTCTGCACCATTTAGGTCTTCTCGGTGGTAGAATATAGAGCCTAGATGACCATGTGCAAATTCTGCTATTTGTCCTGTACTATTTATCTGAATCGCTTTACGAAAGTTTTCGATTGCTTCCGGAATCATTCCTTGTTTGTATTGGGTAAGTGCCAGATTATATGCCAAATGTTGGTCGTTAGGAGAATTAGAAAGTCCATCTTTATAGGTATCCATTGCTGCTTTAGGATCGTTTGAATCATAAAGTAGGTTTCCGGCTAATAAGGCTACTTTTGAATCGTTAGGTGCAATATCTTTTGCTTTTTGAATTGTATTACGAGCATCTGAAACTCTACCATCATGTTTATATGCAACGGCTAAATCATAGTATGCGTAAATGTTTTTAGGATCATAGGCTATTGCTTTTTTAAGATACTCGATCGCTTGCGGATAACGTCCCTTTTCATCAAAAATAATTCCAAGAACAGTAAGAGCAATAGATTTATCTTCATCCGATTCTGGTCGATTTAGAAACTCTTCACATTTATTTTCAGCTTTCTTTTGGTATCTTTCTAAATATAAAGTGATACATTCCGCTAATCTTGGATTTGTGGAACTACCTGGAATGTATGGTTTTTCTAGAATTCTATCTAATGTTCCTGTTTTATCAACTGCGAGATCGTTTTTGGTAAAATTTCCGATTGCAGATTTATTTCCAAAAAAGTAAAACCAAGAAGTCCCAGCTACAACGATTATAAGAAGTAAGAAAAATAAAATCCAAGGCAGAGGATTAGCAGCCGTTTTTTCTCGTACATACATAGTGGAATATTCGTCTGTTTCGTATTGGGTTACGTTTGGATTGGTTTCCGGCTCTACTGATTCGAACTTGAGTCTATTCTTCTTAATTGGTTCCATACCTAATCTCCGCTGAGTTTGGCTAATTCGTCCTTATACACTGCATCTAGAATTCCATTGATAAAGGTTACGGCAGTTTCTGATTCAAACTCTCTCGTAAGCTCTATCGCTTCGTTGATTACAACTTTGGGGGGAATATCCCTTTGGTTAATCAAACTATAAATGGACAAACGCAATATACAGCGATTAACCACTGAAATGCGCTCGAATTCCCAGTTTTTTGAATAGGACTTTATTATTGTATCGAGTAAATCCCAATTTTTCACAACACCTTTAATTAATTGAGTCGCAAGTTCTTTTTCTTCTGGCTCTAGAACTTTATCGTACCAACTAAAACTGAGTGCATCTCCAATCGAAACACCAGTTAATTCGATTTGGTAAAGAGCTTGTAAAGTAACTGACCTACTTTTATGCCTGGATGCCATTAGATTTGTTTCAAGAGATTGACCATCTCGATTGCGGTGGAAGCTGCTTCAAAACCTTTGTTACCGGCTTTGGTTCCGGCTCTTTCAATGGCTTGTTCAATATTTTCAGTCGTGAGGACACCAAAAATAACTGGAATAGAATTTTGGAGACCAATATTTCCAACTTTTGCGGATTCACCTGCTACAAAATCGTAGTGAGATGTAGAGCCGCGAATCACTGCTCCAATACAAATCACAGAATCGTATTTTTTGGATTTAGCTAATTTGTCAGCAGTGAGTGGAATTTCGTAAGCACCTGGGATTCTTACAACAGTAATATCTTCTTCTTTCACTCCATGTCGTGTGAGTGAATCAAGGGCACCTTTCAAAAGGCTTTCAGTGATGAATTCATTAAAACGTGAAATGACGATTGCGTGTTTTTGATTCGCACCGTCGAGATTTCCAACTAGTTCTTTATATGGCATTTTCCTTCCTGTAGCCCACTGCCAGAATCGAACTGGCGACCTTTTCGTTACGAGGGAAATACTCTACCAACTGAGCTAAGTGGGCAACTTATAGGTTTAGAGTTTTAAATATGGCTCTAATGGCAAGTGTAAAATTGGAAAAGTTGCTTACTACCGATTGCTCAATGTCATCAAGCTAAGGATCAAATATATTTCGAGTCTAACTTGTTTCTTATCTTAAATTACTTAAATCTCTGTATGCTTTAATTACACCATCAATCATAGTTTTAGTAAATGTAAGCGATATACGAGCCTTTTCCGCTGCGATCATAACTTGATGAGAGTCCACACTGTTTGGATCAAAGACTAATTTTTGGGTAAGTGTATCTGCTTCTACTTGTTGGTCATTTACTTTTTCAAAAGACTTTTGTAAAACTTCTGCAAAACTTTCCGCTACATCGTCAGCAGAATGAGTCTTTGCTTTATCTCCGTAATGACGAGTGTCAGATGTGCTGATAGAAATTTTATCTCCCTTTGGAGAAATAGGGAATGGGTTTCCTGAATTGTAAGTGCTGCCTATATTTGAAATATTAAAACTACTCATAAATGCTAATCCTTGCTGTTGTTTTTAAAATTGTAAAACTCAGTGCCTCGGTGGCAAATCTTCATTACGCTCTACCGATTTCCATCGATTTGTTAAACATTGATTTACTTCCATTGATCATCTGAACATTCGCTTCATAAGAACGAGAAGCAGAAATCATATCAGTCATCTCTGTTACCATGTTGACGTTAGGAAATTCTACATAACCTTTCTTTTGCCCAACTTTGATCGCATCAGGATGAGTTGGATCGTAAACTAAACGCAGAGGTGTCATATCCTTTTCTATCTTCATAACCTTTACGCCTTGCCCTTCGCCGGGGGAAATTCCAAAGGGGTAAACAGGGCTTTTCCACTGAGTACGAAGATTGATAGGAGTCATTATAACTCGGTCTCTTCTGTAGGGACCGTCGCCATTTGTATTACGTGTAGTTGTTGCATTTGCGATGTTATTAGAAATAACATCCATTCTTAGTCTTTGTGCGGAAAGACCTGTGGAAGATATATTAATTGATGTAAATAATCCCATTTTCTATTCCTTTAATTATGCTGATCTGATTACGATATTTAACATGCGGAAATTTTGGTTTAGCCGCTCGACCATGATTGTATAAGCCATTTGGTTATGGGAAACTTCTGTCATTTCTTTTTCTACGTCCACATTATTCCCATCAGCTCTCATAGTTGTGAGATAATCCACATTAGCCTTAGAACTAACGTCTTTATAATTGAGTGGTTTAAAAAATTCAAAGTGCTTTTCGTGTGAAATCTGGGTTGGGACTGCATTTCTTTTTTGGGAGTCTTCGGACTCTAAGGCTCGTTTTAAATTTGCTTCAAAAGTAACTTCACTTCTTTTAAAATGCGGAACATCCACATTTGCTATATTATCTGCTAAAACTTTTCTTTTGAAAGTTGCATTGTTTAACCCTCTTTCGAGTAAGTCTTGTGTTTTCATAAAATAGGTATTTGTGAACATATTTCAATCTCCTAGGCAGATTTCTTCCTTTTGCTATAGGTATTCTTTCGGCAGGATATTAAAATAGCATGATAAAAATTATGTCACTTTAGATAAAAAAAGAATTTTCTTGCACATAAAATTTTTTTCAGACCGAGTATAGGTATGATACATTTTCAAAATTCTAAATCTTTTCCGATTTCCAATCTACGTGATTTGGATATATCGACTTCCACTCTCCTAATTCCCGAATATCTTTTGGCTGATTTGCAAAGGAAAATGGCTGAATATGGGAATAGTTTACCTATCTACTTTCTTCATTTGCTTCGTAGATTTCGTATTTTCAACCTGTCTGGTATGATTCCGCCTCCAAGGAAAATAAAAACCGAATTCCAAGATGAAGGGCTAAATCTTCATAAATTCAACTTTCGTGTTTCTAACGCCGCTTGGATTGAACTTGGCGAGCTTAGTCTGGCTTTTGGAAAATCTCGCTGTGCTTTGTTTGTCTACTTGCTCGAGTTAGATATTGCCGGTTTTGGGGACGTTTTGGTGGAAGCGGGGATGGGCTTTGGAGTTCCTATAAACAGAAGGTTAATACTGAAGGCTTCTTGGCTATTTGAGTATGTTTTTCAAGATTATGTAAGGTCCTATCACGTTAGAGATTAGCAAAAGGACTAATAAGCCAAAAGTTCTGAATAAAAAATGAAAATTTCTTTAGACCGAAGGGAAAGTTATACCTATAAAGTATTACATGAACGCAAAAGGCTGGATTGTTAAATATAGAAGGTACGGAATTTACAGGAGAGCCGTGCTAGCGATTAATGCGGGGTCAATAAATTACTTAGTGGAGAAGGGTTTCGATAAATAACAAAAGCTGTAATTTATTGACCATAGCGGCAAGCGCGGTCTTCATGCTTTTTCGGAAAAGTTGGTCAATAACGTTATGTAACATGAAGAAGCACCCAGAAACGTATGTTTAGTACGAGTTGTTTACTTTTTTTGATTAAGGTTTTCTTAAACTGTTCGATGTTCTCTTTAAGGCGGACTCTTTCATGTTCATACTAAATAACCTAGAAAATCTAATTTTTGCAAAAAATTCTGAAGAGCCTAAGAAAGAAAATTTTATTTCGGAGCAGATTTCTAGTTTTCGAGACATTTTAAATAATGCAGTGAGTGACCTTTCGCGTGTGGAGCCTGATAAGTTGCAGACCTATTCTGCGATTGAGCAAGATAATAAAAAAGAGGTTAATCTTGATTTGGCGGATCCATTTAAGGCAGAAGTTTTTAACGAACGTTTGAATCGAGACAATGAATTTGAGAGTTTTGCGGTTAATTTAGAGTTGTCGCAAGAGAAAGTTTCTTCTCTTGAGTCAGTTTCAGCGATTATGGAAGAGGAGACTTTGGAGAATGTTGATAAAATTTCAAATCTTCGAGTAAGTGAAGGTAATCAGAGTAATCAAGATTTAGAGAAAGAAATCTCTTCTGCAATTTTGCTTCAAACATTTTTGAATTTAGATAAAAAAGAAACTCCTTTAGATTCAAAATTTATTTCTAGCAAAAACAAACCTGAAATTAAAACCGAGTCTAAAAATATTTCTCCAGATCTTAATTCTCTAAAAAAAGATTTAGATGGGCAAATAGTTGTTAGTCCCAAGTTAAATTTTAATGTTTCAAAAGAATCAGAAAAGAAAGAATCCAAGAGTTTAGATATAAAGACTTTCAGTGGTGAATCTGTTCAAATCAAAGCTAAAGAGTTAAAAGTAGAAATAGATTCTAAAGAAGTATCTATTCGTGAAATTCCTAAAGAAACTGAAAAAAATATTTCTAAAGAATTAAAAATAGAGGAAAATCCTAAGTTGACTCTCACTCAGTCCAAATCAAAGGAAAATCCTGTTATCATTCAAAAAAATATTTCTGACAGTAAATCTGAAGTATCCGCAGTTGATCTAACTGAAAAATCTATTCAGTTTTCTCGGGGGGAAGTGAGTTCTAGAGAACTTTTAACAAATGAGTCTCGCAAATTGAAAAAACTTTCTGAGTCTGATTCAAAAGACAAATTTATTTCTGAAAATTTTAAGCCTGTTGCAAAAGAATTTGTTGGTTTAGAAAAAGAAATGCGTTTTGCGAGAGAAACTTTAGTGGAAGTTTCCGGACTTGATAAGAGTAAATGGACGATTACCCGCCGTGAGAAAGATATGGAAGTTTCTAACATGGAGCGCCGCAAGGAATCCATGACTCTTTTGAATGAGATTGCGGCTAAGTCTAGTTCTTCTCAAAATTCTTCTGATTCGGATAAATCTTTTTCTAATCCTCGTTACGAGACCAATGGACTAAAAACATTTTCTGAAAACTTAAAGACAGCTAATTCTGATAAGCCGCGAGAGGCTTTGTTTGATCGAGAAAATTTCTCTAAGTCTCTAAATGATTTGGTAAATAAAGCTCGCATTCATATAGTTGAAAATGGTCGTAATACTGCTCAGATTTCTCTTTATCCAAAAGATCTAGGAAAAATGACTCTAAATATTGATGTAATTAAAGAAAAAGTAGAAGGAAAAATTTTAGTCGATTCTGAGTTTATTAAAAATCGTCTTCTGGGAGACGTCTCTCAATTAAAAGCGGATTTGAAGGCAAATGGTTTAGATTTACAAACAATTTCGATTGAAGTTAGAAGTGAAGGCTCTCTTGCTTTTGATTTTGCAAATCCTTCTTCCGAAAAAGATTCTTCTAAAAAAGATTCCAATAAGGCTAATTCTTCTTTGCCGCAATTAGTATCCTCAGATGAAACTTTAGAGTCTGAGTATTCTAACAAGTCTTACAATTTAGTAGATATAAAAATATAGAACTTCGTATTTGGGAGAAATATAAATAGATGCCGACACCACCATTATCTGGAATCAAAACCAAAACTTCTGATCCATCCTCCGAATCCACAAAAACAAAATACATGGATGCGGATAAAAAAGTAGATATTAAATCCTACTTAGATCGTTTAAACAAAGAAGAAAAATTAGGACTCAAAGGAATAGAAGTCCGTGAAACTCCTAAACAATTAGGTAAAGACGATTTTTTGAAATTATTAATCACACAACTTTCCCAACAAGATCCAACCAGCCCAATGAAAGATCAGGACTTCATAGCCCAGATGGCACAATTTTCTAGCTTGGAGCAAATGAAGAATATCTCCTCTGGAATTTCTCGCATGGAGGCTAAACAGAGTTATTCGCTAGTTGGTAAAGTTGTTTCTGGTCCTGATTTAGTTACAGGGGAAACTGTTGTTGGACTTGCTGCGGCTTTATTTTTTGATGCGGATGGAAAATCTTATGTTCGAGTAAATGGAAGGTCTGTCGAAGTGGAGAAAATCACTCTTATCTCCGATCCTTCTGTTTTAAATTTAGAACGAGATATGTCCATTTCTTCTAGTTCAAAAGAAAGTGAAATACAAAAAAAAACGACAAGTGTTCAAGAAAATCAGGAACCTTCCGATAAAAGTACAACGAAACAATCAGTACACGAAGTAATTCCAAATGTGGAAAAGCCAGTGGACTGGAATTATCCCGGAGCTAAAACAAATAAAGGCACAAATTATGACAAATAAAAAAAACAACCCAGAGGTAACTGCACTATGATGAGATCTTTGTATTCCGGAGTTTCCGGTTTAAAAAATCACCAAGTAAGAATGGATGTAATTGGAAATAATATTTCCAATGTGAACACACACGGTTTTAAAACTGAACGAGTTACATTCCAAGATATGATCTCCCAAGAATTATCGGCTGCTATGGAGCCAAAAGAAAATATCGGGGGAGTAAATCCTAAACAAGTTGGACTCGGATCTTTAATCGCAGCTATCGACAAAATTATGACCCAAGGTTCTTTTCAAACTACTGGAAAAAATACTGACGTTGCTATTTCTGGTGAAGGTTTCTTCGTTGTCAAAGATGGGGATAAAGAGTTTTATACCCGAGCTGGAGCGTTTAACGTTGATAAAAATGGCTATTATGTAAATCCTGCAAATGGTCTAAAAGTTCAAGGCTGGAATGCTCGTGTTGATGAAAACGGAAATAAATTTGTCAATACTTCTGCTTCTGTGGAAGATATCGTTTTGCCTCTCTATTCTAAAGAGCCTGCTAAAGCTACCAAAGAAGTTATCTTTCAATCCAATCTAAATTCTGCAGCTCTTGCTGTTCCTGAAGATGCAAAGATGGATGAAATTAAAAAATTCATTAATGATCCAGATCCAAGAAAACGTAGAGGACATCAAACTAGTATCATCGTTTATGATGACCAAGGTATCGAAAGAGAAATCAAAATGGAGATGTACAAAATTCGTGACAACGTTTGGCGTGCTTCTGTTTCGATGACTGATGCAACTCAGGTTTCCATTGACGTTGCAACGAAAGATCAAAATACAACTGTTCCAGGTAACACTGAAATCGAACTTAGTTTTTCTCCCGATGGAAGATTGGTTGGTGTTTCTGACGGTGTAGATAGTCTTAGTGCTGGTAAGTTAACGGCTGACGTTTCTTTTAGAATTGCAGGTAATCCTGAAAAACAAAGTTTCAGTTTAAATTTAGGTGAGTCTGGATTAGTGAGTGGAATTACTCAATTTGCCTCTGACTTTACTACTAAAGCAATCAAACAAGATGGTTATCCAATGGGTTATATGGAATCTTTCTCCATTGACAATGCAGGTAGAATCGTAGGAGTTTTCTCCAATGGAATCACACAAGAATTAGCCCAAGTAGCTATGGCAATCTTTACAAATCCGGCTGGTTTAAATAAAGCTGGCGATACAATGTACAGTTATTCTATTAACTCAGGTGAAGCAAATATTGGGGAATCAGGAATTGCTGGACGCGGTAAAATCAATGCTGGTATATTAGAAATGTCTAATGTTGACTTGTCTGACCAGTTCACTGATATGATTGTTACCCAAAGAGGATTCCAAGCAAACTCTAGAACAATTACAACCTCAGATCAAATGATTCAAGAGGTGTTAGGTCTTAAACGATAATTTTAAAATAAAGACTTAACTCTTAATACAAGCCACTAACTAACTTAGGTTAGTTAGTGGCTTTTCTTTTTAAATATTTAAAAATAGATAAAAACTGAAACTAAAAACAAAAAAGTATTTGTATTTTATCGGTAAATAGTAAAACTTAATTGTCTTTGGAATTACTGACTCTTTACAAAAGAATTTGGTGGTTTAATTACTTTACAAAAAAGGGAAGAAATTGCAGTTAAATCAATTCATAATATCTGATATACCTGATCTGGAATCAAAAGTTTCTTCTTTCGCGAAGCAGATCAATGGGAATTTTTATACCCTTTCGCAAATGAATGAATTTCCTGATCATTCAGAGCGTTTTATAAAAGTTGTTTTTTACTTTAGAAAAGAAACTCTTCAAAATTCTCAAAAAGAAATTAGAAGCCTACTCAAATTCAATCCGAATATTCTTGCCTTATTAATCGTGAATGCTCCGCCGGAAGAAAATATTTTTGAGACAACTGGTTTAGAAAATGATCTCTTTTTTTCTAATATTGAAGATACGGTGCCTGCTGTATTTTTATCGAAGACTCTCGTAAATGCTTTTAGTTTTTTGCAACTTCGTTTAGAAAGTTTTGAACTGCAATATAAAGTCAATCTTAGTACGAGTCATATTTCTAAACTGACTAGAATCGGTGTTAGCCTTTCAAACGAGAAAGATTTTACAAAACTACTACGAGACATTCTATATAGTTCTCGTGAAATTTCTGTCGCAGATTCTGGATCTCTTTACTTAATTGATAAAGATGAAAAAGGAAATCCAAAAAATTTACGTTTCAAAATTTCTGCTATGGATCTAAATAGTAGTGAATTTATTTTACCGATCAACAAACAAAGTATCGCAGGTTACGTCGCGTTTACCGGTAAAGTTCTAAATATTCCAGATGTATACAATCTTCCTAAAGACGTTGAATATAGCTTTAATCGTGATTTTGATAAAGTAAAAAATTATCATTCCAAGAGTATGTTAGTTGTTCCAATGAAAAACTATCTAGGCGAAGTAATTGGGGTAATACAGCTTATTAACCGCAAGAAGAATTTTAATAACAAACTTACCGTAGAACAAATGCGTGGCAATGATGTTATGCCTTTTGATAAATATTCAGAGGAACTTGTGATGAGTGTTGCCGGGCAAGCTGCTGTAGCTATTCAAAACAATAATCTAATTCAAGATATAGAAACCTTGTTTGAAGGATTTGTAACTGCCTCAGTAAGTGCAATTGAAGCACGGGATCCTACCACAAGTGGTCATTCTTTTAGAGTGGCACTCCTTACTGTAGGTCTTGCTGAAACTGTAGATAAAATTACGACTGGAAAATTTTCTAATATTAAGTTTACTCATGAGCAGATGAAAGAAATACGTTATGCGTCACTGCTTCATGATTTTGGGAAAGTAGGGGTTCGAGAGAAAGTTCTAGTTAAGTCTAAAAAACTTGAACCACATGAACTTGAGTTAATTAAATGGCGTTTTTATTACATGAAAAAAGATTTACAAGAGCGGTTTACGACCCGTAAACTTGACTATGTGAAGAGAAATGGAAATACAGGTTTTACAGAATTTGAAAAAGCATTAGATATGGAATATCTCATGGAAAGTAAAAAGTTGGAAGATATGTTGCAAGTAATTGTTTCTTCTAATGAGCCTACCATTTTAGAACAAGGAAATTCTCAATTGCTGGAAGATATTTCCAAAATGAATTTTTCTTTTTATGATGGCACGGAACAACCAGTTCTTACTTCTACTGAGTTAAATTATTTATCTATTAGAAAAGGTTCCTTAGATTTTGACGAACGAAAAGAAATCGAATCACACGTAGAACATACATTTCAATTTTTAAGTAAAATTCCTTGGACATCAGGTCTCAAGATGGTTCCAAGCATTGCTCATGCCCATCATGAAAAATTAAATGGTAACGGATATCCTCGTGGTCTTCACGCCTCGGAAATTCCTGTCCAATCAAAGATGATGACTATTGCGGATATTTTTGATGCGTTAACCGATAAGGATAGACCGTATAAAAAAGCAGTACCACTTGAAAGGGCTTTAGATATTTTAAAAATGGAAGTGAAAGATCATCATGTAGATGGTGACTTACTAAATATTTTTATTGAATCAAAAGTTTTTGAAAAATTAAATACACATAAACAAATTGGATAAAGTCTAAAAAGTATGTCAGAACAACCATTAAAAAATTGTAATCTCTTAATAACAGGAATCACAGATTCAGGATCACTTGCCCTCGCTGCTGCAAAACAAACTCAGAAAGAAGGAGCCAAGTTAATTTGTACGGGTTTAGGTTTGACACCTTTTCACCAAAATTTATCAGATAAAGCTAAAGCATATTTAGAAAAAACTTATTCTGATTTTCAAGAAACCATAGCGAAAGAATTGGGATCGGATACTATTACTTTGCCGCTAGATGTGACGATAGATGCAAGTATAGAAGAAGCAACAAACATACTCAAGCAAAAAGGAATTAAACTAAATGGTCTTCTCCATTCGATAGCGATGGATAAAACGATTAGAGCAGGTTCTGTAAAACCTTTGCTTGAAGTGACTAGGGAAGAATTTATGGGAGCTATGGATGTTTCAGCTTATTCCCTAATCGCACTTACCCGAAGTCTACTGAATCATGATGTACTCCAGAAAAATTCCTCAATTTTATCTTTAAGTTATCTCGGTGCCGAAAAAATTGTTCGTCACCCGTATAAGAATGTTGGTGTTGCTAAGGCAGCTCTTGAGCGGATAACAAGAGAGTTGGCTTTCGAGTTAGGTAAATCTCATAATATTAAAGTAAATTCAATTCGTTTTTCTCCCTTTACAGGAAGTAAGGCGGGTGGAGCAATTCAAGGACTCAAAGAAGCATTGGATTTTGCACAGGAAAATTCTCCTATGGGAAATGCATTACCTGAAGACCTTGGATATGAAGTTGCTTATTTACTCAGACCATACGGGCGGATAACAGGAGAAATTCGCCATGTGGATGGTGGATACAATATCAGAGCCTAGGATTTATGCGCGTAAGTCTCTCTCATATAATTAGGGAGCAGCGCATTATAGGAATTATTCTCTAAAGTTAAATTTCTGAGAAGAATCATTTTTTGTTTTAGAATAGGCATTGGATTTGGTAGTAGAGAAAGTATATTTTGAGTATGCTCTACTAAGTCATTATCAGAAATTACAATTGAACCTTCCAAATCTTCTTTGAAAAGATTTTTAATTTCTGCTGGAGCTATATCAAACGTTCCTTTATAAACTTTACCGTCCGAGTATCCTATGAATACTTTTTTTTGTTTTCCATCAATTGCTGTAATCACTGGAGACTTAAAGTAATCTGCATAGTAAGTTGCATACATCTCAATTGTATCAAGTCCGTAAGTTGGAATTTTCCAAATTTGTGCAAGGTTTCTGGCTGTTGAAACTGAAATTCTAATTCCTGTAAATGAACCAGGACCTTTACAGCATACAATCATATCTGGCTTATCCCAGTTAGCCGCTTCTAGACCTAATTTAATATCATTTAAAAGTCGATAGGAAGCTTCTCTAGGATGATTTCCTGAATAAAAATAATTTTCTTTTATTTCGGATTCGGTTAGTGTATAAAGCCCAACAAGAATAAAATCACAGCTTGTATCAAAAAATAAAATACGCATTTGATTACAAGCTTGTGGATATTGCTAATTTGGTCTATTGATATTTTAACTAAAACCCTGCCGCAGTGATTGCTGCTCTAGAACAAGGATTATTGTTTGGATCACAGGAATACAAGCGGAAGTTGAAACTTTGACTAGAATCAGGTCTTTGGGTTGAGCTTCCTAAATTAGTATTGTTTGTGCCTGTAAAACGAAGTGCTGCACAATTAGAAGTAGACAGTGCATACTTTTTATAATCGGAGTTGAAAAGTCCACCCCCGCCACCTGCTGGTGTATTATAGTAATTGGAGGGACTTACTATTATTCCGCCAATTGTAAATGTATCAAAGCATTGACCAGTGAAAGAAAGATTTGATAAATCTGCTCTGGTTATTATAAGAAGAGATCCATTGGTATACTGATCAGTAGCCGTTCCGTTTGCCCAATTGTTCATGACTAATGCCGTTAATCCGCTTCTATCTTGTTTTTTAGTTTGAATACAATTTACATTTGTAGCTATCGCGATTATGAATAAAAGAAGTTTTATATAGTTTGTTCTCATTTTTTATTTCCTTTTAGTTTTGTCTGTAACTATAAGCTTCTGGTGAAATAGTTCCTGTCCAAAAATTACCTTGCAGTTGTAAGTAAATTCGTCTATCGTCTATCGCAGTGTAATTTCCTGTATTTGGATTTACGTCAAATTTATTTCCAAGGATTTGATAGAACAATTGCGCCTTGAAATGATGTTTATCTCCAAAGAAATTTATACCTGCCCAATAGACTCGTAGTATATCGTTTGGATTATTGCTATTTCCATCTCTATGAAAATCACCTCTTATTTCTTCATACTTTAAGACTGGCATTAAATAGAATTTTTCTCCTACTTTAAAGTTGTAACCAACAGTTGTATGCCACGCATTTAAGTTATTGGAAGCTGCACCGGTAAATCGTGTGTATGCGCCACTAATGTAACCGCCTTGGTAAGTGAACGTATAATCGTAAGTATGCCCCACTAATCCAAAACTAGGTCTGCCTGGAGTTGTAACATTATTTTGGACATTATAATTGGGAAGAGTCATAACGATGTTATTGACGGTTGAATTAACGGTAGTTCCTCTATCTGGGTTTGATTGTTGACCGTTTAACAAGTTGAATGCATTTGTAGTGCCGGGAGTAAACTCAGGAACGGACAGAGTGTTAGGCTGGTAGTTTGCAGTTTGCACCATACCTGCTCCAAGAGATAATTTCATGTCTCTTTGAAATACTTCCTCACCTTCCTGCCAGTTTACTTCTTTTCCATCTGCTTCTCTTTTTAGACCGCCAAATACATTGTATTGTATTCTAGCATAATAAGTAGGAGAAATCAAAACTGTTCCCCAGCGGTTAGCCGTTGTTAGATCCTGCCTGCGTCCTGTTCCATAATCCCCGCCCGCACCTTTTCCATTTCCAACCATTAAAGAAACTTGTAAATATTTTTCCCATTTATTCCCTAATCTTTGCAAAGGGTTTGCAGAGACCATCATTCCAATATCGAACTGCGGTATTGCATTTGTGATGATACTTCGTTCAAGTGTTATAAAATTAGCGGATGATTGAAGGTATTCCCTTGTAAATTGAGTATTGATTTGACCGAACGTTAGGCGAAGTCCTGCGTATGGATGTTTTGCATAAACAGATGCATCATGAATATGACCTCTATTATCTGTCATTCTAACATTGTTAACCACTGGGGTAGTAACTGTTTCAATTACTCCATTGTTATTTTCTACCGAAGTAACAACATTTGTGGTGGTAGTTACGGTGTTCACTCTATTTACCATATTTTCCATACGAAATTGAACATTTAGTCCCCACCAGTCGTTTTCATACGTTGCCCCAAATCGTACGCGCCTGAAATTCCAATCTAAGGCATTAAAATCCGAATGACCATTGCTATAGGGAGATTGTATGCTTCCACTTACTCCTCTAAACTGCACTCTTCCGTAGATAGTAAGTTTTTCTTTCCTAGTATCATCCGGTCTATGTGCAAATGCATCAGGCAAAGTTGTTATATTGGAGTTTAATAGAGGTTTTGCGTATTCGATTTTGACTCGACCAGTTCCTGGCTTTGTGAAAATTTGTCCCGTATTTGGGTCTTCATATAATTCTGTATAACTTTTAGAGTTAGTTTCTGCTATTGGTTTAGAATTTTCTTTAGTTGGTTCTACTGATTTATCATCCTCTGTTTTAGAAATTTCTGTTTGTGCAAAAAGTGAGAGTGCACCCAGAAAGATCATAAAAGGAAATATCTTCATTTGTTTCATATTTACAATACCTTATGTTCTGAAATTTTATTGTAAGTAGTTATTTTTTCTTTTTAATATGTGGATAGCTTTTTTTTGTTAGGAAAATTTTGTAAGCCCAAATTTAGGAAATAAAAATGAGTAAAAATTCTATAATCTAGTCATGTAAGAATCCAATTATTTTGTTTTTGCCTCTGCTTATGGAAATTTAATTTAGCTAATAATATGTATTATTCTCGTATTTTTTGTTATCGTAGAAACAGTGAAAATGTAATAAAATGCCAATCTCAACAGTATCTACGATATATTTCAGATTAATTCTTAAAAGTCATTCTTCCCACTCATTAGGTTGCGGGCAATGACCATTTTGTGCACTTCACTTGGTCCGTCAGCAAGTCTTGCTGCTCTTGCATCGCGGTAGAATAATTCTAATTTCAAATCGCGGCTATAACCAAGAGAGCCGCAAATTTGAATAGCACGGTCTACGCATTTGCAAAGAATTTCGCTCACATGCCATTTCGCCATGGAAATAATTTGTCTTGTATCTCCTCCTTTTTGCAATGTATCAGCAGCTTTTATAGTAAGTAAAAAACCAGATTCTATTTCGAGTGCAGATTCGGCAAACATCCATTGAATTCCTTGGTGCTCTGAAAGTTTTGATCCGAATACTTCTCTTTTTTTAGCAAATTCTCTAGCTATTTCCATTGATCGTCGCGCTAAACCAATCCAGCGCATACAGTGCGTTAGTCTAGCTGGACCGAGTCTCTCTTGTGTCCACTTAAATCCTTCTCCTACTTTCCCTAATATCATGGATTGAGAGATTTCAACATTTTCAAATTTTAATTCGCAGTGTCCTCCTTGTCCATGAGATCCCATCGTATCAACTTCTCGCACCATCGTATAACCAGGCGCATCGGTTGGGACTAGAAATAAAGTAGAACGACGAAAACTTCCGTTTACTTTTGACATAACGATTAGAAACTTAGAACCGTTAGCCCCAGTGCAATACCACTTGTGACCATTTAATATGTATTTGTCGCCTACCTTTTCCGCATTGGTCATCAGAGATTGTGGATCAGACCCCGCTCCAGGTGCTGGTTCAGTCATTGCAAATCCTGAACGAATTTCTCCTTTGATAAGAGGGTAATAATACTTATCCTTTTGTTCTTTATTAGCTGCTAAATGAAGTAAATGCATATTACCCTCATCCGGTGCATCACAGTTAAACACGAAAGGAGCGATAGGTGACCGACCAAGTTCACTAAATATTATGGCAGTTCCCACTGAATCGAGTCCAAGCCCTCCTTCCGATTTTGGTAAATGCGGTGTCCAGAGTCCGGCTGCTTTTACCTTTTGCCTTAGGTCTTGTGCGACTGTTTCGGGTAGTCGACCAATTGTATAGTCATAATCTTTTTCGTGAGGCATCACAACTGTCTCCACGAATTCTCTCGTCTTGATTCTTAATTCTTCTACTTCTTTTGGTACATCAAAATCCATGTTATCCTCTTTTTTTTTTGCCACAGAGGCACTGAGACACAGAGAGGGTTGAGGTTTAGCTAACGTAAGTTCAATGTATAGATTCACACTTGATGTCACCCCCGAAAATTTCAGTCGGTGGTCTCCAAGAACTAGAGATTCCCAACAGAAAATTTTGGGAATGACAACTAGCTTAATTTCATTAGACTTGTTGCGAAATAACATTTGTCATAGTGAGCTCGTCGAACTATACTTAATGAAATAAGCATCCTTCGACAGGCTCTGGATGACATTAGACTAATTTTGCAACAAGTCTATTGAAATAATTAAAATCTAAAACTCTCTGTGTCTCTGTGCCTTTGTGGCTAATCTTATTTTATCTTAATTATAATTTTTCCTTTTGCTCTGCCTGTTTGTTGGTAGCTGAATGCTTCCCTTACGTCCTTTAGTGGAAATGTTTTATCCACTAGAGGTTTCACTTTCTTATCCTCGATTAGTTTTGCGATTTTACTTAACTGTTCTCCATTTGCGTTCATAAAAAGATATTTGTAATTTACTTTGTATTTTTTGGCAAGAGAAGTATTTTTCATATTTAGAATAAAAAATAAGGATTTGATTATAAAATTCAATCCGTATTCATACGCCACATCTGTTGTGGGTATTCCATTTACAGAAATAAGAATCCCACCTGGTTTCAAAACCTTGTAAGACTCATCTCGTGTTTTTCCTCCAAGAGTATCGAATACTAGGTCGTAGCCGCTTAGTTTGTCTTGAAAGTTTTCTTTTTTGTAGTCAATGACTATATCTGCGCCGAGACTCTTTACAAGTTCCACGTTTGCCGTGCTTGTGGTTGTCGTTACTTCTGCGCCAATATTTTTTGCGAGTTGGATGGCAATACTTCCCACACCACCAGATCCTGCGTGGATAAGAACCTTTTGCCCCTTTTGTAAATTTCCTAACTCAAACAAAGCCTGCCACGATGTAAGACCTACAAGTGGAATTCCTGCTGCTTCTTCAAAACTTAGATTCTTCGGTTTAAGTCCAGCTTCGTCTTGTTTGACGCTACAAAATTCTGCAAATGTGCCTACGACTTTTTTCTTTCCTGGTCGGAAATATACTTCATCTCCAACTTTGAACTTATTCGCGTTAGCCCCTAACTGTACAACTACACCAGCACCATCATTCCCAAGTACATGAGGCATTTTATAATCGAGCATTACTTTTACATCGCCTTTCATGACTTTCCAATCAATGGGGTTAACACTGGCTGCCCGCATTTCGATTAAAATTTCGTCATCACCAACTTCTGGTTTTGGAAAATCTTCCACATATTCGATTACTTCGTTGCCACCATATTTACGAATGATGCTTGCTTTCATTGACTCACCTCTTTTTCTTGTATCATTTTATTCCTATAACTTTCCTATTGTACATCTAAATCACAGCCTTTTCGTTTCAGAGATCCCCGATATATCTTGGCTGTTGGGCAAAAGCGGGCGGAAATTTCGGGGATGACACTCTAAAATCTATGCGTCTCCGTGCCTCTGTGGCAAAACCATTTCATACAATATTCGTCATACCACCATCGACCACGATCGTCTGTGCGTTGATATAAGCCGATGCATCACTCGCTAGAAAAATTGCAGTTCCCAAAAGCTCTTCCGGTTTACCCATTCGTCCCATTGGAATGCGAGATTTGATTCCTTCCATAAGGGCTTCTTTGGATTTCATATTGCCAACCATGTCAGTATCAATGAATCCGGGGCAAATAGCGTTTAACCGAAAGCCACTTCGAATCCACTCTGCAGCACAGGCAAGTGTGAGTTGAATGACCGCTCCCTTAGTTCCTGAATAAACAGTTGCAAGCGTAAATCCCCGTAAGCCTAAGACCGATGCAATGTTGATAATATTTCCGCCGATTTGTTTATGTGCTTTGTAGTAAGCTTGGCTTGCCCGAAAGACTGCTTTGAAGTTAATATCAATTAGATCATTCATTTCCTTCTCACTCAAATGAGAGCCAGGTTTATTGAGGGAAATTCCTGCGTTGTTAATTAAAACATCCAGCTTACCATGTTTAGCCTTAATTTCTGCGATGATGTCTTTGATTTTATCTTCCTCGAGTAGGTTATTGACTCGACCTTCAATACTCGCGTCTTTCATCCAAGAGATGGTTTCTGGTTTTGTTCCTGTTCCGTATACGATTGCACCTGCATCGCGAAATCCTTCTGCGAGAGATTTTCCAATCCCTCGACTTGCTCCTGTGATTAATATTGTTTTGCCTGTAACATCAAATAGATTTTTCATAAATTCCTCTTATTTTTTTGTAGCGTTTTCTTTGATTAGCCCNNCCGCCGAAGATTTGAACTGCCTCGGTTGCGACAAACATAGCAGTATCCGCAGCATAACACTTAGACATAGCAGAAAATTTTGCCATATCTTTGTGATCCATTTCACAGAGTAGGGCAGCTTTGTAAGTCATAAGTCTACTTGCTTCGATTCGCATTGCCATATCAGCTAGTAAATGTTGGATTGCTTGGAAACTTCCAATTTTTACTCCGAATTGTTCTCTTTCACGAGAATATTGAATCGCAGCATCAAATGCTCCTTGAGCTAAACCGACAGCCGAAATAGCAACGGCAGGACGAGAGAGGTTAAGAGTCCTTAGCCCCGTTAAAAATCCTGTGTTCTCCTTTAGACCAATCAAATTTTCTTCTGGAATTTCGCAGTCTTCAAAGATAAGTTGGCGTGTTTCAGAGCAGCGGATACCGAGTTTGTCCTCTTTTTTCCCGAAAGAAAATCCAGGAGTTCCTTTTTCAACAATAAAGCAGGATATGCCTCTCGTTCCTCGTTCGCGGTTTGTGATTGCGAATACTGTATATATATCGGCTTGACCGGCTCCACTGATCCATTGTTTGGTTCCGTTTAACACGTATTTGGCGCCTTTCTTGACTGCGGTAGTCGCCATATTGGGAACGTCTGATCCTGCTCCCGGCTCTGTGAGTCCAAAGGCTGCAATTTTATCTCCTGTTACAAGAGGAGCGAGCCATTTTTCTTTTTGTTCTTTGGTTCCACCGATTTGAATTGGAAGTGCTCCAAGCTTAGTTGTGGCAAACGCGACGTTAATCCCTAGGCAACCATAAGAGACTTCTTCGACTAAGATCATTTGAGCAAGAACTCCAAGTCCGAGTCCCCCGACATCTTCTTCAAACATGGCTGGATAAAGTCCTGCTTCTTTGAATTTCTCTAAAACTTTTTTCGGATATTCGTTGTGCTCGTCGTAGTATGCTCTATTTGGTATGACTTCTTTTTTTACTACATCTCTTACTAGTTCTCGAAGTTGCATTTGTTCATCTGTAAAATTTAATAATATTCCTGTGGTTTCGGTCATGATTTTCCTCTTTGTCATTTGATAAACAGCGTTCAATTTTGAGTCAAGTATATATTGGTTTAAAATCTTTTTTTATGAATAGATTATATACTTAGTGGTATGTAAAATGCGAAAAATAAATTATCCATTCGTTTCTGCTTTATAGAGTTTGGGAATGGGCTACCTTCCTAAGTAGGTGAAAAAATTTAGGAATCTGAATATATACTGATTCTATTTAA
>DDBL01000251.1 GCA_002333425.1 Leptospiraceae bacterium UBA2033
ACAAATTATTTAGATTCAGGGATTTTAACACCCAACATCTTATCGCGAAGCATAGTGGCACGTTCAAAGTTTAATTCTTTAGCGGCTTCGAGCATTGCTTCTTTTAATTTCTCTTTGAGTTTTTCGGGAGTTTTGTATTTTTTGAGGGTAAATTCTTTTTCGATTTGATCGATGATTTCTTCTTCGGCGGTTAACTCTACCATTTCCCTTGGAAGCATATCATGAATCTCGCGGATAATGGTCTTTGGCTCTATGCCAAATTTTTTATTGTGCGCGTCTTGGATTGTACGACGACGATTGGTTTCGTCTATCGCTTTTTTCATAGAGTCCGTGATGCGATCTGCATAAAGAATTGCTTGTCCGTTGACGTTACGCGCCGCACGTCCGATGGTTTGAATGAGAGACTTATAATTACGAAGAAAACCTTCCTTGTCTGCATCGAGAATTGCGACGAGAGAAACTTCCGGAATATCTAAACCTTCTCGAAGTAAATTAATTCCCACAATACAATCATAAATTCCTTTTCGTAAATCGCGGATAATCTCCACTCGTTGAATGGTTTCCACCTCCGAGTGCAGATAAGCGACCTTAACCCCCATTTCTTTGAGGTAGTCAGTTAAATCTTCGGACATTTTTTTGGTCAAAGTTGTGATTAATACACGCTCTTTTTTTTCGACCCGTGCATTGATTTCAACAAGTAAGTCTTCTACTTGGTTGGAAACAGGACGCACTTCTACAACCGGATCCAAAAGTCCAGTTGGGCGGATAATTTGCTCTACTTGTATTTGTCCATTTTTGATTTCATAGTCTGCTGGAGTTGCTGATACGTAGAGGATTTTTCCAGTGATTTTTTCAAACTCTTGAAAGTTTAGAGGTCGATTATCGAGAGCACTGGGAAGACGAAATCCAAATTCGACTAACGTCTCTTTTCTAGCTCTATCACCCGCATACATTCCACCAATCTGAGGAATCGTAACATGAGACTCATCGACTATCATCAGAAAATCTTTTGGAAAATAATCAATGAGACAAGCAGGACGTTCCCCGGAGTTACGACCTGTTAAATGACGAGAATAATTTTCAATTCCATTGCAGTAGCCTAACTCAGCTAACATTTCCAAATCATAATTGGTGCGAGACTCAATTCTCTCTGCTTCCAAAAGTTTGCCCTTATCCTTAAAGTATTGAATTTGGACTGCAACTTCTGCTTTGATATTTTTGATTGCATCTTCTACTTTGGGACCGGATGTGATAAAATGTTTGGCGGGGTAAACCACCATTGTCTCCATCTTGACAATAACTTTTCCAGTGAGTGGATTAAAACGAGAGAGAGATTCTATTTCATCTCCAAAGAATTCAATTCGAAGTCCATCTTCGTGGTAGGCTGGCATTAACTCAATCGCGTCCCCTCTGACTCTAAAATTTCCACGAGAAAAGTCTAAATCATTTCGTTGGTATTGGATATGCAAAAGTTTTTTAATGAGTAAATCCCGTTCCATTTCCTGACCACGTTTTAAGATAATCCTGGACTCGGTATAATCTTCCGGCGAACCAAGACCATAGATACAAGACACGGAGCTAACAATGATTACATCCTCCCGTTCGAGTAGCGACGATGTAGCGCGTAATCGTAATTTGTCTATTTCTTCGTTAATGGAAGAATCTTTTTCGATAAAAGTATCTGATGATGGAACATAAGCTTCTGGTTGATAGTAATCATAATAGGATACAAAATACTCAACTGCGTTGTTTGGAAAAAATTCTTTGAACTCACGATAGAGTTGTGCGGCTAATGTTTTGTTATGCGATAAAACTAATGTTGGACGTTTTACATTTCGAATGACCTCAGCCATTGTAAATGTTTTTCCAGAGCCAGTAACACCAACTAGGGTTACTTTGTCTTTGCCTTTCAGAAAAGAACTAGTGATTTTCTGGATTGCTTTTACTTGATCGCCGGCGGCTTTATAGGGTGTGACTAATTCAAACTCAGGCATCTAACTCAATTTTTTCTCGGCGTATAAGTGTGCTTGTTTTTTGTCGTCAATGATTTGGAGTTCTAAATGATTAAACAACTTTTGCATAACCATAATTCCCCGCATGAGAGTTGTGTTAGATGAGTATTTGCCTCTCTCAATTTCATTGGACAAATCAAATTCTTTGATATTATTGATAATATTTAACTTCATTGTGCGGCTACTATCGATTAGGTAGTCAATATGAACCATGTCCCCATCGCCATACTTTACTGCATTTTCGATAGCTTCAATTGTAGCGATAGAAATATCCATAACGTCTTCTTCGCTTACATAATTGTATTCGAGGAAATATTCTTGTCTACTACGCACATACTGGATAGGGGAAAACCTTGCTTCTCCATAGAGAGAATAACTATCAGATAAAAAATCAACTCTGCGGGGTAATGCAGTTGGCGCAACACAATACTCGTTCTTATCGAACTTTCCTGCCATCGCATACCCTCTTTGCTTTAAAACATCTAAAATATCTCGCACTCTTGAAGGCTCAGCTACTAACTCTTCGTTGTATTTGAGAAGACCCTCCATCGAAATCCAAGAGCAATAATCCTTAACGGTACCAGTAAGTCCTTCGGCAAGAATGTCGACTAAAAGTTTCTCTAAAAGTATATCTGTAATTTCTGATGGCATGGTTGGTTTACAAGAATGTAATGTATTTTAATTGTGTAAAGTTTTTATTTTATACATTTTTCTTTAGTTCTAAATTTAATTGTCTCACAGCTTCATAGACTACTATAGCCGCAGCATTACTTAGATTTATACTTCGACACTCTTCTGTCATTGGGATAAATATTTGATTGGAATCTGGATAACTCATTCGGATTTCTTCTGGTAGTCCACTTGTCTCACGCCCAAATACAAAGTAATCGTTATCTTGGTACGTTTGATCTGAATATTTGGTTTTTCCAAATTTTGTAACTAGGAAAATACGACTAACATCTGTAATTGTTCCTACAAACTCCTCCCAGTCTTTATGTTGAAATAATTTTAAATGTTCCCAATAGTCAAGACCCGCACGCCGAACTGACTTTTCCGACATATCAAAGGAAGGAGTTCCTACAATATGTAAATTGGCTCGAATTCCCACACATAAACGGGCAATATTACCCGTATTAGGTGGAATCTCAGGACGATAAAGGGCAATGTTTAGCAATTTAAGATTACCACCGATAAACACCGATGAACACCGATAACAAAGCGATATTAATTTGATTCATGTTACCGTGTGCGTCGTTCAATGCTGTCAAGTTAAGNNAATCCTTAATTGTACAGCATTGTGCGTCGTTAAACCGCATGTTTTTTAACTCCATAACCAAAATAAAACCATCGTATCTTTCATCGCTCTTTTATCGGTGTACATCGGTGATAATCAGTTTCTTATAGCAATCATTTCTTCAAAGACTTCTTTAATAGAAGCCCGAAGCTTGACTCACTGGAAGTTTTGTTATCTGAGACGTAACTTTCGTAGTCCATCCTATCTTTGGCATCTTTTGCTTTGGCAACGGATACCGCGATTTGTTTTTTGGAAGGATTCACTTCTGTGACGAACACATCTAACACGTCTCCAGGTTTGAAGTGATTGGAAAGTGCTGTTCTAGGTGGATAACCAGTTTCTTTGTTTGGAACTAACGCATGAAAATGATCGTTTAGTTTCACAAAAATTCCAAATGTTTTAAGAGATTCCACTGTAGCTTTTACAATGTCGCCCTCTTTAAAAGGAACGTTAGTCGCCCAGGGGTCGTTTGAAGAATCTTTCAGAGAAATGGAAACTTTATTTTCTTTCCAATCCATACTTAGAATTTTTCCTCGAACTGTTCCTCCTACTTGAAATTCACTATTTAGATCTACGTTCTTTTTAAAACTAGCTTCACTGGCAGGAACTAACGCATCAATTCCATTCATATCTACAATCATTCCGAAGTTATGAATGGATTTTATTTTGCAAGTTACGTAAGATCCTTCTTTCAATTCCCCTTTTAAAATTTCTCGTTTTAATTCTTTTTCTTTGTCTGAAATCTTTTTTTGAGAAAGAACAATTTTTTTGTTCTTTATAGAAAGGTCATTTACGATGAACTTAAACTTTTTGCCTTGCACTCCTTGGTTTTTTAACTCTGAATCCATTTGCGAAAATGGACAAAATCCTGTATACTCACCCAGTTTAACATCGTAACCAGCAGAAGTCTCTTGACCAACTTGCCCCAAAACAGGAATTTCATTTTCTTGGGCAATTTCTAAATTCTCAAGAGTAATGTCATCCCCCGTCAGTGCAGTAGTGAAATAATAATCTCCATGGTTCTCTCTTAAAAAATAGACAGAATAGGAGTTACCGGGCGTTAGCCCAGTATCTTCATCTATAAATTCTGCATTGGAAATAATTCCCCTGATATTGTCTTGCTCAGTTTGTATAAAAGTGTAATCACTCTTAACCGTTGACACACGAGCATTGTATTTGGCTCCTGGTTCAAGACTCTTTCTCTTTTTAAAACTTTCTTCGAGTAATGCCGCAAAATCGTTCTTATTCGCCATAACCTAACTTCTTATCCTATTATTTTTGTTGTTGTGCTAATTGTTGTAATTCTTGGATTCGTTTATTTTTGTCTTCGCTTTCCCAAACATTTTTGCTAAAACTTGCAGATGTATATGTTTTGGTTTTGTATTCATCGGTATAAGGAACAATTAATTCTTTGTCCGGCTCAGTTGTCTTAGCCGCTTGGATTTTTTTGAGTCCTTCTTCTCCTTCGTCAAACCATTTTGGATCAACTGGGAGGTTTACTCTATAACCACGAACGTTAGTCATCACATAAGGTCCATCATACCCTTTATCACGTAAAATTTTTCCAAAGAATAAAAATTCTACTTCGTTAGTTCCTTGTTTTAAAGGACCATCAAACGTTGCGTAAGCTAGGTAATTTCCTTCTTTTTCTTCTTTTAAGTTTGCTTCTAGACGATAGGTTCCTGCTTTATAAGCAATGACTGTTGCATGAACTACAAGAGAGCCGTCTGTTTGGCTGTCACGAAATGTGTTACCAATTTCAGCAGGTTTACCAGGAGAAGAAAAAAAGCTGGCAGTTAGTTTTGCTTTTTTGTCTTTCGCATAAGTGATATTAGTCTCAAGTGACATTTGACCCCAATCATTTTTCATCGGTCTCCAACGGAAAGTAATAATTCCATCTTTAGCAACCGCGTCCCCATCTCTTCCATCATCGTTAAAGTCAGGACTATGAGTTGCTGTTTTTTGATCTTCAAATTCTTTGAATACAGTTGCGTTCACTACGTTTACTTTAGTTAATTCATTAGAAGAATCTCTACACTCTAATGTTATCAGCATATCACTATTAGCCCCAATAACAGCCCAAGTTTTTGGTTGTAAATGACATCTGTAACCATTTCCTTCCTTATCGTTAGGTGAGTCAACCATTGTAAGAGCATTAATCCCAATGGTAAAAGGATGAACTATATCATCATGGAGAGAAGTGATTGGTCTAGAATGCGGTGGATACTGCGCCCACTCATTGTATTGCTCAAGTAAAAACTCAGGAGTTACACCATCATCCACTTTTCCATTTCCATTTTCAGAAGTTGTAGTGGTCTTATCTTCAAAGTTATCCGCTCCTTTTTTTGTAGGATCATCTGTTTGAGACATTGTATCTCCTGATTTTCCGTTACTTCCTTTTTTGCCACTTCCACCTAAAACAAAATACAAACCGATTGCTACTACTAATAGACCAACCGCACCAAATAGAATATTTTTATTCATACATCACCCTCATAATTTATCTTTTTTAAGATAAAATTTCATCTCTACATTCCATACAAATCTTTTTTATTTTTTTAATTGATTTACAAAAATGAATTTTGCAAACTAGGCAATAGCGAGTTTCAAAAATGAAATTCAAAATAGGAGAAAAAAATATGTTTAAATCGAAAATCANNTTTCGTAGGTTATGATGGAACAACTGATCCAAGAACTTACGGAACTGCAAGAGCACAAACCAACCTTACAACTGTTTTAACTCAAAGATGTAAAGGTCTTGATACTTGCAAAATTGTTTGTCACAGTGCTGGTTGTTATGCAACTGAATACTGGTTATCTAACTTAGGTGGAACTGCTTCTAGCAAAGGTTTCAAAATCTCCGTAGTAACGGCGTTAGCCGCAGCTTCTGGTGGTTCTGAATTAGCTTCTGCTTTAAACGGGATTACCTTCGGATTTGCAGGAAATGCTATGGACAAGGCGCTTATCGTAGGAACAGCGAGATCTTCTTTTAACCATAACAATACTGCTGGAGTTACTGTTGCTCACGTTCCTGGATACAAAGGAATGTTTGGTGCTTCTGCAATTCTTCCTGGCGAAGATGACTATGCTGTTGCTTACCACTCTTCTTGCGGTTACTCTACAGTAGGCGGATTGTCAAAATGCCAAAGTTCTATCACTCAATCTGAGGGAATTTGGCCTTTCAATTCTAACAAAACTTACTACCAGTATTCCGGTCACGTAAGAGCTGGATCTGTTCCTGTCGCTGGTCTATACGAAGACCATGGTCAAATAAAAACTAGCGGTTGGAGATAGAATTTCAGTAAATTAAATTTACATTTTACTTGTAGAGACAGGTTTCAAATTTAAACAAAAAATTTAGACAGGTTTGAAACCTGTCTCTACGAATATTTTCTTCCACTCTTGAATCCTTTTTTCTATTTCCAAAATCATTAGTCAAAAATATTTCACAAAACAAAAACATTTGCAATCTGCAACTCTCCATTGCGGATAATCCAAATAAACCACTACTCTAAATTATTTTATTTCATAAAAATAGAATTTTTTGTGTAAGATTATTTTTTTGATTGCTAGATAATATTCCTTGGACTATCATTGGCAATAATGGTTTCGAGAATCGAAACTGAAAATGGAGAAAAAAAATATGCTTAAATCAAAAATCAATCTTTTAGTTGTAGCTGCGTCTGTATTATTGACAGCTTCTTTATCTGCGGGAACAATCACTGTTTTCGTTCATGGAAAATCTGGTTCCAATCACAACGGAACAGGTACAACTGATGTAAATAGTTACTGGGGTGCAAATGCAAACTCTGTATCTGGAACAAAGTATTTCGTAGGTTATGATGGAACTTCTGATCCAAGAACTTACGGAACTGCAAGAGCACAAACTAACCTTACAACTGTATTAACACAAAGATGTAAAGGTCTTGATACTTGCAAAATCGTTT
>DDBL01000089.1 GCA_002333425.1 Leptospiraceae bacterium UBA2033
GGCGTAACAGCGTTAGCTGCTGCATCTGGTGGTTCTGAATTAGCAAATTCGCTAAACGCAATTACATTTGGTTATTCTGGAAATGCTATGGATAAAGCTCTCATTGTAACAACAGCGAGATCTTCTTTTAACCATAACAACACTGCTGGAGTTACTGTTGCTCACGTTCCTGGTTACAAGGGAATGGCTGGTGCTTCTGCAATTCTTCCAGGAGAAGATGACTATGCTGTTGCTTACCACTCTGCATGCGGTTACTCTACAGTAGGCGGATTGTCAAAATGCCAAAGCTCTATCACTCAATCTGAGGGAGTTTGGCCTTTCAATTCTAATGTTACCTACTACCAGTACACTGGTCACGTAAGAGCTGGATCTGTTCCTGTTGCTGGTCTCTATGAAAATCATAGCGAACTAACCAACGACGGTTGGAGATAGTACTTCAGTAATTAAAGTTTGTATGTAGGGACAGGTTCAAATCTGTCTCTACTACGCTTCCAATTGCAACGATTCCACTCAAAATTATTTTTGTAATTTTTTAACCTATAAATTTTTTTCATCCTCCTCCAATAATCCTCTTTAAAAAAAATTTTGCAATCTGCAAATTCTTCCTGTGAATACTCAGGATAAACCGCAATAATCCAAAGCGACTAACGTTTCCCAATTTTTTTTCTATTTGCATATCAGTAAAAATTCATTTATACTAATTCTCGCTTAAAAAATATTTCAGAAAATCAAGAGGAGAAAAATTTATGCTTAAATCAAAAATAAATCTTTTAGTTGTAGCTCTATCTTTGGTATTGACAGCTTCTTTATCTGCGGGAACAATCACTGTTTTCGTTCATGGAAAATCTGGTTCCAACCACAACGGAACCGGCACAACTGATGTAAATAGTTACTGGGGTACAAGTGCAAACACTGTATCAGGTACAAAGTATTTCGTAGGTTACGACGGAACAACCGATCCAAGAACTTACGGAACAGCAAGAGCACAAACAAACCTTACAACCGTTTTAGTAAATCAGTGCAAAGGTCTTGATACTTGCAAAANNTCAAAATCTCCGGCGTAACAGCATTAGCCGCAGCTTCTGGTGGATCTGAATTAGCTTCTGCATTAAATGGAATTACATTCGGTTACGGCGGAAATGCTATGGATAACGCATTGATAGTCGGAAATGCAAGGTCTTCCTTCAACCATAACAACACTGCTGGAGTTACTGTTGCTCATGTTCCTGGTTACAAAGGAATGATTGGTGCTTCTGCAATTCTTCCAGGGGAAGATGATTATGCTGTTGCCTACCACTCTTCTTGCGGTTACTCTACAGTAGGCGGTCTTTCTAAATGCCAAAGTTCTTTAGTTCAATACGAAGGTATATGGCCATTTGGCGGTAATGTAACTTATACACAATACATTGGGCATATTAGAGCACCGTCCGTTGCCGTGGAAGGATTGTACAAAGATCACAGTGAAATAACCTACGAAGGTTGGAGATAAGGATATTCTAAAAGATTACCACGGATAAACGATTATTACCGTCATTTCGAACTAGCGACATCCAAGATTGCGTCGTGAGAAATCTATTTTGCAAAACTAGTATTAGGTTAATCTATTACAAGGTTTGCCGGATAGACCTCTCACGATTTTTCCTCCCTGCGCTAAGTCGCGCCCAACACCTTCGTATGTTCGAGGTGACTGTGTAATCCTTACTCTTTCATCCGTGTCCACTTTTTATGCAGTAGTCCAATCTATATATGTCCATATTCTAGTATAGAAAAGAAGAACAATTAGTGTCGCAAGGGTCAATAATCTTATTCCCATTCTCATTGATTAAAATCAAAGATTCATGGTTATTTCTGATAATCCATACTCTATGTACTTTCCCAACCAATTCTTTCTGTTCCCGCGCATCTAAAAAAATATCTAGCTTACTTTGATAGCCCTGCCCCCCAAAATTATCAATATAAATAGAAGACAAAAAAAGTATATCAGCAGTAGAACAATTATCTATTCGGAATATCAAATCATCTTTTTTTAATAAATTGAGATTTGAATTGTCCAGATTTCGCCTTGTTACAAGCAAAACTCCTCCCAAGGTGTAATGACGAGGAGTGTCACCATCATCTATTTCTCCATATCCTAGTGGCGATTTTCTTTCTTCTACTTTAGCATAGCATAAATGTTTATGAATTTCCTGTAGAGTAAGTTCTCCTCTACAGGAAAGCAATAAAAGTGTAAGACTCAGAAACAGTAATGTTAAATTATATAGCATGATATTCTACTCGATATGCTTCATTGACTTTTAATCTGTTTCTTTCTTTTGTAAAAATTGCTTCATTGAACGGAATTTTATTTTCAAACATTCTAAATTTTGATTCAGAATTTTTTTCAATTTGAATTCCTACCCATTCTCCGGATTTATTTTTGATTCTCCCTACCGCCAGTGCTTCTTCCAAACCTATTGACTTAGGAATTTTACTTAATGATAGCTTACCCATATATACTTTAACTGTATCCTGTTTGTTGAGGCTAGTTCTTGTTAGGTTACGATAGGCATGAATTAATTCATGTCTTAGCACTCTATAGCTAGAAAGATTTCCATAAACCGGAGTAAGAGAACTTCCATCTTCATTTTCTAAGTGGTATATTGCATTTTCATCATCCTTCCTATCGATAACGATTAATGACCCATTTGTCTTTCCCTTCTTTAATAAGGCAACCGGTATTCTTGTATGCAAAGTTCCTTTCTCGTTCTGAAAGATTCTTTTATCTTCTGCTCTACGATTTCTAATTTCCAATTGAAAACTTGAATTAGAAATAAGTAAATAAATCATAGCAACTGCTTTAGGGTAAAGAAAGTTTTCTACCATCCTAGTCACAGTCAAATTACCATTATCCCCATCTAATTGAATAAGCAGTTGTCCCGCAGTAATAATATTTAGATCACGAATATGTTTTTTCTTTTCTTCTAATTCTGAATCTAATAAGCTTAAAGAAATTATTGGATACGTGACTCCTAATTTCATTTTAGTTAAGTCAGGTATCTGTTTTACCTCCTGCGCATAGATTGGTTCATCCTTATCGGTTAGTATTTTGTAGATAACAAGTCCCACCGCGCCAAACAATAACCAGCCCATAAAGTTATCTTTTTTTCTCATAAAATTCATTCTCCTTTTTTTGTCAGAATAATAGGAGATTATAAAAATTTTGGAAGTATTTTTTGTTTAATATACAAATTTTTGTTAATTAGTTTCTCGATCACTAATACTTCATATATACTACTTCAAATAAATAGACTCCGGAATTTATAGTCCTTCGACACTTGCTTAGCTCAATGCTATCAAGTTAATAAAAGAAAGATTAACCACAAAGAACACTAAGAAAAAGAAAACAGTGTTATCAAACGCTTTGTATTAAAAAAATCCTTAACTTGACAGCATTGAGCGTGACAAAGGCAATTTTCCTAAACCACACTAAACACCATTTTTTTATTGCTTAATTTCGCTAAGAGAGTAAGTATACTCTTATTGGATTCATTTTGATTCTAAGGAGATAAAAGATGGGTATTTTTGATAAACTGAAAGGCGAATTTATAGATGTCATCGAATACACGGATGACAGTCTTTCTGGGCTCGTACATAGATTTGAACGTCACGGAAATGAAATTAAAAATGGTGCACAGCTTACAGTGCGTGAATCACAGACTGCTATTTTTGTAAACGAAGGGGAGATGGGCGATATTTTTAAACCCGGTCGTTATGAACTCACTACAAAAAATATTCCAATCCTCACAACTCTCAAAAGTTGGAAGTACGGTCTAAACTCCCCTTTCAAAGCAGAAGTTTATTTTATAAATACAAAGCTTTATACAGGTCTTACTTGGGGAACCAAAAATCCAATCATGTTACGTGATCCTGAATTTCGTCAAGTGCAAGTGCGCGCGTTTGGAACTTATACCATTCGTGTTGCTGATCCAGTAAA
Source organism: Leptospiraceae bacterium UBA2033 (assembly GCA_002333425.1). GTDB lineage: Bacteria > Spirochaetota > Leptospiria > Leptospirales > Leptospiraceae > UBA2033. The sequence continues at coordinate 3,974 of DDBL01000089.1, forward strand.
ATTAGTCAAAGAAGTTTCTGGAACATCTAGTAGTTTTGATATTGAAAATGTAGAAGACCAACTTCGTAGCCTACTAGTCAGCGAGTTTACAGATGCGTTAGCCGAAATGAATATTCCTGTTTTAGATGTCGCTAGGAATTACAAGGAATTAGGCGCTAAGATCCAAGGTTTCGTGAATGAAGAATTTGGAAAACTTGGTCTTGAAATTACAAAATTCATCATTGAAAATATTTCCCTACCGGCTAATCTACAGAAATTCCTCGACGATGATACCGGTGCTGCTATGGTGCGCGATGTTAACAAAGTCAACCAAATGAAAATGGGTGATGCAATGTTAAACGCTTCGCAAAACGAAGGTGCAGGTGGAATGATGGGAATGGGAATGGGTGCTGGTATGGGCATGGGCATGGGTCAACAAATGGGTGGAATGATGAACAACCAACAGCAAAATACAAATCCTCCTCCAATCCCTGGTGGTGTAGCTTACTTTGTAGCGGTAAATGGGCAACAACAAGGTCCTTTCAACATGGATCAACTTCGTTCGGCAATTGGAAGTGGGCAGCTAACACGAGATAGCCTCATTTGGAAAAATGGAATGCCTAACTGGGTAAAAGCAAGTGAGAACCCAGAGACTGCTGGACTATTTGGATCTGTTCCACCTCCTCTTCCCCCACAATAAACTTTTAAGGATAATCCTATGGAAGAAACCGCTACTGAAAAAAAAGAATTTCCTTGCTCCCAGTGTGGAGCAAAACTCACCTTCAAACCTGGCACAGACAAAATTGTTTGTGCCTACTGTGGTCATGAACAGGCTGTAACAATTCCAGCTTCTGCGGCTACTGGTGATTTGCCCAAAACTACGCAAGTTGTTGAGCATGATTTTAACGAAGCAGTCAAAAACGCCCGTTCTGTGAAAGCAACAGAAGTAGTAAGTGGTGGCAAAGAAATTCAGTGTAGCGGTTGTGGGGCTAATTCCATTATGACGGGACAGTCTGACCGTTGTGCTTTCTGTGGTTCTCCCATGGTTGCCGAAGTGAAGGGACAAGAAGCAATGTTTGTTCCAGAAAGTGTTCTTCCTTTTCACGTAGACAAACCACAAGCAAAACAAAAATACATGGATTGGATTAAAGGGCTTTGGTTTGCGCCTAACGACTTGAGTAAACGCGCCAGTGCAAGTGGTATGGACGGAGTGTATTTGCCTTATTGGACTTATGACGCAAATACATTTACACGTTATACCGGTCGGAGAGGCGAATACTATTATGTAACCGAAAGTTACAAAGACAACCAAGGACAAACTCAGACTAGAGAAGTGCGTCATACGCGATGGTATCCAGCCTCTGGTTCGGTTAAAGTTGATTTTGATGATGTACTTGTTTGTGCTTCTAAGTCTTTACCTCATGAAATGATTGATGAGTTAGAACCTTGGGATTTAAAAGAGTTAAAACCCTATGATGCGCGCTATTTAAGTGGGTTTGTAACTGAACGTTACAAGATTGGACTTGAAGAAGGATTTTCTATTTCCAAAGAAAAAATGGACGGCCCCATTCGCTCTCATATACGAGGTGATATTGGGGGAGATGATCAAGAAATTCTCACAATGAATACTACTTACAGTGAAGTAAAATTTAAACATCTACTTCTCCCTCTATGGATTTCTAGTTATCGTTATAACGAAAAAATTTATCGTTTTGTAATTAACGCAAGAACCGGGGAGATTAGTGGAGACAGACCTTGGAGTTGGATTAAGATTACACTGGCGTCTATCGCAGGTCTTGCTGTTGCAGGGGCTATTTACTATTTTACGCAGTATGCACAGTAAACCATTCATTCGAGTAATCAGATAATGGAAAATTCTTCTACATTAGAAGATAAAAAAAAACCTGTTATTCTTTGTATAGATGATGAATTTATTATTTTAAAAAGTTTATCCTATCTTTTAAAGAAAGAATTCGGAAAAGAATACGATATAGAAAGTTTTAACGACTCGGAGTCTGCTTTAAATTTCATAAAAGATTGTAATTTGAATCAAATTGAAATTCCGTTAATTTTTTGTGATCAGGTAATGCCAGTTATGCGTGGCGATGAATTTTTAGAAATCGTTCATAGAATAATTCCTAACACACGAAAAATAATGCTCACTGGTCTTGCGTCGGCTGAATCAATTGGAAATGCTCTTAACAAAGCAAACCTATATCGTTACATTGCAAAACCATGGCAGAATAATGATATTATCCTCACCACCAAAGAAGCACTCCGTTCCTTTTATGCAGACAAAACCTTAGAAGAAAAAAACAAAGAATTAGAGAAATCTTTTTTTTACAACAGTGATACCAATTTAGCCAACTGGGAAAAGTTACAACAACGTTTTGAAGAGTATTCAATTAAGGGTCTTACCCTAACGTTAGCAATTTTAAAAATAGAAAATTATGCTTATTTCATTGAGTATTTTGGTGCGAAAATATACAAAAAAATTCTTCTAGAGCTAATCCAGATTATCTCCTCAAAACTGATAGAAGAGGAAGAGATGTTTCACACTCAGTTAGATGAATTTTTAATTCTATCCACACTACCATTTAGTGAAAAATTTATTCATAAGTTTTCTCTGTTTCGTTTGATGCTTAAATCTGAATACATTGACGTAGAAGGACTATCATTCCAAATATCTTTATTTATCTCAATCACTAGCGGGAATAAAAATCTTTACTCAACGGCAAAGTCTGGTTTGCTGCATAGACTCAATATATCATCAGGCTCAAATATTTCAGAGCACACAAATGAAATTGAATTTCATAAACAAAACATTTTTTGGGGTAGGAAGTTTAACACAGCAATCCAAAATAAAAAGATCATTCCTTTTTTTCAGGGGATAATGGATAATAGATTGGGTAAAATCACTAAATACGAATGCCTAGTTCGACTAGAAGATGATGGAAATATTGTCATACCGGATAAATTCTTGAATGTTGCCAATGCCATGGGATTAATTAAATTAGTAACCATTATCATCATGGATAAAGCATTTTCCCTATTTAGTAAAAACGATTATGCTTTGTCTATCAATATCACCCAGTTTGATTTGGAATACAAAGATTTTGCCCAATTAGTAGAAGCAAAATTACACTATTACAAAATACAGCCATCGCGCGTAACGTTTGAAATTTTAGAAAATATATCTTTAGCGATAAACAACCAAAGTCTAAAAACATTACAAAAACTAAAAGAACTAGGATGTAAAATTGCAATAGATGACTTCGGTGTACATTACTCTAACCTAGCGCGGTTACTCGAAATTCAACCCGATTTTATAAAAATTGATGGATGGTTTATAAAAAATATAAATAAAAACCAAACTGCTTACTTAGTGACAAAGGCTATTATTGAATTATCTCATAGCCTAAATGCGGAAGTGATTGCAGAATTTGTTTCCGAAAAAGAAATCCAAGACAAACTTCTAGAAATGAAAGTAGAACATTCGCAAGGTTACTTCATCGGAAAACCAGAACACGAAATATAATTAGTCGATGATCGGATAACCAGCAGTATTCTTTAAAGTAGCATCTAAACGATCAATGATTTCACTCAACACACCTTCATCTGCAAGGTCTCTATTTAAAATAGAAGCTAAGTATTCATTTAACTCACGAATTTCTTTAATCGTAAATTTAATATAATAGAATCCATCTTTGTTTTTTTTGGTGGATGTGATTTTCTTTTGAACTGTTTTATAAGGGACGGAAGTACTTTTTAGAACATCCAGTTCATCCTCTGAAAAGTCGATAGGATACATTTCTGTATTTAAGTCCATGTGGTATTCTCCTTAATTTAAAACTTCTAAAACGTCACTCAAATGTTTGACACAATAGTCTGCGTGGTCGCGGAAAATAAATTCGCCCGATGGATCAACATAGATAGTATGCAAACCTGCATTCTTTCCAGCTTGTAGATCGAAAATGTAATCACCGACCATAACTGCATCATTTGGAGAGGCTTGCCATTTGTCCAGTAAGATATGAATACCGGCTGGATTTGGCTTTGGTTCTGCGTGATCGCGGCTAATGATATGGTTATCGTTAAAAAAATTTTTCAGATTAGCCGCTCGTAATGTTTCCAACGTATTCACTGAATTGTTTCTTGTCAAAATTCCCATCGCACGTTTGTTACTTGCAAGCCACTGCAAAAGTTCAATAGTTCCAGTAGCGGCTCTACTAATAGAGGCTAGTTTGAATTCGATTTCTTGTAATTTTTTTCGAGCTATGTTTGCATCTTCCTCTGACAATAGACTTATTCCTGTTAAAATATCTAAGTCGAGAGGTAAACCAAGCTCTCTTTTGATTGTTGGAAAATCATGAACGGCATGTGTTAAAGTGCCGTCCATATCAAAGATCCAAAATTTCTTTTTTGAAATCAACTTCACGGAACTACCTTAATTCTAATTTTGGAAGAAAGTTCTGGTCCATACGAAATATGAGCACCATTTGCGAACTGGAGGGTAACATCGTATTCACCCGGCTCTAGTTCAATAGCCGCTTCTGTTTGCCCTTTGCCGTAGTGGTAGGTTTTCTTTTCTACAAATGGAACGGCTTCTCCTTGTGGAAAAGTTTCTCCATTGATGATAATGTGATGATGTCCTTTTCCTGCGACTACTTCACCCGCCGGTTGAATCTCCATTCCCTCTACTCCCATTTTAAATTGAACAGGACTTCTTACCTCTTCTCCATTCTGTGGGCTAACAAAGAAAACCTTTCCCGTTTTTTTTTCTCCACAACCAATTAAACCAACTATTAAAAACACCGCAATGAAATATCTAAACATAAATTTCTCCTTTCTATCTAAATTCTACTGAATCTAAAACAGAGCTATCTTAGAAACTAAAATTTTTCGTAACTACTGTGTGATTTGCCACAGAGGCACAGAGACACAGAGAATAATGGGGTTGCGCTATTTTTATTACTATTCATAGAATTAAAGAGAGCAAATGAAATATTTGGATTCAATTTCTATGCAGTAGTCCATAATAATAACTAAGACTATATTACGGAGATGGACATTATTTTATGAAATAGACTCTCTTTGAATCTCTGTGCCTCGGTGCCTCTGTGGCAATAACTTATGCTAAATAGTTACAATTTTTCGAATAAATAGGGATTATCTGTCATTACTCCATCGACTCCCAAAGTTTTTAAGTTTAGAATTTGTTCTTTGTCGTTGATTGTAAAAATATGTAGTTTACTATTTTGTTCTTTCACTGCTTTGATAAAGTTTTCGGTGATGGGCATCATTCGAGGTAGATTGGGAATTGCCAGAACTTGCGGTGGATTCACAATTCCACGAATTTCTAAAAGATAGGCGAAATACCAACTGATAACTTCTTTCAATCCAGAGAATACGGTTATTTTGCCCCTACTCAACTGCTTTAAGTTTTCATTGACAGAATCTCTCACTGACCCAATCAAAACGCGGTTCTCTAATTTGTATTTTTCTATTAATTGAACCAATATTTCTGCGGCTAATGGATCTTTTACTTTTACTTCAATATAATACCTTGCATTCGGGAGAGTTTTAAAAAATTCTTCCAATTCTAAAATGGAAATTCCTTTACCTCGAAAGGGAAAATTTTCCCCGTCTGTAGAAAAATGAAATCCTGCATCTAGTCGCTTGATTTCTTCATAACTAAGTTCTACTACTTTTCCTTTTCCATTGGTCGTCCTGTCCACTGAATCATCATGAATTACCACCAAGCGGTTATCCTTTGTTAAGTGCACATCCATTTCTAAAATATCAGCCAGATTATGATTAAAAATTTCTTTACAAGCGAATAATGTATTTTCGGGTAACACTGCTTTACCACATCTATGCGCAATACGAAATTCTTTTCCATCAAAGTTGAAAGCATCATTTATTGTAAGTGGTAAACTGCGAAGATAGAAATACGTTGGTAGAAAAATTCCTATCAGTAGTAGAAGTATTAATTTAATCATCTTTATATCTCTTAAATTCTCAAATACATACTGAGGTTATTAAAATCTTCGTGAGAGGCTAATCGAAACTTGACTGAATTAAAAATGAAAAAATATTTAACCCTATTTCTATACACTTTGTATATACTGGCGATACACTTAGTATAGGTCCAAAGATGGGTGTAAACATAGGTCCAAACTTGCCTATACCAAACGCCAAAAGTAAATACCCACTCGTTTTAAATTGAACTATATTTTTGGCGTTTGGGAATACCCAATTTTTTACAAATTGGGTAATTACTTTTGGCAAAGGGTATATAAAATTTTTTTCCTATCTTTGCACCTATCTTTAGAGGTAAGTTTAGAGGTAATCTAAGTGTATCGCAAACACGAAGGAAGCCTTATCCCATTTACAGGTTGTCGAGCTAATTCGGACATATAAATTTGCAGTCTAGTTTTTATGCAGTAGTCCAATTTAATCCTATATTATTTTAGAAAAAACCATTGTTCTAATAGTTTGAACATAATTGTAGCCTGGAATACAAAGACTCTTCGTCAATGTTTGGATTTACCGAATAGCGCATCTCCACTGCAAATTCAGTTAGATTGATAAGATACTCTAAATCCAATTGAATGGAAGAATCTCAATCTTCATCACCAATAGCAATCCATTGCAGAGCTAATTGATTACTTTCTTTCATATAATACTATTCCTTCTTTGTAGACATCATACTCTAGCGTATTTAAAATTGCTTTGTTCTTTTCAAAGTCAGTCGGACTTCTAACAATTATATCTTTCGCATGATTCAATTGAAAGAGAGCCTTATAGTATTTTGCCGCATTGCTTCCTTTTCTAATGGATAAATCTTCCACTATATAAAAATCCATATCACTATCTTCATTCTCTTCACCTCGAGCGTAAGAACCAAACAAAAATACTTTGTCTGGCTTGCCTGCGGATAAGATATATTGTAACGCGGTATCTACAATCTTTTTTATTTCTGGTTTTAAACTCGTGGCTGTATTCATCCATTATTTCCTACATTCTATTAAGTTTTTCTTTTGAATCCTGTCAATTAGAGTTTAATTGTTCGCTTATTTTGAAATACTGAAAGCAGATCAAAGTCATTTAATTTCATCGAATTTTTCAAAGATTTTAGCTACTGCAAGTTCTTAAATATACAATTAAACAATCAGGTAAAAGAATATCTAAGGAATCGTTTCCATTAACCAAATCTCAGGGTCATAGTATCTCACCTTGTAGTAATACAACCCAGTATCCTGATCGTCTTGTTACCCCGTATACTTGTAACTAAGTTGACTTGCGCCTGACGTATCTGTCATCATCCTTCCTGCTCCGTCTGTTACTTCTTTGGGCGTTCGGCAAATCGAGTGGATAAGATTGATTAAACGCAATAAGAGCAGATACTCCATGTAATGCTCCGGCAGGCTGTCAAGTTAAGGAAAATGTTTACGCAGCTTCCCCACATCAGTCTCAGAATAAACTTTTCCTTCATTGTCGTTTATTCCTAAAATCTAACGCCTAATCCAAATATACCCATGCCATTCGATGCATTAGAAACAACCGTATTTCCTTCTTCTTTAAAATTTAAAGTTTGTCCTTGGGCTTGGATAAAAATAAACATTCTGTTAAAATTAATTTGAAGCCCAAGTCTAAGTTCTCCACCGGTAATTGTACATTTTACAACGCCAGTGCAAGATCCGCCAATAACTCCAATGCCTATATAGGGATCAAAGGTTTTTTCACCATTCATGTGGAAATTAAAATTAGCCTGATAATTATTGTATGTTATAGTATACTCAGACCGAGAAGCGGCGGCAATTGGAAGAAGGTATAAAGCCGCACCACGAGATATGATTCCTGACCCTGCTATTATGAATAAGTTTTTTTGATAATCTGTTTCTGTTTTAACCGCCCAATTGCTGGCTCCAACTCCAAGACCAAAGCCTAAATAAGGGTTTGGTCTATACTCAAATCCAGTTTGTCCACCGGCGGTAACCGCATTTACTCCAAAGGAAGTTGCCTTTCCACCACCACCGGCAACGTAAAAATACCAGTTATATGGATCTGTTTTCTTGGGAGCTGTTTCCTGTGCCCCTAAACTCACAAAAGCCAACATTACTAAAATTAACACTATCTTCATTTTTATTCTAAAAATATATTCCATTACGGCTACTCTGTATTATCCACTTAACCATTAACCATTAACCATTAACCATTACTTCTCTGCATCCTTGTCATACAGAATGAATTCTTTCTTCACTTGTTCATATGTCTTACCAATATCATCCTTACCATCAAACGCAAACTTGGTATTAGGTGGGAGTTCTTGAATCGAAAGATTGAAACCATTCAAATTTGGTGGAATATGTTCATCTACATCAGGAATAATTACTTCTGGATTGACTTCTATTTTTAGTTCATATTCTTTCCCTTTTTCGAATGCAAACTGTTGAAGTAGTAAACTTCTATTTTCATAGAATTCATCTTGACTTGCATACCAACCGTATTCTTTTAAATATTCATATTTTTCTTTCTCGAGAGCAAGGTCATAATAAATAATCACTCGCAACTCACTAGTCATTGCAGGTACGGGAAATCTATATTGGGAACCAGAAGCAAAATAAAGACAATTTTGTTTCCGTATTGCAGGATTGGTTTCGATTATTTTTTCTTTGAAAACCGAACTAGCTTGATAATACTGCAAATCTATTTTTCGCGGATTAAGATAGTTTGAATTGAACTCGATTAAAATAGGAATAGAACGATCTCGTCTAGATGCTGAAACATTTACAGGATAATTGTAATACTCCTCCTTCAACTTCGGAATTTTAAATGAAAGATATGCATGAGGAGAAGATGTATGCATATAAGTATAAGAGTTATAAAAAAAACATGACTCTTCTTTATTCCAAGCCACTATTCTTTTCTGTCTTTGCTGAACGGCATTACATGCATAAGAACCAGCACCAGCATATAAATTGATAAACCCACATAGGAAAATAAGTAAAGTAAGCGCTTTATTTCTTAACAAAATATAATTCATCCATTTGCCCCAGTGTATGGAAAATCTCTATTATCCACCACTTTTCTCTCCAACTAATCTTTCTAAAAGTGCAGAATGATTCAACCCAAAATCTCATTAGTAATTTTAGTCCAACGGGTGAAGTAAGATTAAAAAATACATTGACTTTTTTTGTTTAAAATTCATAAAGAAGAAATCTATGATAAAGCTCCTAGTTTTCAACTGTCTTTTGTTGTTCACTTTTTCTTCCATTTATTCGCAGGCAACCAAGGAGAAGTCTCGCCTTGCCGTTTTAGATTTGGAACCTGATAAAGGAGTCTCTGTAAAAGAGACAGAGTATATCTCTGACATTCTGAGAACAGAGTTAGTCAAAACAAAATTATTTGTGATTATCGAAAGATCGTCTATTCGAAAGGTATTAGCAGAACAAGCATTTCAACAAAAAGGTTGCGTTGATACAAAATGCTCGGTACAAATCGGACAACTCTTGGCGGCTGATAAAATTTTGGAAGGGAAAGTTCAATATATAAGCGGCAAATACATAATTACCGCAAATATTGTAGATGTCACAACGGGAAGGTTGGATTTTGCTGAGCAAACATCTTTGAATTCAATTGAGGACTTTGAATCGAAGAACGAAGTTTTTATCAGAAAAATTTCTGCACATGCCTCGGGTGTAGACGAAGGAAGTGTTGTAATTCGTAAACCTCGCACCCCGTATGTATGGAGATCAGCGATTTTTCCAGGATGGGGACAATGGCATAAACAAGACGAAATGAAAGGAGCCATCTATAGTTCATTGGGTATAATTTTTCTCGGAAACCTGTTAAGTCAATACCAAGGTTTTCAAAACGCACAAGCAGATTATAATTCTACTTTAGGATTGCCTTATCTACTTGGTCAGAATGCAATACTTTATAATTATATCACGATTAACCCCAAACGTGAAACAGTACTCGAATCGCAAAATCAAGTAAACCTCTCTTTGGGGCTGTTGGCTGTTTTTTGGATTTTTAATATTGGTGATGCCTATTATTTTGAACCAAAAGAAAAAAAGCTTACTTTATTCTTTGATTTATCGAAAGACCAAAGGTTTTCTTTTGACAGATCTCAAGAAAAAGATTCCAACTATTATCAAATTCAAATTAAATATAAATTTTAGGTGATAGAAATGAAAATGAACTTAATAAGCATAATCCTTTTTCTCAGTCTCTCTTCTTGTATGAAAGCCAATCTGAATAATTTTGCTGACCCTGCAAATGGAACTGGAATTTTTTATGGCTATTCATTTGCTCCCATCACACAAATTGTCCAAGAAGTGATTACTGTTGCTCTTTCTATAGAAACGCCAAATTTTCCTACTACCATAGACAATGGAGCGACAACCAATAACATAGAAATCAAGTTTAACAAGGAAATTGAAACAGATACTACGATTACTATAAGATCCTTGGATAGTAGTATCAAAATTAATAATCTAAGTGAAGTAACTTTAAATTTTACAAAGGCAAATTCTCGCACTTCTCAAATATTTAGCATCACTGCTACATCTGTACTTTTAATTGACCCTGATATTACAATAGAGTTTGAAAGTCCCCTTGTTCAGAAAACAACGAAAATTATCACAATTAAGAATAAAAGCAATCAGCAAGCGTTGATTGTTAAAGATTCAAAAGGAGTACAACTAAATAACAGTATAAGTCTAGATGCACTTCCTGGTGATCAATATACCTACGCTGTAACTTTAAAATTTAAACCTATTGACAATATGACAATTACCTTAGAATCATCTACATTATCATCCTATTCACCTACTATAGACAAGACGCAACTTGTATTTACACCGGATAATTACAATGTTTCTCAATCTTTTACTGTCACACTTGCCAGTATTTCCGCTTCTACGCCAACTTCAACTAATTTGAGTTTTTCTGTTTATGCGAAATTTAGTGCTTCCAGTATTGGTTTTTCTGCGAATTACACTCAAAATATAACTCCAGCAATCGTTGTAAGTGGCGTACTTACCGTAAACAAAGGTGGCACGTCCAATTTGGGAATTAGCCTTTCTCATAAACCGGATGCAAATAGAACTGTTACAGTGGCTCTCAGTCAATCGAATTTTCTAAGCGTAAATAAAACTACTTTTACCTTTACTCCGGATAATTATAATACTTCCCAGACTCTGCAGGTAACTGTATCTCCTTTAGATTATATCTTTGGAGCAGTTACAGCGACATTATCGACTACCGGCGGTTATCCTGCAAATCCTGTTACGATTAATATCAATGATCCTAGTAATTCCTATCTAGATGTTTCTGGTACAGATATAAAAAGAACTGAGCATCAGGCAATTGCAATTGATAATGTAAATTCAAAAATATTAATAGCAAGCAATGGATCGAGTAATTTATATGCATCCCAACTAAAACTGTCGATTTGCAATCTTGATGGAACATCTTGTATTAGTAAAGATGTATCCGCAATGACAAATCAAGGAGAGGGTTCTGGATACAAACCATCCATGGTAATAGATACTGTGAATTCTAAAATACTTATATCGACTGAGAATACTGCCAATAATAAGAAACCATCCCTCTTTCGTTGCAGTCTAGACGGTTCCTCTTGCTCACATATAGATATTTCTGCTGGTCGAGGAAATCTAAGCGGAGGATCGCCCAAATTGCTTTTGGACAATGTAAATAGTAAAATTTTGCTGCTTACAGAGAATTCAGAAACTGGTTTTAGCCTACGTCTAAGTTTATTTCGGTGTCAATTAGATGGAACGGGTTGTGTTTTTTCTGATATTTCTGCGGGCATGGGAGATTTGTCTTCGTATGCGGGTAGAATTGCAGCAGGAATTGATACGACGAATTCAAAACTTCTAGCTGTTACACGAAATAATTTTGGAACCAACAACGGAAGACCTTCCTTATTTCGATGCAACTTAGATGGATCCAGTTGTACTTATACTGATGTTTCTGCTGGGCAAGGTAGTATTTCAGGAAGAGAGCCTTCCCTTGCTATTGATTTAGTGAATAATAAACTTTTTGTGACTACTAGTAATTATACTGTAAAATATGTGGCTTCAGTGTTTAAATGTAATCTTGACGGATCCTCATGCACTCATACAAACCTTGCAACCACCTTTGATGCAAAGTCAACTTTTGGTACCATGATTTTTCTAGACCAAGCGAACGCTAAAGTACTAATCGCAGTTAATTATACAACAGGCGGAACTTTTTATTATCCCGGACTATATAGGTGCAGTTTGGATATGATAAATTGTACATTTAATAATTTAGCATTAACAGGCGGAAGTATCGAACAAGGATATGCTCCTGATATTATTATTGATACAATTTCAGCTATACCTCGAATTTTAGTTGGAGTTACTTCTGGGAATCAATCAAATCCCAAATCACAATTAATACGCATCCTAAGAAATTACGTGGACTAAAAAATATGAAAAAACTAATAATCTTATTCCTCCTTCTATTCTCCAACTTGAACACACAAGAGGCACCTTCGTCCTTTGTGTTAATTCAAGAAAAAAATCGTGAACCGATTTTCTTTGAAGAGTATGTTAAGAAAAAACCATTGATTATAAATTTCTGGGCAACTTATTGTATCCCATGTAAAAAAGAAATGCCAGAGTTACAAGAACTAGCCAAAGAATCGCCTAACGTCCAACTAATCTTTATCAATATTGATTCTGCCAAAGAAAGAGATAAAATAAAATCCTTTCTTTCGGAAGCAAATATCACCGAAACTGTATTGTTGGATATTTACCAAGTTGCGGCTAAAGCGTATTTACCCTCACTAGAAGTACCAGCTACCTTTTTAATTGGAAGTGATGGTTTAATCAAATATAAGACGATAGGTTATACCGAGAAAACAATCAAAACACTTAGACAGCGAGTTCCAAGTCTGAAATGAAAGAGATGAACTACATTCTATTCCCACTTACGCTGATCCTTTTTCTTCTTTCAAGTCATTGCAAAACGACTATCGCTAGTCGATTGCAAGATGGCAAAGAAAAACGCTTTCTGATTCCTGTGTTTCAATATTTGGAATATGATCGTGAGAAAAATTTACAACTAACCCAAAATTTTGCCAATCATTGGAAGACTGTTTCCTCCTTTGATTACTTTATCAAAGATAAAAAGATTACAGAAGATACTTTACGATCAGGAAAATTACTTCCTTCAACCAATTTTTCCATCGACTGCGATTTTCATGTGTTAGCCACTAAAACTGTTTTGGTTTGTTCTGTAAAAAATTTGGAGAATGGCGAAATACTTTCTTCCGATTCCATTCAAGGAAAAAATATTTCCGAATTAGAAGCGGAGCTAAAACAGTTAGCCCGTAAATTATATATTCATCGCGAAGAATAATGGATTTATGCGTTTTTTTGATACGTTTACGACTTAGTTAAGCCTTTACTAATACGAATTCTTTTTTCTTAGAATTTCTTGGTCTAACAGTTATTTCTAATGCGACTTTGTCAAGTCGCACTAAGCTTTTTCAGACCATATTTTGACTTTTAAAGAATATATTATTTTCTTCAAAATGAATCTTTCTCTTACTTTTTTCTTTTCTTTTGTGAAAAAGAAAAGAAAAAAGTAAGCAAAAAAGAAAAGAAAACCCGCAACAACGGCATTTTTGTAAATAACACGCTGTAATGCTCCTTTTAAACTTTATTGTAATTGTATTCCAAAAGGCAATTTTGTAGTTAATAACTGTGATTAAAACTTATTGCTAGAACTTGACAAAGTAGCA
>DDBL01000110.1 GCA_002333425.1 Leptospiraceae bacterium UBA2033
ACTTTATAGAATTGGTATAAAACACAAAACATTCCGAGAAAAAGCGGAGAGGTATCTTTTTTACGAATTGTATAAAGCCCTAGATGATAAAGACCCATCATAAAAAGAAAACCAAATACAATCAAATCGAGAGCATTTTTTTGTTTTGCAGTTTTACTTATTTCCGCTTGTGTTCCTAATTTGATAGCATCCCAAAACCCGCCAGCTACATCATGAAAATTAGAGACATGTATGATTAATTCTAGTTCTCCGTTTTCTGTCCATTCTTTAGGTATGTCTAAATTTTTATATTTCAAATAGACTTCAGATTCTTCTTTTGTTTTTCCTACCTTTCCATTTTGCGAAAAAAGATTTCCATTTATGTACATCGCATAATTAGAACCGGCATCAGAAATCGAAAGCGCCAAATCATCATTTACTCCTTCCTGCAGTAAAATTTTTAATTTATATGTTGCATATCCATCTACGGGATAGCCGAATTTTGTAAAAAACCACAATCGAAACGAATAAAAACCAAATTAAATGCAACTGAAATAAGAGATGTTTTCAGGGTAAACTTAGGAGTAGATAAATATAATTCAGGATTGAAATAGATATTGGATACCGTATTTCTTATCCCGGGTTTGTCTTGCGGTTGTGGCGTGGTGTTTGGCGTCGTAGCGTAAGTGGCAACGCTGGCAGAGAGCGCGTAAGTTTGAGTAATCGCAGTTGCTAGGGTTATGGTCGAGATGCGCTACTGTTAATACAACTTTTACAAAATCTTTATTCTCTGGTATCGACTCATAAACATTTAGTCCATACATCTCATTCATTCGGATTGCTTCGTTAGTCGCAAAAAATTTATCTTCTACCCAGTGACCAACAGAGTAGTTTTCTACTCCGCAAAATTCGCATTTGCCACTTGCTCTTTCCTTGCGGATATAGAGCGAAATCTCTTTCCAGTTTTTGGGATATAGCTTTTTATTTTCGGGTTTGATAGGCATGGTTAGGCTACCTTGTTATTTAATCTTTCAATTTCACAAATAAGCCAGCTATATCTAATCAAACCAAAAGTTTTTCTAGATACTCAATTAATTTTTCGACGCTTGAATCTTGTTTGCCAGTGACGATTCTGTTTAAGTGAGAATGGTCGGTTTCTAGAATTTCTGCCATTGCTCGAAAGGATTTTCCTTGATTAACTTCCTTTAGTGCGTTAATCAATTCTAATCGAGCGGACTCATGATTTTTTTTGATTTCGGAAAGTCGTTTTGCAGTCATCGTCTTTTTTCCTTGAATTCGTTTCTGGTGATTTCAACTGATTCATAGGTAGAAATATAAAAAACAATTCCTATTGCAATTCGAGAAAGAACAAAAAACAAAATTTCCTCACCTGATTTTCCTTCCTTAGACAATTCATACGCATTTGTAATGGGAATACCCCACAAAAGTATTCCGGTAGCAAGTGCCATTTCTTTAAATTCTAGCCAAAGTAAAATGAATAATATTCCAACAGAGAGGCTAATGATTGCTAGACCTAACACTGTCGGAAATGAAGTTTTGCTTATAGTTACAAATGAATCATATAAGCACATTGTGACTGTCATTAAAAATACACAAAAGTAGATTACCTTTTTCATCTTATCCTCCTAAAAAGTACTTGAAAAAAACAGAGATGCTATGACACTAAAGTCAGCCAGCTTTTAGCTGACTGACTTTTTATTTTTAGCTTTTTTTATCGTTCTTTTCTTCTTCCCAGTTTAGGAGTTTCCAGCCAAGCCAGCTACCAACTCCGATTAGGAAGAAGAAGAACGTTAGAACTATAATCAGTGTCATAAGCACCTCCTGTAGTTACAATATTGTTTGTAGTGTAATAAGTCAACGGTTATTTTATTTAATTCTACGAAAATTTGCTTAAAGCAACAAAAGCTGTTTGTTCTTTGGTTCTGTAATTGTAGAGACTAACGGCGATTCGCTTTTCCTATACAGTGTTTTAATAAATGAGATTTTCACTCACAGTAAAACTCAATCCTTCTAAATCAAATAACCGAAAAGGCTTTTTCATTTTACATTACTCTCTTAAACACAATTACCCATACCCACGGATTTTTTATGTAAGAACCGATTCCATTTATTTTTTGCCATAAGGACAGAAAAGAGCGTGCAGCATTGTCTGTGCTAGCGTATCTATCGTTGTCTAGATAGTCTCGTGCGATGTAGCTGTCTGGATTGGTTAAATCAAAAGTTCCATCTTCGGTGTTATCGAAAATCTCTATACCCTCGGCGATTGCGTCTTGTTCTGAAATATCCGTTAGCCGCTCAATTCGTATGTCTACAATTTCTAGCGTTATCCGTGATGCTTTGCGGGGCATGTGGATGGATGGTGTCCAACCTTTCCATTCATTCATATAATCATCTGCTTTGTAGAGGTATCGTGGTGTATTCTCATCTGGGACGAATCCAATGTCATCAGTATCTTTGAACGCTTCTCTTACCCAAAGTCTATCACCTATCCAGCCGTAAGGCGAATTGGAATAAACCGCTATCTTGCCTTTTGTGTCTTTGAGTAGAATCATTTTTTTTCCGCTATCTGAAATTCCACTTTTAAAAAATACAAAATCATCAGGATTTTCGTTTATATCTTCTAATCCTTTTTCCCTTCGCGTCTGCGTTTTGTTACCCGCTAGAATTGCCTTCACCATTATGTCTTTGTATAGTATTGGTTTTTCTTTCATTTCTACAATTCCCTCTTCACACAATATGCTTTTACGTTGTCTTTGCGGGTAATGTATTTTACTCGCTCTTCACAATACCATTTGTATTTTGTGACTTCGTGGAGAAATACTGCGTCGTTTCCGAAGTCTATCATTAGTTCGTAGATTAACACTGGTGTTTTAGTGGATACGATTGATTTGCCGTTTAGATTGTTTGTTAGAAATACGATGAGTAATGTGTATAATCCTAACGCAATCAATACATAGTATTTGAATTTGTTGATGTGTGCTTGTGGGTACATTAATCTATCCTCTCCTTAGTTATAAGAAGTTTCGTTTAATTTCGCTTAGTTTTTTATGTTCTTATTTCCTAGTGAAATTGTTCTCCTTTGTTGTATTTGAGATTCCCGATAGGGGATTTCGGGAATGACAAGATGGGGTAGTATCTACAGTATTCTTCGTAGGTTAATATTCGTTTGCCTTCGATGTATCTTTTTGCTATTCCTACTGCTTGGTAATTTGGGTAGTGAACTCTTTGCGCTTCGGTCATGGAATCTCCCCTTGCCCCTCTTTAGGAAAGAGGGGAATTGAGTTCTATTTTTCGTTTCTTGATTCTTTCTGGGACTGATTCGTAAAATTCTATTATGCGGGGATGGTTACGCATACTTTCTGGTAGCCTTTCTATTTTACTGAATTGACTTCCCCGTTTTATCATCTCTAGACAATGGTTTAACCAGAAATCAATATTTGCCGTTAGCCTGATCTCTGGGTCTACTAAATCTTCTATCTCTCGTTTACAATGTGGGCATTGTCTTGTTTCCATTAAAATACGTCCTCTGGATTACCGTCTTCACCCACTGGAGGAAAATCAGAAGTAGACGAATTCGCCACTGGATTTACTTTGAGGGATAGAAATTTCTTTCCGCTCTTCTTTGATGTTCTATACCAGGCAGCAATCGAATATTTCAAGCCGTCAATTACTATCGTTCCTTTGTAAGTGGGGCTTTTTGTGTTTGATTTGTCTTCGTTTATGAAGAGAAATCCTGTGTTGTCTGATTGTTCAAAACTTTTCAAAGATTACCACCGATTACACCGATAAACACCGATGTTTATTTTCATATTTGTTGTCATCCTGAGCCTGTCGAAGGATACTAAATCGTTTAAGCATGGATTCGACAGGCTCACCATGACATTGAAAATCATACTGGAATACCTATCAACCGTCTCAAAACGGGTAACCAGTATTTACTAGTCTGCCATGCTATGAGTATGAGGATAACAGCTATTGTCCAGTTTCGCCACTTGCGATAAGCAGTTGCATCTTCTTTTTCTGATTCCAAATCCTTTTTTAACTGTGCGTTTTGCTCTTCTAACTGTCTGGCGTAAACTCTCACCGTTTCATTGACTGAATCTGCTTTGTCAAATGCTCTGAGGATAACAGTCTTTTGCTCCTTTGGAATTTCTTCTGAATCTTCTATCAAATTTCGCTCTTCACTCAAATCTAGTTTGTTTGGAACCTTTGTTGGTGTGCTCGTGCAATTGTAGAACACAAACATCAAAAACATTCCATAAAGTAGGAATTGTATGTTGCGGATCATGTTTGATGTAAAGACAGGTTTCAAACC
>DDBL01000171.1 GCA_002333425.1 Leptospiraceae bacterium UBA2033
CAAATTACTAGAAAGAAACTCTAATGTCTTTTGTCAGCATGATTCTATTTAAGAATATTCGTCAGTATAAATAGATATGAATAGGTATCATTTCACTACATGATAGTATCGCGAGATGATACATTAAAATTTTACAATACTAAGCGAACGGGATGGAAGCGGTGTCAAAAAATTGCATAAACAATTTTTTGACAGTAGCTGACAGCCCAGTTTTTTTGTGGGGGTAAATCACAGGCATGCCTATCACAAAACATCCCCACAAAAAAATTCGCCCAAAATGAAAAACTACTTCATTGAGTTAAGACCAAACTGATTTCCTTCAATATCTTCGCATAAAGAAACAAAGCCAAATTCTCCAATAGAAAATTTTGGTCTTAGAAGTTTACCACCAGCTTTGATCACCCTAGCTTCTTCAACCGCACAATCTTCTACACTAAAGTAAACCATTGTACCCCCAACCCCTGGCTTTGAGTATTTTGATTTTACCAAAGCACCTGATGCTCCATAAGATTTCATATCTCCCGAAAAACTCATCATCTCAGTCTCACCAGTTGGGTCTGCAATTTTTTCAAGTTTTTGTTTTAACACAGTCTCATAAAAAGTTGTAGCCCTTTTCATATCATTTACATAGATGTCAAACCATCCAATTGCATTTGCTTTTGTCATATAGTGCTCCTCACTATTAATTATTTGTGACCACTAAATAAATACATCAATGAAGAGTATTGTATATATCAGACATCAAACTTATTGTAATAAGTAACTGGTGTATAACCTGTAATTTTTTTAAATGAATGAATAAAATGAGACTGGTCAGAAAAAGATGCTAGATATTGACCTTTAAAAGAATTTTGCAGTCGCAATACTTTTAGAAAATCGTGTGGAGAAAATCCAATCATTTTTTTTAAAGTTCTTTGTAACTGTCTAGGAGACATCTCTACAACCGATGCCATATCTTCAACAGTTTGAATCTCTTCAAGATTCAAAAGTATTTTTTCTGTGACAAGATTATTTGCGACAAATTCTTCTTTTATAAACCATCTTACTAGTTCAGAGAATATTGGTTGTTTATTAGAAAAGTCTAATGGTTTAAGTTTAATACTTGTTTCAACTAAAGGTAATTTTCCGAGATAAGGGGAACCAACATAAGTATCAATAATTTCATTTCGATCACCATTCCATACTCCCGGTAAAAATTGGATACCAGCATAATGAAACGATCTACCTAGATTCAGAACCTCAAAACTAGTATGAAGTGCAGTAACCCCAGCTATTTTTGTATCCATTAAGTTAAATAAAATATTTACACATGCGTCTGGAATTACATGCAAACAAAAATTATCATGCAAAATAGAATCTGTTTTAAGTTCCCAAAAATTGTGAACATACCTAGATAAGTCATTCGGAGGTTTGGATTCAAGATATTTTACTGAGGTAAAAGTTTTTTCTATTCCATCTTTTACTGGGTTATACATTTCTTGGCTCTCTAAGTTTTATTTAATCCTATTAACATACTCAAACGCAGAAAGTCCAGCCTTTGCTCCTTCACCCATTGCAATGATAATTTGTTTGAAGGGAGTATTTGTTACATCCCCGCAAGCAAATATTCCCATAACATTTGTTCTGCAATGCGAGTCGATAACTATTTCTCCGTGCTTAGTCAATTCAACGGTGTTAGAAAGAAATTGAGTGTTGGGAACAAGTCCAATCTGGATAAAAATTCCATCGATTGGTATAGTTTCAGTTTTCTCAGAATCTCTATCAATATAAACTAGTGAATTGACTCTTCCATCTTTGGATTCAATTGACTTTGTTTGGACTGAATTGCGAATGGATATATTAGATTGTTCTAATGCTCTATCTATTAAGATTTTGTCTGCTTTCAATTCTTTGGCATATTCCAGAACAGTTACAGACTTAACAATATTAGACAAATCTAATGCGGCTTCGATCCCTGAATTGCCACCACCAACAACGATAACGTCTTTATCTTTAAAGAAAGGACCATCGCAATGAGGACAATAGGCAACACCAGAACCTAAATTTTCTTTTTCACCGGGAACCCCAAGTTCTTTCCATTTTGCACCTGTATTTTTCTAGTAATCTGCATCCANNATCCCACAAAGTTAAAAGCTTAAAGCAAAAGTGGATTGCTTCTCTTTCATAATAAGGTGTTATGAACTAAACGGGGTAAAATTTTCTAATTTTAATTGATAAAGAGAATGGAAAGTTTTTAAACTACAAAGAAATGAATTGAAGAAAATTTTAATCCATTTAAGTTAAAAAAGTAAAAGTAGTTAAGTTAAGGTATAATTGTAAATTTATGAATGAAGAACAAATAGTAACATTAATTTTTTTTGGGCTTGTAATTATTCTTACTATTTTGAAACCATTCATTCANNTTTTAATTTTTATTTCTATATTCATTGGAATATATTTTCAAAAGTGATGGAGTTTATGATACAACGGAGATTTACGTGTGTCTGAAAGCAAACCCACTCCGGACACTAATCTCTATCTACAAATGAGTAGAATGGGATAGAATTATCGAGAAGTTGAATACAAATTTCTAGAAGAATTAACTCCCTTTAGGATTTACTTGTAGACAGATTCTTTTCGTAAAAATAGGATACGCAATATTGAAAGGAAGCCAACACTATGTTTAGAGTTTGTTTATTAATTTTTCTATTTTTTTGCGGTGCGTTGGTGCACGCCGATTCAGTTGCAGTAAAAGGAAAGCTTGATTTAACGAACATTCGTTTTTCCGAGTTGGATACGCCTGTTGCTTTGAATGGAGAATGGGAATTCTATTGGAAAAAACTTTTAACTCCGGAGAATTTCTCAGATCCAAATAATCTGAATGTAAAAATGTATTCTCCACTTCCAAGTACTTGGGATTCTATGCAAGTTAATGGAGAGTATCTACCGGCTAAAGGCTACGCGACTTATAGATTACAACTAGATATTTCGGAAACAGAAAATTTAAGTTTTTACACTAGAAACTTCGGAACAAGTTCTCGTCTTTTTATCAATGGTAAAGAGGTTTTTAAATCTGGAATCGTCTCAGAATTCGAAGAGACATCATACCCAAGTTCAACGCCAATGAGTTTTCCTTATTTATCAGACAATAAACATCTAGATATAGTTTTACAAGTTTCAAATTATGATTATCGAATTGGTGGTCCTTGGTATCCTTTAGAAATAGGAAATTCAGATAAAATTCAAAAGAAGATTTATTATTCGATTATTCTAGACTTTTTTGTTTTTTCAAGCGTTTTCATAATGGGGCTATATCATATTGGTCTCTACTTAAATAGAAAAAAAGCGCTCGAAGCTTTATTCTTTGGATTTTTCTGTCTCCTAATTAGTTTTCGAACCTTGGCGACGGGCGAAAAAACTATTTTACTTTTAGTTCCATCCATCCCCTGGGAAATACCAATGAAGTTAGAATACTTGACTTTCTATCTTGGATTACCATTTTTTATAAATTACTTTTATATACTTTTTAAGGATATTACCTATTATCCGATGGTCGTAGCTTGCAATACCTTTTCAGCATTGTTTAGTATTATTGTTTTGTTTACAGACTCGTATATTTATACGTACACGGTTCAAGCATTTCAAGTTATAACATTAGTTTTTATTCTGTATGGAATCATTGTATTGTCTATTGCATTTAAGAGAAAGGCTTCTGGAGCGGGAATTTTTTTACTAAGTCTTGTGATTTTTTCCTCTACAATCATTCATGATTTTCTTTATAGCAACCTAATTATAAATACTGCGTATATTGCGCCGTTTGGTTTTTTCGCATTCATCCTGTTACAAAGTTTTCTGCTTTCGAAAAATTTCTCAAAAGCTTTTTCTTTATCGGAAGACTTGGCTCTTGAGCTAAAAGACAAAAATGAATCATTAAAACAACTCGATAAAGTAAAAGATGATTTCTTAGCGAATACATCTCATGAATTAAAGACTCCACTCAATGGAATTATTGGTCTCAGCGAATCTATGCTAGACGGTGCTGTTGGTCATGTATCGGAAAAAGTTGCTTATAATTTATCATTGGTTATTACGAGTGCAAAAAGACTGGCTAATCTAGTAAATGATATATTAGATTTTTCAAAAATGAAAAGTCATGAGATTGCATTGGAGAAAAAATCCGTCGATATTTATTCACTGGCTAATTTAGTATTAACCCTATCACAGACACAACTTAAAAATAAAAAAATAGAAATTCGTAATCTTATCCCGATTGAATTTCCCGCAGCTATAGGAGATGAAAATAGAATTCAACAAATTATGTATAATCTTCTCGGCAATGCGATTAAATTTACGGAAAGCGGTCATGTCGAAATCGCGGCGACTTTAAATGAAGAAATGATGGAAATCGCAATCTCAGATACGGGGATAGGAATTCCTAATGATAAATTGGAATCTATTTTTATTTCCTTTGAACAAGTTGATTCATCAGCCGATAGAAGTTTTGGCGGAACTGGATTAGGTTTAACCATTTCCAAACAACTCATTGAATTGCATGGGGGTAATATCCGAGTATCCTCTGAACTGGGAAAAGGCTCTGTGTTTACTTTTACCTTACCAGTATCTAAAGAAAAAGCAGTCACCCGCTACCAAATAGAAACAGTTACAAGATTAAAGGATTCAACTCCCGATGAAATTTCTTCCGATGTTATATCGGATTTTATGGATTTTAATGAATATAGAATTCTAATCGTGGATGATGAACCGATTAATTTACAAGTTTTGTATAACCATCTTTCCTTTGAAAAATACACAGTCCTTCAAGCTGGAAGCGGTCAAGAAGCCCTTGCCATTCTAAATAGTTCGGATGCTATACCTGATTTGATTTTACTCGATGTCATGATGCCCAAGATGACTGGGTTTGAAGTTTGTTTGAAAATTCGAGAAAAATACAATGCCAGCATATTGCCAATCGTGATGCTTACTGCAAAAGATCAGACAAATGATTTGGTGCAAGGTTTTGTGAGTGGGGCTAATGACTATTTAACAAAGCCTTTTAATAAAACAGAATTACTAACTAGAATTAGAAATCATTTGAATCTATCTAAAACGACAGGGGCATATGAAAAGTTTGTGCCACAAGAGTTTGTAAAACTCCTCGGTAAAGATAGTATTATCAATGTAAAGTTAGGCGATTATAGCGAAAAATTTATGTCAGTGTTATTTTCTGATATTCGAAGTTTTACAACACTTTCAGAGAGTATGAGTCCGAAGGAAAATTTCAATTTTATCAATTCTTATTTGAAAAAAATGTCTCCCATAATTCACGAACATGATGGGTTTATTGATAAATTTATTGGAGACGCAATCATGGCACTTTTTCCTGACCCTACTGCGGATAATGCTATTTATGCGGCAATTTCTATGCTAAAGATTTTACGAGAATACAATTTGCATAGAAATAATTCAGGCTTTAAACCGATTGAAATTGGGATTGGGATTAATACGGGGAATTTAATGCTTGGGACTATTGGAAGCCTTGATAGGATGGAAGGGACTGTAATTAGTGATTCTGTAAATATGGCTTCTAGAATGGAAGGCTTGACAAAGAAATATGGAGCAAGTCTTCTTATTGCAGAAGATTCTTTTAAAACGATTGTAGATATTTCAAAATTCGCAACTAGACCTGTAGACAGAGTAATCGTGAAAGGGAAATCCCAACCTGTTTGGGTATACGAAGTTTTCAATGCGGATTCGGAGGAGTTGCTCGCCTTAAAATTACAAACGAAAGATTTATTTTGCGAAGCAGTCAATCTCTTTCAAGAAGAAAAATGGAAGAAAGCTCAGGAAAAATTTATAGAGGTATATAAGGTTTCGCCCCTCGATAAAATTACTCAATACTATCTAGAGTCTTGTAAAGAAAAAATTTCTACTAAGTAAATTCCTACACTGAATTAACGTGAGTTCGAACGTCGAACTCACTTTATTTTAACAGCATTGCTCATTGGTGGCAAATCAATCTTTACTCCTTCAAGAACGAAAGCTCAGTTTTTTCATTTACTATACTTTTGTCTTTCATCTCAACCATGAGTGCATCTTCTGTTGAGGATAATTTTATTTTCAATTTTCCGTCTACGTCGATGACGGGAGAGCCTTGCACATAACTTCCTTTGAAAGTTTTTTTGTTATCAATCTTTACAGT
>DDBL01000015.1:0-384 GCA_002333425.1 Leptospiraceae bacterium UBA2033
AGACAAATCTATTTCTTGGTATCTTTACAATTTAACTCCAGCAATCAAACACGAATCTTCGATTGAGGCTGTGTCATTATCCTTTTTGGATATAACCAGTATTCGCACCCTACAAACAGAGTTAAGCATATCCGAAAAACTAATCGCATCTGTATTTGAAAGCAATAATAACGGAATTTGTATCACTGATAAAAATGGCTTTTTTGTGAATTTGAATCGAGGTTATTGCGAGATTTATGGATACACCAAAAACGAACTGATAGGAAAACATTTTACAACAGTTGTTCCTGATTCTTATAAAAAAATTCTTTCAGACTTACATGATAAATTTATTCAAGGCGAAGAGGAATTAGCCGCAGAATGGACAGTACAGAGAAAAGATGG
>DDBL01000015.1:406-13038 GCA_002333425.1 Leptospiraceae bacterium UBA2033
ACACAAGAAGTTTCTTGGACAGAGGAAACATTTAAAGTTTTCGGTCTAGATCATGAAAAATTTACTCTAAATCTAAATACTATGAGTAATTTATTTACAGATGAAGCGAAACTTATATTTCAAAATTCCATTCATCAAACTTTGCACTTTGGAAAAGCATTTGATTTAGAACTACAACCAATCCAAACAAATCCAAATATTGTTTGGATTAGAGCTACTTGCAAACCCGTCTTAGTCTATGATAAAGTTGTAAAACTTTTTGGGACATTTCAAAATATTACTTCCATCAAAGAATCTAGTCAAAGACTGAAAGAAAGTGAAGACTTATTTAGATCTTTATATGAAAATATAAACGACTCGATCTTCATTACAAATTCCCGTGGGATAATTATAAAAGTCAACTCTGCCGCTACAAAAATCTTCGGTTATTCAGAATCTGAATTTTATGATATAAATATCAAATCACTTATTCATCAAGAAAGTCAATCTGCGTTTATGAACTCGAGAATTTCTTCCGTGTTTACAGGTGAGTTAAATTCTATTCGTAAAAATAATGAAATTTTTCCAACTGAAATTTACTCCAGCATATTCCAATTATCAAGTGGACAGGAAAGAATTTTTACCATTATAAGAGACTTATCCGAAAAAAAACAAAAAGAATTAGAGCGAGAAAAAATTCTTTCCAACCTTGCACAAAGAAATAGAGACCTAGAACAATTTTCTTATATCATATCGCATAATCTTCGTTCTCCTCTAGCAAATATTCTTGGACTCACAAATCTATTAGAGGAAAACTCATCCGAAACAGACAGGAATAACTTGATTATCCGCAACCTACACCGAGCCTCAGAAAATTTAGATAATATTATCAAAGACCTAAGTGAAATTTTACAAGTAAGAAAACAAGTCCAAGAAGAAAAACAATCTTTAAAATTTTCGGAACTTGTAGAATCAATCAAGGTAAGTATCGAAAATCTTATCACAGAAAAATCCGTTACCATAGAAACAGACTTTTCCCAAATTGATGAAATCAAAACTTTAAAAAGTTACTCCTATAGTATTTTTTATAATCTTATTTTAAATAGTATTCATTATTCGCAAAAAGAAAAAACACCCATGATCCAGATTCGTTCCAATAAACTTTTGAATAAAATAGAAATTGTATTTAAAGATAATGGTATTGGAATTGATCTAGAAAAATATGGAAATCAAATTTTCGGATTGTACAAACGTTTCCACTTTGACATTGAAGGAAAAGGAATTGGACTTTATATAATCAAAACCCAAATCGAATTGCTTGGTGGTTCCATACGTATCGAAAGTAACGTCGGAGAAGGAACTACTTTTATAATTGAAATTCCCTACTATGAATAAACCAGACTTAATTCTTCTAGTTGACGACGATGAAATTACCAATTTTATCAATAAAACAATTCTAAAAGATTTGTTTCCAGAATCTAATGTAATTGCATTTATAAATCCGATAATCGCACTTGATTTTTTAATAGCGGATTACATCGAAAAACCGACGGCAGCTATTATTTTTTTAGATATAAACATGCCACAGATGAGTGGATGGGAATTTCTTGTTCATATAGAACAACACAAACAAATTTTTTTAAAATACGTTCATTTTTTTATACTCTCATCCTCTGTAGCTCCTTCCGACAAAACTAAATCAACAGACAATCCACTTGTCAAAGATTTTGTAAGTAAACCACTTAGCAAAAAACTAATTCAGAATTTACTCCAGACGTAAATCCATTAAGTATTTTAATTGACATTTCTGTATATTCTACTACATAATAAATTTATGTATTCAGATATGCAAAGACGAGAATTATTTCACTTCGTTTTTCTGGAAAGGTTTTTGAAAATAACCGATCCTGGACTTTGTTCAGTAAAAGGTGGGGTGAATCTACGTTTCTTTCTAAAGAGTCCGAGGTATTCGGAAGATATGGACTTAGATGTATTTGGTGGTGGAGTAGAAACTTTAAAAAAGAACGGATATAAAATTTTAGAAGAAAAAAGAGATTTGTATTCAGGAAAAAAGAATTGGGAAAAATTGCGAACTAGAACTTTAGGAGCACTCTATGAATTTACATAAATATTCAGTATTACAATCAAGTCCTATTTTTACGACGCGGGATTTCGCAATTCAAACGAATACTTCTATAAGTGCATCTGCAAGACTGCTAAATACAATCGCAAAAAGAAAAGAAATCAATTCCGTTGTTCGTGGCTTATGGACATTTACCCAAAACCAAGAAGTACATCCATTTTCTCTCACTCCTTATCTTTTAAGAAATGAACATGGGTATATATCACTGTTAACCGCTCTTCATATTCATGGAATTCTCTCACAAATCCCAACTAGAACGCAAGTTGTGACAACCGCTCATTCTAGGGTAGTAAAAACTAAACTCGGTGTATTTGAATTTTTCCAAATGAAACCAGAGATGATGTTAGACGGTGTGGNNATTATAGAAAGATTTGAAAAATATTTCAAATGATTTAAAAGTCCACCTTGGTGCATGTAAACTCCGGCTCCTTTAAGCTTCTGAGATTTAATATATTCCTGAACAGTAAGTAAAGTTTTTGCTGAATACACTGGCTCTAGTGGAATTTGTTTTTCTTTCCAAGTTTTGCGAATCCAGTCTTCTAATGTTTTGTTTTTACTGGCAAATGCAGGCGAAGTAAGTGGTTCTAATATTTTCAGATTTGCTAGTATTTTTTTATCTAAACCCAATTTGTCTGCGTTAGTCTCTAGATCAGTTTGAATTTTATCTCTCCTATTTCCAATTGCTACACCTATAATTTGAACTTTCTTTTCTTTAAAATATTCTAGAGCGGATAATGTTGTGAAACCTGTACCAATATCCAAAAATAAATATTCCAGAAATTCTGATTTTTCTAATTCTCTCCAGAGAAATGTAAGTCCAACCAAACCAGATTTATGAATTCCAAATTCGGGAATTACAAATCCATTTGGGAACCCTTTTTGGAATGCACTAATGTAAAACTCCCGATTACCTTTCGATCCTGTATGAATAATTGTGTCAGAAAAACGTTTACTTAAAATCGAATTTGCAGTAATCAAGTTCTGATCATTTGTGTAAAAAAGAGAATGAATAGTAAATCCTTCAAGCTTTAACACAGTGCTAAAAGTTGAAAGGAAATTAGAATGAGGATTTCCATACAGAAGCACATCTTGGACATTCCCTTTTTTTAGAAATTGAACAAGTCCATAAATTTTTCTAAGTTTGACTCCAAATCCAGCAAAAGTTTTATCTTCCCGTTTTATATAAAGCGCAAAATCATTGTAATCTTCAAATTTCTCTTGCGGTGTATCTTTAAAATAATTTAATATCATCTTACTTCAAACTCGACTTCATCTAGGACTCTTTTCTTGGAATCAACAAGGGATAATTTGTATTTACCGTAAACAGGATACCAGAGAAAAATTCCTGTCGCACGATCCAAAATTTCTCCATTTAACAACCAGTAAACGTCTTTGTCTGATTTGCTAGACTCAAAATAGACTGCTTGATTTTCTTTTGGAATATCTGGATCAACGGAAATGATTGTATGATTTGCTGGATAGACTATTTTCATTATGCTAGTTTTTTGACTGATTTTTGTAGAGACAAAAATATTTTCTGTTTCTCTAGAATTATTTTTTTGTATTTCGATTTGTCCTTCTGAGAGAAAGTTCATTATATCACGCCAAACGGGAGCAGCTCCAGTAACTCCACTTACATTCCACATAGGCTCACCAGAAAAATTTCCAACCCAAACTCCCACCGTATACTTATGATTATATCCTACACACCAATTATCTCGCATGTCTTTACTCGTTCCTGTTTTTACACTACTTTTAAACCTAGTTACAAGTGGATTTTCTAAACCAAAACTAAGAGCGCGAGCTTCTTTGTCAGAAAGAATATTTGACAAAATCTCTACGGTTTTTTCAGAAAAAATTCGTTTGGGAGAACCTGGAGAATCTTGCTCTTTAATTCGTATTTCAGAATGAAGACCTTTATTGGCTAACGTCCTGTATGCGTTAGTAAGTTCTTTCAAACTTATATCCAAAGAACCAAGTGCTATCGACAAACCATAATAATCCCCTTCTCTTAGTTCCGTAAATCCAAATTCTTTTAGCGTTGTCAAAAACTCATCTAGATTTAACATACCCAACACTTTCACTGCTGGAATATTCAAAGAAGAAGCAAGTGCAACTCTAGCCGATACATCTCCAAAAAATGAATCTTGGTAATTAGAAGGGCTATAAATACCTGTTCCTACTTGAATGTCAATCGGGTTGTCGTTTAATATGGTATTATCCGTTATGATATTTTTCTCAAATGCTAGTCCATAGATAAATGGCTTTAATGTAGAACCAGCTTGTCTTCTTGACTTGACTCCATCAATTTCATAGGCAGAGGAAATGTCTCGACTAGCTCCTCCTACATAGGCAAGTACATCGCCTGTCGCATTTTCCAAAACCAAAATGGCGCCGTCTTTTACATTTTTCCCTTTCAAATTTAGTAATTGTTTACGAAGTATTTCTTGGGCTAGAATTTGGATTTCTAAATCCAATGTAGTTTTTAATTTTTGTTGCCCTGTTTTGTTAAGTTCGTGCGCAATATGATAAGTAAACCCATTTCTAGGTTTGATATAATACGTCTTAGAAAAAATATCTCGCACTTTTTCTTTGATTTTTTCACAATCGACATTACTTTCTTGAACTTTGGCAATATAACAAGCTCTATCTGCAATTCTATTTTCCTTTCCAGAAGGGGATTTAAAAAAAGATACAATGATACTCGACTCTAATTCATCTAAACCATGCGCCTCTTTTTGAAACAAGGCACGAGAAGCAGAATCAATTCCAACTAACTCTCCTTTGAAATTTACTAAATTCAGGTAACTCTCTAAAATTTCTTCCTTCGACCATTTACGTTCCAACTCCTGTGCATACTGAATTTGATCCCATTTTTGCGGAAGTGTTCTGCCGCCCGCTTTTCCTTTTAGATGTGGTTCAAGAATCGAAGCCAGTTGCATCGTAATCGTACTTGCACCTCGTTTTCCTCTAAAGGTAAAATAACGCAGTGCTCCATCGGTAAGTGCTTTCCAATCTACTCCTTTGTGTTCAAAGAAATTTTTGTCTTCTGCAATTAATAAAGCTCTTACGACTGCGTCAGAAATATTTTCTAGTTTAATCCAATTTGTTCTTCGATTTAGTTTGTTGTTTCTTATTTCATGTAAAATCTTTCCATTTCTGTCTAACAAAATCAGTTCGGAATTTTGAATCGAATCTCTCACCGATTGAAAAGAAGGAATAGCAGTTGAAAATAGAGTATTTACGGCTAATAAGAATATACCTATAAATACAAATATTTTATCTCGGATTTGAATATTCATAGTGGTTACTATTTCTTAGCTCCTCCATAATAATTCCAACTCACTAATTCTTCAAATGATCTTCTTTCATCTGACACCCAGTCTATAGTATTTCTTTTTCCTTCTGTATGTATATATCCAAGACGGTAAACAGCCATTAGCTCATGTGTATCAGGAACTTTTAGAATTTTTAAAATTTTATCCCAATTTTCTGGAATTTCCATGGGAGTAGAAACAAACTGTAAACCAATTCCGAGGGAAGTCGCTGTTAGCCATATATTCTGAAGGGCGGCTCCCATTGAAATAAGCGAATAAATTCCTGATTTTTCACCTGGTCTATATTCTTCTTTGCGTAACATAAATCCAAGAAGTAAAGGAGAGTCAGATACAATTTTTCTAGCATCTTTTCCAAGAATCTTTGGAACTCGTAAGAAATTTAAAAATTTCAAACCGTCATCACCAAAGATCTTAGAAATAAACGGACGTAATATGGTTGGAATTTTATCTATAAATATTCCCGATTTATTTTTTTCAATTTCATCTTTCGAAAAACGAAAGTATTTCAAGTAACGCTTAAAAAACTCTCCTTTTGCCATTAATTCTTGCATCGAATCGCCTGCGATCACACCGATTTCTTTTCGAATTCCCTCATCTGTAACCAAAATAAAATCCCAAGGTTGACTATTAAAATGGGAAGGAGCACGATTAGCGGCAAATATAATTTCTCTGATATGCTCTTCTTTTAGAGGATCTGTTTTGAATGCTTTATTGGTAGTTCTTCTTTTAATAATACTTTCTCTTAATTCCATGTTTTAGTTTCTTTTGGCTAAACTAGATAAGTCAATGAATATATTAAAGAAATTTTTCATAAAACGTTTAGAGTTTAAATTAAATGATTAAATTTACTTGAAGAATTTATATGGATTTTAAAATCTATTTCTATGAAAATACACCCTACAGCTATAATAGACCCGAAAGCAGAGTTACACGAATCCGTAGAAGTAGGACCTTATTCCATCATTGAAGGTGATGTTCAAATTGGAGAAGGTTCTTGGATTGAAAGTTGCGTAAAGATTTACTCCGGTACTCGAATCGGAAAGTTCAACAAATTTCATCATACAGCAATCATTGGCGGTCCCCCGCAAGACCTAGGTTTCAAATTGGAAACAAAAACCTACACCATTATCGGAGACAATAATACTTTCCGAGAAGGCATTATCGTTCACCGTGCAACTAAGGAAGGAGGAGCTACAAAATTTGGAAATCGTAATTATCTAATGGGGCAAACACACGTAGCCCACGACTGCGTTATGGGTGATGATAATATCATTGTCCTAAATGGTCAACTCGCAGGACATTGTCATGTTGGAAATAAAGTATTCATATCCGGTCTAGTAGGTGTTCATCAATTTTGTAATGTTGGCGACTACGCCATGTTAGCCGGTTGTTCTAAAGTAGTAAAAGATGTTCCACCTTACGTTACAATTGACGGAAACCCCGCAACCGTGATTGGACTAAACTCAATTGGTCTCAAAAGAGCAGGTTTCAGCCCTGAAACTCGGGACAAAATCAAACATGCCTACAAAGTACTTTATCATTCAAAGTTGAACACAAGAAATGCGTTAGCCGCTCTAAAAGCAGAAAATGATCCAAGTGCTGAGGTTCAAGGAATTATCCGTTTCTTTGAAGAAAGTGAACGCGGCGTTACCGACCACAGAGAAATATGAGATTACTCGTAACCGGGGGAGCCGGGTATATCGGAAGTCATATTGTATGCGAGTTAAACGCTCGCACAAAACATGAAGTAGTCGTAGTTGACTCGATGGAAAAAGGGACAGAGATAAACTTGTTTCCACAAAATGAATTTATCAAGGGAGACATTGCGGATGACGCTGTTTTGAAAAAAGTATTTTCAAAAAAAGTGGATGCTGTGTTTCATTTTGCAGCATGGAAGGGTGCCGGCGAATCCATGTTACTTCCTGAAAAATATTCTATCAACAACCTAAATGGCACTTTAAAACTTTTGACAACTATGTCAGAAAATGATTGTAAAAACTTTATATTTTCCTCATCTGCTGCTGTTTACGGTGCACCAGTCTATCTTCCTATCGATGAAAATCATCCCTTAAATCAGGAAAATTATTACGGTTACACCAAATATGCCATTGAAGAAAATCTCAAATGGTACGACAAACTAAAAGGTATGAAGTATGCCGCACTACGTTACTTTAACGCTGCTGGTTATGATACAAAAGGTAGAATAAAGGGATTAGAAAGAACTCCGGCAAATCTCCTGCCAATTATTATGGAAACTGCGGCTGGAATGCGAGAAAGTTTTGAGATTTTCGGTGAAGATTATGATACACCTGATGGAACTTGTATTCGCGATTACATTCATGTAAGCGATCTTGCGCTTGCACATCTTTTGAGTTTGGATTATATCATTGCCAATCAGAGGTCAATCACGATTAACCTCGGTTCTGAAAACGGGTATTCAGTAAAAGAAATCACTTCCATGGCTGAATCAGTAGTTGGAAAACCAATTCCTCACAAAATTGGCGCTCGCCGACCAGGAGACCCTGCCAAATTATTGGCTTCCTCTGCAAAAGCTCGTGAACTTTTAAATTGGAAACCAGTTTTTAGTGATTCTAAAACTCTTATCGAATCTATGTGGAACGTTTATCCTAGAGGATAACAGTAATTAATTGCTATTCTTTTACCTCTGGCTCTTGTTTGTCTAAAGCGACTAAACTCGGGTCAGTGGTCGCAATATCCTGATTAACCACATATTCACCCTTTCCCGCATCCACCACTTCTATATAAATGGTAGATACAATCGGTGCTCCCGATGGAGGCAACAAACTAATAGAAAGTCGTTGCCCTACTTCTATTTTATCTAATTTCGGTAATGTAAAGATCAATTCAGAAGGAGTTTTGCAATCTGTCATAATTGGACTAGCATAACCTTCCAACATAACTTTTGTATCTTTTACAAAACCTGATCCTAGTATAGAAATAGGAATACCTGCTTGGTTTAATTCGATAGTATAAGGTGCAATCGCATTAATAGAAGCATCTTTACCGATGGCTTTATTTCCAAGATAACCAGTTTGGCTAACACCCATTAGCCCAAGAAGAGTAGGCGGAATATCAGGAAGTCCCTCGAGTGGATTTCCAAGTGCCAGATTATAGATATAAGCCGCTATAGAAACTAACGTAAATCCAAAAAGTTGTAATCTAGAAAGATCAACACTTCCACCTTCACAGAATAAATTACTTAATTGAGGTGGTCTAGCTTTCACTTCATTTTTAGGTTTTTTGGAACCAAGTCCACTGGCTGCAATCAAGCCACCATAACTGATTGACATGAGCACAACCAAACTTGGATTAAAATCAGGAATTTTACCATTTCGAAGAAGAAGTCCTTGGCTAATAATCACATACGCATAACTTCCAATAGCCGCTATCGTCCAAATAAATGCCTGAAACTTTGATAGACTGTAAGTGTTCGTAACTCTATCAGCAAGAATTAACTCAAAAAAATGTACGATAGTAGGACGTTTAACACCACCTCTACTTTTTTCTTCTTTTTCTTGTTCACTCTTAATTAATTTTCTAAGTATCCAATAAAGAGAAATGATGAATAATATTGTAAGTAATAATCCAAGTAATCCTGAATATATTTTCCAGGCAGGTGGAAGAAGTGTAAGTCCTACAAAATTAGAAGGTCGCCCAGAAACAAACATTCTAACTTTCAAAGACTTTCTAAGCTCTCCGCCTTTCATTAAATCTTTTTTTAAGGGGATATTGAATTTTAACTCCTGTGCCTCGTTAATAACTTGAGATAAATAAAATGGTCTTTTTTCATCTATTTCAATATATGTATCTTCCCCATTTTTATTCTTTGCACTTTCATATAAAATAATGGATATCTTGTCAATATCCGATCCAAAATTATTTCCTTTCAGAGTAATTGTATCACCTCTTGTTCCACCTTCTGGAGTAATGATTTCGACAAATGGCTGTTTGCCGGGCTGATCATTTACCAGAGGAATATCAAAGGAAAGTGTCGACTCTAAATTTTCTGGAGAATTGGAATCTTTGGAAAAAAGTTTTATATCTGTTTTTCCAGATGGAATTTTATAATAAGCGGAAACTAAAAAATTAATCACACTAGGGTTGTCGTCATCAATAGCGGCTGTATCGGCTATCGTATCTGTTCGAATATCCCCTACTTGGATTCTGAGTTTGCGTTTTCCTTTTCCATTTAACTCATCAATGACTTCTTGTGGTTTATCACTTACGATAGATACCCAGTAGGTATCAGTTGATAAATCCTTAAAGCTAAAATACTCGATGTCGTATCTAGGTGAAGTCGATTCTGTACTAGTGACTGGCGGACTCACAGAATCAGCCGGTGGAATGTTCATTTGTGCGAATAACAAAGATGGGACAAATAATAATAAAAATAAATTTCTCAACAATGGGTATCTCCCTTTTAAAACTAAAACAGATTTACAGTTTTAAGTATCGGAAAAAAAGTAAATCAAAATCGCAACTACTAAGAAGAATATCTGCCACAGAGGCACAAAGACACAGAGAACTTTCAAGAGATTCAATTGCACAGAATATAGTCTGTTTTTTTTAATTTAAGCTTTTTGTTTGCTACCATTACGGCACAAAAATTGAGTTCAAATTTTGAATCAACTCTCTTTAGCATGACGTATATGAATAAAATTAGCGCAACTCAAAAATCTCTGTGTCTTTGTGCCTCTGTGGCAAACCCTACTGAAGTAAATCAAAATCTATAATTAAACTTCGCATATGATTCAACGCTGACAGGAGCGATCGGATTAGAAATATTTTGAAAAGGAGGTGATATAGCAAACTCAAACGCATCACTATCAACTCCCAAATAGTAAAAAACTCCCGCCAAAACAAGCATAGATACTGCGCCTACCGCACTAGCATCACGATAACTTCTTAATTCATCCGATTTCTTTTCATTTTGATCCACAATTCTTCTTTGAAAATAAATAAAAGAAGAAAAACCTAAACGAGAAGCTTCGTCATCCCCACTATAATAAGTCTGGTAAATGGATATAAGACCTAACTCTCCAAGCACTTGTCCCTGAAGGGAAGTACCTGAAGAACTACTGTACAACAAACCTCGGATAGAATCTTTGTGAACATTTACACGATAATTCCAATATTGATAACCTGCATAAAAAAGAACAACAGAGTATATCGAATATTGCGAAAAATCAAAGTAGGTATAATCCAAAAATACCTTCAAGCGGTTTTTGTAATAATCCTCTGTTTTACCTTCTTTTAAATTGGCGTTCACAGAAAAAGTTTTCCCTGCTTCCACTTCTATCCCTGAGTAATAGTCAATGTGATCGTCTTTTGTAATTCGAATTCTATTTTGTCCAAGAGGAACCGTTATATCTTTTAATGGAGTATCTCCAAGATAGGTTAATCCTAAGTAAACGCTAGCACCTGGAGGATTTGACTTAACAGAAAGAAGTCCTTTTTTTTCTAATTTGGTTAATGGAAAAGAATACTTAGAAGTAGATTCTTTTTTTAGATTTACAACGCGGTCAATTTTTTCAAATCCTTCCTTTGTTATGGAAATAGCATGACGACCTGCGGCAACATCTGATTTTTCGAGGGGAGTTTTTCCTGCGTAATGTCCATCTATAAAAACAAGTGCGTCTAACTCTTCTCCTGTTTCGACTTGGATAGTTGCCATCTCTTTATTGAATAACATTTTTTTAATCTTAAATCCAAGTGAATTCATTTCTTGATAGGCACGACGTAAAGATGTTGTTTCTGTAAGTTTTTCTACTTTTCCATTTTTTCTATAGGTAAATTCTAAATTGATAATCAGGCTATCACTACTACTAGTAATATATTCGCCTGTAATCACATAAAAACATTTGTTCTTTCTTCCTAATTCTAAATTAGCCTCAAACAAAGGAGCTTTTTCCATCGAAATCAAACCTACATCCAACTTAATGTACCTTGGATCTTTTTCCGGTAAAACCTCCTTAGCCCCCGAATTTAATTCTTTCAGAGTATCTCGGTTCATTGCAGGTTTACGAGTCTTAGCCGTTGTTTGGTTATTTGGTTCTCCAAAAGAATGAAACACGACATTCTCTAACACATCTGGATCATATACATATTTGAACCCATTTAGATTGGATATGATGACAGAAGGAATTCCATTTGATAGATATTGAAATTTTTCCTGTTCACTTTTATTACGAAAAGGGAATACACAAAGTTTTCTTGATTTTTCGAACTCTACTTTTTCTGGAAGATACTGTTCTAAAAATTCAAAATAATCATCATTTGCAAAAACAGAACCGGAAAATAAAAAAAAGATGAATAAACTTTTGATGATATGCAAAAAATTAAATGGTAACACAGACCTGCGCCAAATCTGTCGAATAACGTAAGTGTGAAAATACGATGACCACCGATAAGAGGTAAGATAGTTTTTGAATATTCCCAATTTAGTTTAAATCCTTATCATTTTTTAGCGTTTTTTTATTGGTGTTCATCCTGAATCCTCAACTCTTTTTTCCTAAAGACAAAACTAAAAATAAAATTCCAAGGATAGGAGTAAAGAGAGAAAATGGAGAAACTAAAAAATAATCTTTCGAAAAAGCAATTTGTTCTCCAAGCCCAGGTCCCAAAGACTCTGTTCCAAAATCAATTCCCATATAGCTAAAAATGGCAACTGTCATTATAACGCCCGGAATCCCTGTAATAAATAAAATAAATAAAATAGATATTATTTCAGGAAAAATATGCATTTTAAATAGATAATAAGAATTTGCTCCCATTGATTTAGCAGCAATAACAAATCCACTTTCACTCACTTCTCTCTGTTTGCCTTGAATTGATTCATAAACAAATGCCCAATCTGCAACTACAATCGCAAGATAAAATACAAATAATTCTGAACCCAATGAATAAAGCACAATGAGGGCAACCAAAAAAGAAGGGATTGATAAAAATACGGCGGCAAACGAATCAATTAAAAAATTTAGACTCTTACTAGAAGCATAGGATAAAAAGGAAACAAAAACAGAAAATAACAATGTCAAAATCCTAGCCGGTATAGAAATTAAAAAAGTAGTAAAAGAACCATAAGCGTATAATGCGTATATGTCTCTACCCATACGATCACAACCAAGTGGATGTTCCCATGACTGAAATGC
>DDBL01000015.1:13064-18726 GCA_002333425.1 Leptospiraceae bacterium UBA2033
TCTATTTTATTTTTCAAGAACTCTAATAATTTCATATTTTATTCCATGGATAATTGAAATTGTAAAATTTTGGCTGTTCTTGTTAATACATAAAAAACAACTCCAGAGTAAAACAAAAGAGCACGTAAAAGATTTTCATCTAAACTTTTCACGGCGTAGTAAAGAGATTTACCAATCCCAGGAAAGAAAAAAATTTCTTCTACAAGTATTGATCCAGAAAGAAGAGAACTAAAATCTATTAAGATAAAAATTAAAACGAGTGGAAATA
Organism: Leptospiraceae bacterium UBA2033; assembly: GCA_002333425.1. Classification (GTDB taxonomy): domain Bacteria; phylum Spirochaetota; class Leptospiria; order Leptospirales; family Leptospiraceae; genus UBA2033. The sequence continues at coordinate 13,333 of DDBL01000015.1, forward strand.
TTTTTCTAAAAATATAGTAAAAAACAATCCTTCTTCTTCCAAATCCTCTAGTTTGTAAAAAGAAAATATAATCAGATTCTTGTTCCTTTTTACCTTCGTCTAAAGTAAGATAGAAAATTCGAGCAAATACTCGCGAACCTAACGCAATACCAGGTAGTATCAGATAAGAGATATTACCCGCTTCATAACCGCCTGGTGGAAGTATCCCTAAGTATAAAAAGAAAAATAGAAAAAGTAAAATAGAAACTACAAAAATTGGAGTGGATAAAATAAACTTAGAAAGAAAAAGAAAAAAACTTTCTAGGAGTTTAATTTCAAAATAAATACATACTAAGGCAAATAAAATTGCACTGCCAGAACCAAGTAAAATTGCAAATAAAGACAAATGAAAAGTAGGAACAATTTTTTTGAGGATATGCCTACTAACGTCTTCTCCTGATTCTGTTTTACCAAAATCTAAAAAAAAAACGGATCGCATCGAATAAAAAAAAGATTTAGAATAAGAAGTATTATCAGTTAATTCTTGTATGTCGCTAGTTTCCAAAACAGAGTCCGCATACAAAAAACTTTTATCTTTGGCTCGAATATTGGTAATAACAGTAACTACAAATATTAAACAAAATAAAAAAACAGTGAAATGCAGTAATTCTCGAAACATCTAATCTGAAAATGCTTTTAAAATGTCGTCATAACAATTAGAATAAATTAGCTTATTGCGCTCTTCTTTTAGATTCAGAGTTTTCGCAATGAGGGCTAGAGTTTTGATATGCTCTTGAAATTTGTTTTTGGGAACAATGAGTAGAATGAATATATGAACTGGCATTTTATCAATCGCATCAAATGCTATTCCTTCTTTAGAAAGTCCGATGACTACTTTTAACTCTTCAACCAAACTGACTGAGCAGTGAGGAATGGCAACACCGCTACCAATTCCAGTGGACATAGATTTTTCACGATTTAATAGAGAAGCGATAATTTCTCCGCTAGCAGAATCTGCAATACTACCAATCTTGACTCCATGCTCAACTAGAATCGAAATTACGTTTTCTTTGTCTGTAGCCTTCAAGTCATAGATAATATTATTTGGGTTAATGAGTTCTAAGAGATGATTCATTTTCTTACAACGTATTTATAAAGTAAGTTTTTAGTTAAAATACTTTCTGTCACTAAATAAAAAATAATCCCATACAAAATAAAGAAAATTATAATAAAAAGAATTGGCGGAAAAATATAACCCGAATGAATTAGAAAATAACTAATCCCAACGGTGCATAAAGCAACGAACAAAGAATACAAAGAAGATAAATGGTGGCTTCTCCCAGGTGCGGAAAATAGTATATACCACAGGCTCGTAAAATTGATAACTTTATTTTTACAAAACATAAGATCATACCTATAATAAAACCCGAAGATAAAAGCTATCATTGCAATTAAAATTAGATCTAGGATAAAATTTTCTTGGCGCAAAAATAAAAATCCCACAAACATAAGAAGATATAAATCCAAACTTTCTAAAATGGAAAAAAAAGAAGGCGAAAATATTTCTCCTGAAGCGACAAATGGATTTAAAAAAATCCCTGTAACTTTTGGAAAAAAACCAAATGGCATTTCTGGATTGATAGCAAATAAATTCAATTTTAATATATATAACCTCTCTAAAATCAATCCAAGAGCAACAGACAATAACGCCAAAAATAAACCAGTAGGAAATCTAAATTTATAAAAAACATTTCCTCTCAAAGAAAATATAAAATACACACATAAACTAAACGAAATCGTAAACCAATTTAAAAATCCTATCGGTGTTAAGAGCAAATACAGTGTTAGCTGATAAAAAAAACTTAAATAATAGATATACCCTACTTTCAATTTGTAGTAGAGGTAAAACAAAGCAGCCGCTACGTAAGCAAAAGAAAAATAAAACAAAAAAGATAAATCCTGAAATACAGTTAAAATTGCTATCGCAAACAAACTGATAAACGCAAAGTTATCAATGATAAAATCACTAGAAAAAACTTTAAATCCACGGTTGGTCAGTAAGATACTATGGGATGACAAAACTAACTCCTTGTTTCACTTCGTTTATGCGAGTAGATAAATCAATATGAGCAGGACAAAGCAGAGAACAAATTCCACACTCTAAACATACACTTGAGTTAAATCCTGATTTGTCTCTCTCTAGAATAGCTCTGGGATTTGCACTCACAGGACAATAATAAGAACAATCATTACAATCGGTACAAAATTTCTCCGACTTTTCAAAATGTATTTTGTCACAGATAATCACAGAATGATGTTTGTAAATATCAAAGATAAACTCAGTTCCAATTTCATAAACTGGCTGTTTATCATAAAAAGAATTTACCGTAAAATACTTATACTTAGTTTGAAAACTATTTAGAAAATCAGCAAGGTTTAATCCATTTTTTAAAAGAAAAGCCTTTGTTTCCCCTTCGAGAGTTCCACTTTGATTTATGATATTCACGGAAACAAATCGTTCATGAAAAGGAACATTAAAATAAAGAGCACGGATTAAATGATAAATAGTTTCAGGTCCCAAATAAAGAAATCTACTGTGCGGAAAATCTTTTACAATATCTACACCTACATACTTATGCAAAAAATATCTTGGATTCCCTTCCGGATAACGGTAATTGATTTTCTTTTCCGTAAGAAAATCAATCGTATTCACATTTGGAAAAATAGTTGCAATGTCTTTTTTGAGTCGAGTGAGTTCATTTCTATAAATCTCAAAAATTTTAGATTTATAATCGACTAGATTTTCTTTTGTAAAAGGAGAAAATATAATAAAAGAATCTCTATCAGAAATTAAAGACGCAAAAAGCGATGCAAGAGATTGTCCCGGAAAATCCAAAGATACAAGTCCTGAGTTTATTATTTTTTCTTGAATCGTTTGTAGCGTATACTTGCCGTTAGACTCAGTAGGTCGAAAATTTAATTCTCCGTCGATAGAGAATTTTACAGATGATGTACTTGGAAAATAATTGGCAATTCCATTTACGGGCGAAAGAACTTTAATGGAGTTATCTTGAAAAACAACATCTCCAATATTTAAACGGCGAGGATAATCCCCGACAACCGAAAGTTTTTTTCCATGAAATTCACCGTAGAGCGTAAGTTCACTTAAAGAGGGTACGGGTACCCTCAAGTCAGTGGAGCTTTTTATTTTAAAAAATTGAGAAGTTTTGTAAGTTGCCAAGAAGAACTTCCCCGAAGAGCTTACTTAGGAAGCTGATTTTACCATATAAATTTCGTCTTTGATTGGTAGTTCTTTTTTGAGGTTTTTGATGTAAGGGAGAATCTCGCCCATTTCTTCGTAGAATTCGCAATCTGCTTGCATACGTCTTGCAACAGTAAAATATTTGTAGAGTTTTTCTTCCCCAGAACGTTTAGACCATTTCTTTTTTGTACATTTTACACGTAAAATGTATTTATCTTGCTCTGCTTCAAAATTTCTTACCACAACGCAATTAATGCAATTAGCACAATAGACTTTCTCACTCATAATTAACTTGTCCCTTTCTTCAGTTTATATAATTAGAAATTAATTCAGGATTTGGCAACGGAAATTTCCCAGAAAGAAAACTCTCTGTGCCTCAGTGTCTCTGTGGCAATCATTCACAACCCTGAATCAGTAAATTTAATACTTAGTACACTGTCAAGCGATTTCGATGCTAACTTCCGCTTGTTTCTCAGTTGCTGGTTTTACACTCCAAAGTGCTTCTTTGACTGTGTTCCAAGCTACAAAGAAGAATCCAAGTGAGTAGATAAACATAAACCCAATGATGAAAGGTTTTTCTACTACAATCGAAATGTAAACGCAGAATAAACAATATGCACCCATAAAGAATTCCAAAATAGTTAAAAAGTCAAATGGCACATAGTATTTCAAACGATCTTTAATGTTGTCTGTGTTACTTTCTAATCTCATCTTAGGAGTTCTTTTGAAACTAGATTGAATTCCAAGAAGAGCCTCAAGCCAAGCACGGGTATTGACAACCGCAACCCCAGTTCCAATCATAATCATGACCGGAAGAAAGAAAATGCGAGATTTCCAATCAGGGTAAATTTCTCTTTGGGAATACATGTAAAATACAATCGGTCCAATAGAACCAACAGAAAGAATCGCAGCCGTTGTATATAAAATCACAACTGGTAAATCAAACAAATTGAATCCTGACCAGAATTCCATTAGTAGAAGAGGAGCTGTAAACAGGATATTGATAATCATGAGTGGATGCACAGAGTAATTAACCAAATGAATAATTGCTTCGGACTTAATTCTCCAAGGAAGTTCCGCATTCCAAATTCTAGGTAAAAGTTTCACCGCAGTTTGGATACTTCCCTTACACCATCTAAATTGTTGGGATTTATACGCCGAAATCATCGCTGGAATCTCAGCTTTACAAACGATGTCTTTGAAATAACGGAATTTCCAACCTTTTAACTCGGCACGGTAGGAAAGATCAAAGTCCTCAGTGAGAGTATCATGCTCCCAACCACCAGCGTCAATCACACAAGCCTTTCTCCAAATCCCAGCCGTTCCATTGAAGTTCATCCAAAGGTTACTAGCATTTCGAGCTACTTGTTCGATCATGAAATGACCGTCGATTCCATAACTTTGTGCTTTGGTAAGTAAGTTATAATCCTGGTTGATATGACCCCAACGAGCTTGCACCATTCCAATTTCTTTATCTTTAAAATAAGGAACTGTTTTTAGAAGAAAATCAGGCTCAGGAACAAAGTCAGCATCAAATATTGCTACAAACTCACCTTTAGCTTTGTTAAACCCAGCTTCTAGAGCACCAGCTTTGTGTCCGGCACGGTTGGTTCTATGTAAATGTTCGATGTTTATGCCTTGGGCTTTGTATTCGTTTACAATTCGTCGCACTTTTTCAACTGTTTCGTCGGTTGAGTCATCCAAAACTTGGATTTCCAGACGATCGGCTGGGTATTGCAATCGAACTGCCGCATCAATCAAACGATCTACTACGTAAAATTCGTTGTAAATAGGCAATTGAACGGTGACAAACGGAAGATTTGTGTCAGTGACCTTAAAGGCGAGGTTTGGGTCGGATTCACAATAAGCCTTGTTTTTACGGTAAAGATTTACCATAAGTAAGGTGTGTAGACTAAATAGAAATAAAACAAAAATATCTATCGCATATAGGGAAATGAAAAGAACGGTTATAATTATTAGCATACTTGTCAAAATAGAGACATTCGCTCCCCAGTCAAGCTGAAAACCAAACTTCAAATCAAACACCTAAGTTTGGGTTATTGAAATTTGTTAATAATTTTTTTCGCACACGTTGTTCGTTTCTCGACCCAGTATTGGTATGATTACCTTTCAAAATAAAAATGTATTTGTGA
>DDBL01000016.1 GCA_002333425.1 Leptospiraceae bacterium UBA2033
TCCGACAACTCCACCGCGTTAGGGATACGCAGGGGTAGTCGCATCAGTTCGCGACCGTAGCGATTAGCGAAGCCCGTAGTAGCCCGGCGCATTAGCCGAGAAAATAGAACAAAATCACAGTTGGGTGTGGCAAATGCAGAGAATGCGCAACGCCCAAACCTCGACTGCTGGTTTATCGACCGNNCGTATCCGCGATGTGAAGAAGTTTGATGGTGTAGATGAGTTAAAGACGCAGTTGGCGCTGGATGCTGTGGTGGTTAGGGAGAGGTTGGGGTAGAGGGAAACTAAGAGTTCATCAATAAATTGCCAGTTTTTGATCTTAAATCATTGATATAAGAAATTAATACTATCTCTACATTTTCTAGATTCGATAAATCGCCAGAGCCAAAGATCGCGCGAATAGAAGTATCAAACTCTTTAAAAGGAATGACTTTATTTTTAATCACATCAAATCCTTTTAATGCAATATATCTTTGAATGATTTGTTCAAGAATCATAATTCTGTTTTTAAATTTTTCTTTATCTTCAAAATTAGCCAAAGACTCTATGGATCGCTTATCGCCAGTCAGAATAATCGACTCGGAATATAAAACCGATGCAGCGAAAAGCATTGCTTCTCCAGGATCAATATCTTCAAGACTAGAAAGCCTTCCATTCATCTCATCATCGAAATCTTCAATAACACTTACTCTTTCACAAAAATCTAAGCATCGATTCAGAATAGATTGCGGGTACTTTTCTTTTAATCGTTTATTTTTTAGGAAATAAAATTTGCAAGAATTGGTAACAAATAACTCTTTTTGAGTTACTCCAAACAATTTGTGAATATCATCTAATAAATCAAAGCTACCTAATTTAAGAATAATATCATTGTCAACAAAGAGGATAATAGCTTTAATCCTCTAAGCCAGTGAGTCTTAAAAAATAATCCCATTCTTCTTCATTCACATTCTCATTTTTTAATTCAGAACGTAATTTTGCTTTAACAATTTCTTGTGCTGATCGAGGACTTGAAATAAAATGCAATGCGTTGTTTCCAATACCATAATTTTTAATATGGTAAGCATAATTTAAAACGATAAATCCTGGATCAATTTTTTCATTAACCGCATACTTAGACGCTTCCATTGCTAAGTTTTCACCTTTTAAAAATTGCTTAGAATAAAACCTAGTTTTAGAATTTCCAGTTAAAAGTTCTACTGCAAATTGATTTGCTTCTATTTCTAAACTATCTTTACTATTTCTATTAATTTTGGGATCAAAAATTATTTCATTTTTATTTAAATGTCCGAGTGCAATATGCCCTATTTCATGCGCCAGGTTAAATAAATGCCAAGACGGATGATTTCGATTATTCGACAAAACTATTGCGGGACGATTTTTTGAATAAATAGCAACTGCATCCATCTTCTTGGATTTTTTAGGAAATTTATTTAGGTGAATCACTGGAATTCCCACTTCCCAAGCGTAATCAATTAAACATTTGAAATCTATGAACTCAATACTACGGCTAAGTAATATTTGGCGAAGCTCTGATGCACTTGTTGGAATACCAGAATACAAAGTAGAAAGAGTTTTATCCGCAGTCTTTGCAACTTGGATGGCAAGATGTTTTGCAATTTCTAACTCATCTTCCGAATGTGCAGTAGTTTTTTTGTATTGAAAGGAATTATTATTTAAATACTGAATTCCTTGTTCTAGATTTTTTAATGATTCGTATTGGATTCCTAAATTTTTAGAGATATAAGATATAAACTCAGCAAACCCAGCCTTTGTGGTCGCTATTTCTTCATCCCACCACGAGGGTAACACATAGGACTTAATGAATTGATGATCATATCCCTGTTTATTCAGTTTTTTATAAACTTGACGAATTGCAGTATTGTCCATACGGATTACCTCCTTTCATAAAATACTAATCGGTTGGTTAAATATATCACTATGTACTTTTTTGGCAAACAATAAATATGCTGCCTGAACTAGGATTTATGTGATAATTATGATTCGGATGATTTCGTTTTAAAAATTCCAATAGGAATGTAAGAATCAGAATGTCATTTAACATAATAGTCATAATTTTGTTTTAAAAGATCTTTCACTTCTTTTACTTTTAAAAAATCCGTTCCTTCGGACAATACAATGTAATGCGAAGTATCCGCAAACTTTATATTATTCACAATGTTTTTATATTTTTAATCAACTTTCCTACCTTTGAGTTATGCATCCTTTTCCAATTCACTTTGTTTATTTTGTCGTAACTGTTTTGCTGTAAGTTTGGAAACTACCGGCTTACCAGTCTTTTCCTCAATTTCTTTACGGGTATTGCCGGCAATCGTTCCACCTTGTTTTGAGCCGGAATATTTGCTCTGTATCAGCAACATCGGTTTCTCTCATTTTGCCGTCTTCCGCTACTAATTTCAACCGGTTACAATTTGTAACCGTTTCATTCCCTTCTTTTAAAAGCCTACTTTTTAAGACTTTCCAATAATTTCTTGCCAATTGATAGTCAGTTTGACCAGTAAGTATTGCAACTACATCTACAATGGGAAAATACCATTTTTCTTTTTCATCGTCCCAATGTGTCCGCAAATGTTTGCTTTCAAATATTTTTACTGTAGTTTTTTTGGTCATAATATCTCCACTGTCTGAACTATGATTTGTATGATTATTATGATTCGGATGATTTCGTTCTAAAGATATTCCTCTGTTCTAATCACCAAATCAAATTAATCACAGCTCAGACATTTATTTCTTTAAGTAATGATTATAAATATTTAGTATATCGCTTGATGAAACATTATTATGCTGAAAGTTTCTTAAAGTTCTTAAAATATATTCTATCGCAATATCTTTGTAAGATGAAAGCAAATCCCCTTTTGAAATTGTGTCATTCATTTTTATTTGTGTTGAAAGGCATTTCTTTTCTTGATATTCATATTTTCCAAATGGAGGATTTTCATAATATCCCAAATATCTATTCGCAGTATTTTTTAGTTCAATATTTATCCAAACGGAGTCAATAGTCTCATCAAAAATCAAATTTTTACAGAATGTTAGGTATTCCATCAAATTGATAACTACTAATTCAATGGGTATGGGGCGGAGGTTAATGACTGGTAACTCCCTATTGGGATAATATGATGATGACTCCGTAAATAATCCACGATATCCGCCATAACAAAGATTCTTGCTCAATCTCCAATATTCTCGGGAATTTTTAAAAATAAGAGAATCATGAATGAAGTATGTATCACTATTATAATTTGGATAAGTATTCATACCTTTAGTTACTAACGATTTCTGCAAATGTTCTAACAAGTTGAAGTTTCTTTTTGCTAAAGGAATTGGAACTAATTGGAATTTCCAATAGACTAGCCCATTCTGACTATTTTTGAATTCAGCGGCTAACTCTTCGAATTCCGGTAAACTACTATAAAAAAGTTCATTTGGGTCATCCTCTATTTTTTCAATTTTTCCTGTGATAATAGATTTAATTTCTCCTAAAAGTAACTCACTTCTTTTTCTGACTGCTAGACCAATCAATTCACGTATTTCATTTTCACTTTGGACTTTTCTTGATTCAGATGATTTCGTTCGGATAAGTATATCACCTGGAAAAAATTTTCTCCCATTAAACTCAAAGTTATTGATAATTATATGTGGAACATCCGTAAATTCTTTAACATAAAAAATTAGAACATTAAACCCTTGAGTTTCAAAAATTTCCCTTTCAAAATCAGGTATTGGCGAAACTTTATTTTTCAAGGAATCGGAAATTAATTTCTTATCAAAACTTTTCAATTCTTCGCTTGTTAATCCTTCTCTTTCATGTGGATTTTTGTCATTAACCCCTACGACAATCATTCCACCACCGGCACTATTAGCCAATGAAATTAAAGCAACAGCAAAGTGGTTTTTATATTCATTAAAATTAACTTTTCCTTTAAATTCTACTTTTCCATGTTCAGAGTTTCGTAAAATTGTATCAAATTCTTCTTCTGTCATTATAAACCTTCACTTCCTTAAACTCCTTAATCATCCCAATCACATAAATCATAAAAATCACTGTTCAGACACCAGTTGAATTTCCTCACCCGTCAACTGATACAGTCCATACACAACCGCATTCATCTCTTTTTCCTTTACAGAAATCGTTTTATCGAGTGTATCAATCTCTTTATCGAGAGCGGTTACTTGGTCTTTGACGGCAGAGTTTTCTGTCTTGACTAAATCAAGTAAGTCGGTTACGAGTGATTTGGCGTTGTATTTTTCTGTGACGTTGATTTGTCGGATTTTTTGTTTCCATTGCGAGTAGATAAAACTGGATTCTTTTTCTTCTAGAAAGATTTCAAAGATAGAAATTCCATTGATAAAAAATTGGAGTTCTCCTTTGTCTAGGGAAACGGAAAGTTTTGCCCCTTTAAATAATTGAGTATTGATAGATTCCAATTTTGTTTCAAACCAATTCTTGTTATCCGCTTCTACCCAAATCCAGCTTGGTTTTCGTTTGTCCTTTTGCACTTGAGAGCTTTCGAGTCGTTTGTCTATCATGGCGATTTTGTCTCTTCGCTCGGTGTGTAGAGATTGTAATTCTTTGGCAAGGTCAGCGACTTGTTTCTTTTCGTTCTCGTTCGCTTTAGGAATTGGGAGAGGAGCGATAAACTGCTTGTTAGCCGAACGATAGTCATTTTGAAAAGGTTTAGAAATTCTGCGCCAAACAAAATTAGCCACAGGAGCATTTAGAATTCCACCAAGAAAAAACAAATCTTCTTTCTCTTTAACTAAAATTCCTCCAACGTCTACGTTATCTAAAAAATATTCATGCGTATCATCTATTACAGCAAAAAGAGAAATGATTAATCTAGGAATTAGTAACTTTGGAAATTTTTGTTTATCTAAACTCTTCGGATAAACATATCCCCACCATTTTGTATCATTGTCCATCTTGGAATTTTCTCTAGATCGTAAATCTTTCTCATTTGACAATAAATACTTCCAGGCTAATGGATAATCCTTCTCGAATTCCTTTGCAGGAATTAGAACTCCTTTATCATTCTCAATTTTATAAGGGAAAAGAATGCGCATATTAGAGTCAGGAAGAATATACCGTTTTGCATCAGTCCCTGAGACTAATGGATGCATAATTTCATCTTCTATATTAACCTCGATTGTGGATTTGTCTTTTTTAGTTTGTTTGTATCTATTTTGTCCGATTTTTTCTAAATGATATACGTAATCAGCACTTGTAACCAATCCTTGAAATATTTGCTTCGTAGAATTTTCCAAACTCACGCAAGAGGCATTTAGTTTTTCCATGAGTTCTTTTTCTTTTTTCGGAGCGAACACCCAAGCATCTTCTGGAAGTTCCGCATACGTGTAAGTATCCACATTCGAATCATCCCAATCAATCTTAGAAATATCTCCATCGGACGCAAAATAGCATTTTACCTCACTGACTTCTTTTCCTCTAAAGAATTGGAGCGAAGTATAGGTAATTGCCTCTTCAAACACTTGGAAGCTCTTGAAGTCTACCCATCTTTCGAATCGTTTGTTTTCCTTTATCTTCTTACGTAAACCTTCGCCGTATTCATTTACCACCCAGACGTTAGGAGCAATATAACCCATTCGCCCTTCTGGATTTAAAAGTTCGATTCCTTTTTCGATGAAGGGAAGATACAAGTCAAAGTTTCCAGTCTGTGTGCTGGCATACAACGGTTTGCCTTTCGTCTTGTGGTCGATTAGGTAATTTGACATTTCGGGTTGGACTGTTCTAAAGTTTTGGAGTTTTACATAAGGCGGATTTCCTATTACACAATCAAATCCACCTTTGCTAAATATTTCTGGAAATGCTTTCTCCCAATCAAATACATTGATTCTTTCTTTTTGGGTTTCTGAGAAAAAACCAAGCTGCCCATCTTTATCCACATTGTCCGAGTAAAAATCATGGGCTATCAAGGTGTTGCCGCAGACTATATTTTTATCCAAAGAAGAAAGAGTCGCATCCGGTCGTGCTGTGTTTAACCAAATCGCAAGACGTGTAATTTCTACTGACTCAGAGTTAATGTCTACTCCATAGATATTATTCGACAAGATGGACTTGATTACTTTGTCTGTATCAAAGATTGAACGGTGTCCTTCTACTCGCTCTCTTTCGTTTGCAATCCATTGTCTTTGTTGCAGCAAATACTTGTAAGCCTGAATTAGAAACGCACCAGATCCACAAGCCGGGTCGATTACTTTGATTTTGTCTAATCTTTCGGAGTAAATATCTAATAGCCGCAAATATTCTATAACTGGACTATGAGTTAGCTTTTTCGTTTTTTTTGTCGCTTGTTGTTTTTTTATTTCTTCGATAGAAATTTCTGGAAACTGAGTTAATCCAATTTCCTTTTTAATGTCTTCCAGTTTTCTCCCGACTGTTTCTTCTACGATGTATTTCGTTACCCATTCAGGTGTATAATAGACTCCATCCGTTTTTCGTTTGGATAATTCCATCAGCGAGATTCGGTCATCTGCCTTCGCTTCCATGATTTCTAGTTCGGTAATGGATTGCTCAAATATCCTGCCGAGGGTAATCAGTGTTATACTTCTATCTCCACCGGATTCACTTTCTCCAAAGTTGTATTTAGCGGAAAAGTAGAGTAATGTGTTACCTGATTTTAAAATAGATTCTGGGTTTACTCCTTGGTTTTTTATGCAGAAAACAAAGGATGGAATTTTTAAAGATTCTATTTCTGCATCTTCTTCAAAAAGTCCACCGTTGAATTTATTGATTTTAATTTCTCTAAATGGTTTGCCTTCTCGCATAGAACCAAATAGCTTTTTGATTCTTTCCCAAATAATCGAATCCTCGGAATCATAATCCGCATCTAGGCTTTCTTTGATGAGTAAATCTCGAAGCAGGTTTCTAGGGAAATTTAATTCATCCCCCATATCTTCACAGAATAGTATAAAGATAAACCGGTCGAGTAGTCTCTGGGTAATACGCACTAGCCGCCCTTTTGTACCTTTGAAATCAGGATTAAATTTGACAATGCTATTAAACAGAAATTCTCGATAACCTTTGTATTCTAAATAAAAGTCTTCTTGGATATTTTCTTCTTGTAAGAATTGCTCGGTCAGTAGTTTTTCAAGATTACTTTTGCCGCTAGCAGTTAATAGAGAATTTTCCTGAAACATCTTCCAAAAGAAAAAACGTTTCCTTTGTCCTTCTGGCTTTGTGGATAATAGCGATAATTCTTCATTAGAACGAATGATAAATTTTTGGTATCGCTTTTCTAAGTCTTTGTAATAATACAAACGAAATTCATTCATATCCGAAACGATTCCCCAGCTAGGGGATACCGGCTCGTTGCCCGTGAGTGGCGATTTCGCTTCTCTCAGATAATCAAAGCATTGTTTTACTGGTGAGCGGTCGTTGCCTTTTCTTTTTTGCGGATTATCTAAACCAGAACGAATATCTTTAAACTCACAAAGGACTTGTGGAATTTTAGAAATGGTTTCCTCTAATCCAAAGTATCCCAAAGCTAGATCAGCTTCTCCTGTTCCACCTCTTTCACCTGCTCGTTTGACTGGATACTGCGGATAACAAGAATAACCTTCTCCACTGGATGATTCGCCCGAAGCTTTATAGTTCCAAAGTTTCTTAAAAAATACGGAAACAAAACTTCCTTCGGCGGCAGTTTCTTTTTGAAATTCTTTTTCCGACCAATTAGAAAGAGTCTTTAGCACATCTTTATCATACGTGTCCACGTAACTCTGAAAATCCCGTTGCCAAATAGACCAAAGATAAGCTTCTGAAAATAAAGGTTGGTAGTTGTTGTCCAATTTATAAGTCCTGATTTGAAATAAACGAAATACTACAATTTACAGTAGTAGGAATCACTTCATTTTATTCTAGTTTGATTTCAATTTTATTTTTTGAAGAATGAAATAATTTTATAGGTTTGAGATGTCTGAACTGTGATTTATGTGATTTATGTGATTTGTATGATTATTATGATTTAGAAGTAGCAAAAATTTCTCAGTCTAAAAGAATATATGACAAATACAAAATCATCCCAAACATAAGAATCAAAGTTCAGACGAGAGTTCTACAAATAACTCTTTCCGTCCATATCCACCCAACAGGTCTTAGAAAGCTCTCTGGCTTTATTGCGAAGCCTAGGCTCGGCGGTGGAAGAGGCAATGAGAAAGTCGTGGTCATTGAAAGTGAGTATGAAATCTAGGGATTCATTTGTAATATAGTATACGTATTTAGGAAATTCACTAAGGAATTTTACAAAAGATTGGTCTGGTTGAAAAATATAAATCGTTGGATCATTTGATTCATCAAAGAAAAAGTAAATTTCTTGTTTTCTGAGAAATTCGTCTAACCAATGCCACGCTTTAGGGTCATGCACTCCGTAGCCTGGGGATACTCGTTCCCATAAAGGAAAGGAATTATTTCTTTGCATAAATTTTTCGACGACTTTGTTTCTAAAAAATAAAGATTCAAGAGCCGACATTTCTTCTAACACTGCGCCGGTAGCTTCCCTTGCTTCTATCAGACTTTCTTTTAAATATTCATTCATAATAAATATCCCTACTTTTTAGTCGGATCACGAAAAAATGGTACACAATCTAAAAATATATGACCCTTTACTTGATCGTCTCCCTTACCTGGAGATTGATACCCGATATGAAATACGTCCGGACCCCAAGTTTCATGTGGTGCATCAACACTTACTTCTGCACCTTTCGGACCAACCCATTCAACAACGGCAGACTTTCTGTAAATATCTTTGCCCCCGCAAAATCACGATTAGCCGTCAGAGGAAGTGATTTTGGCGTGCTAGGTGCGAGTTTCGCGAGCAGGGCGGTAGTTCGCTTTAAACTTATCTTTTGGAATTCCAGTTCTTTTAAATGCCTCTTCCAGCGCTTCTTCAAAAGTCTTGCCGGAATCTCTCCAGTCTAAGTCCGTCTCTTGAACTGGATAACCCGTAATATTTCCAATTGTTCTTCATCAGCTTTGGTAACATAGTTTAGTGAAGCAACTATAATAGTAAGTATACAACCGATTAGTAAACTAATAGGCAATAGCTTTCCAGACCTTGAAGTTGTGGTTACTTCTAGTTGTTCGTGAGTCGGTGGCTTTTCTAGTAAAGTAGACATTCGGTCAGAGTCGCAAATTTATATTCTTGAATCAAGAATATTTTAGCGCATAATAGCAAACACATAGTCGTGGCAATGTATCCATAGAATAAAGTCAAGCCCGAAAAGTTATCTTGACAAATCAAGATAGCATATTAAAAATAAACTTCATAATTTTTTAGCCGAGCCTATTAAAATAAATACCCTCTTGCACCTTCAATCGAATTGAGTTAAATAAAAGATAGCCGACTAACCATCATGAACCCATTGAAACCCAATATAAAAATTTCAACTTTTCTTCTCTGTGTCTCAGTGCCTCTGTGGCAAACCATTTTATAAGGAGCTAACAATGATTAACCAACAACTCATTACCAAAATAAAATCTGCGAAGCGAGTCGCAGTTCTAACAGGAGCAGGAATTTCTGCTGAGAGTGGTATCCCAACTTTTCGGGGTGCTGGTGGGTATTGGAGAAACTATCGTGCGGAGGACTTGGCTACACCGGAAGCATTTGCCCGTGATCCCAAGTTAATTTGGGAGTGGTATGCGATGCGAATGCAAGTTTGTCTAGATGCAAAACCTAATCCAGGGCATGAAGTGGTCGCAAAGATGGAATCTTATTTTCCCGAATTTTTACTTGTTACACAAAATGTGGATGGACTTCATGTGCGAGCGGGTAATGAGAAGTTAGTCGAAATACATGGAAATATTTTTACCGCAAGATGCACTTCTTGTAAAACAAAATTCAATCTCACCCAAGTCCCAAACCAAATTCCAGTCCTATGTAGGTCTTGTGGTAAATTAGCAAGACCTCATATAGTTTGGTTTGGAGAATCTTACGATATGAGTTTAATTGAAAAAGCAAGAAATTTCCTACTGAAAACTGATTTAATCTTCATCATTGGAACATCGGGTCAAGTTGGTGTTCCCGTTCAGCTTGCTAGTGAAGCAATTGCGCATGGAGCCTATTCAATTGAAATCAACCCAGATAGTTCGACTATCTCAAATTTGGTGAATTTGCATTTTGCAAGTGCCTCTGGTAAAATTCTTCCCGAAATTTGGCAAGAAATTATTCAAAATTAAACTTGAAGTTTAAACCTGAATATGGATTGTTTAAATCTATATTCTAATTTTCACCTACGGGAGTTTTTCATGAAACATTTTTCTAAGAGTATTCTGTTTATTTCCTTATTATTCGCAACATCCACTCTCACATTTGCCAAAACATCTGACGACCAAGGAATCAAAAAAGCAATTAAAAAAGCAGATACTGAGTTTTTCAAAAACATAAAACTGGAAGAGTTGGAAGCAGGAAATAAACCTGATGCTGAGGGGAAAACACTGATTACCCGCATGGAGATAGATGGAATTAATGCTCTGATTGGAGCTTTTAAAAATCCAGACGTAGAAGTTAGAAAAAGAATTTATAAAGAGTTACTTTATCCTGAAATATTTAAAGACTTAGAAGGTGTAACCGTACCTGACTTCATGTCACAAGATGCGCAACTCAAACAGTACCTAGACAAACTTAGAATTGCCATTTACTCCGTTGATGAGCTTGAAAACAAAGAGGCAAACGAAGCATTAACCGCCTTAATTCAACAATACGGTTACAGTGTAAAAGAAGCAATCAAAGTTAAAAATCCTAAAGCATTAGCAATCATGACACCCGAATTTTTCAAAAAATCAAATCTAGAAGATCCCAAAACTGTAATTGTGAGATTCAAAAAAAACGGAGTGAAAACTCTCGTGAAGGCATTAGAATTTGAAGCAGGAAATGTTGAAACCAAAAAGTTAATCATAGAAAGTCTATTCTACAAAACGTTAGGCGGTCCCGAAAAAGTAATTACCAAAAAGAAAACTCGCGTTCTAAGAGCGGAGAGTTTATTTCTCACTGCGGATAAGGAGAAAAACCCCGAAGTCAAAGAGCAACTCGTCCAACTAGCAGAAGCTTACTATCTACCCGAAGATGAAACATCTTCTACTGAAACTACAAAAGAAGTAAAAAGCACCAAACAAGAAAAAGCTTCCGAAGAAAAATTGAATCCATCAAAATCAAATGATGACGACGAGGACGATGACGAACAACCTGCACCAACCAAAAAAATCAAAAAGACCGAATCCAAAACTAAAAAGAAAAAAAAGAAATCTGAAGATTAATCATGGAGTCTTCTCAAAATTCTAAATCGATTCTTTCTTATTTTGGTTTAGGTGATCTAGCTGGTCAGGGATGGAGGGTTATTCTTGCCTTTTGGATGATCATTGCCATGACCTTCTTTTTATTTGGTGATCAAAATCTAATTGCTCCCAATCTAAAAAACATCGCAGCCTCCTTTGGAATAACAGACCAAAAAGAAATTGATTGGTATATGGGGGGGCTAATCCCCATTTTCTTCTTCATCCTAGGTGGATGTGTTTCTCTTTCGATGGGATATTTTTCTCAAAAATTTTCAAGAAAGAACCTACTTATCTTTTCCGTTCTCATGGGGGAGATTCCTTGTTTGCTCACTGGATTTTCTACTTCTTATTTTGAATTTTTTATCTTCCGCGTACTTTGTGGTTTTGGACTCGGTGGAGTATTTCCAATTCTTTTTTCTATCGTTGGAGATTATTTTTCTTCTAAGTCCCGCGTTACGGCTACTGCCTATGTGTCGCTTGCTATGGGACTTGGTGTAGGCATAGGACAATTAGCCGGTGGAATTTTAGGTCAAGCAGATCCAATCAACGGTTGGAGAACTAGCTTTATCGTCATGTCCGTTCCTTCTTTCTTTTTTGCTTTTATCTATTGGTTGTTTTGCTCCGAGCCTAAACGTGGAATCATGGAAGCAGAATTCCAAAACATAAACGTTGACGATTTAAACCACAAACTATCATTGCAAGATCTAAAAGTTATTTTACAAAGTAAAACCAACCTCGGTGTATTTCTTCAGGGAATTCCAGGCTGTGTGCCTTGGGGAGTTTTTTTCGTATTTTTAGTAGACTACTACGAAACCGCCTACTCTCTGGGAAAAGCGGAAGCCTCCGGATTACTCACATTTGCCGCTATTGGAATTTTTATTGGAACTTTTTTAGGTGGTTTAATCGGTCAGAAATTATTCAATATCAATAGAACCTACCAACCAATATTTGTGATGATTTCTATTTTTTTAGGGATATTTCCCTGCCTGTATTTGCTCCACGCTGGCTCTGTAGTAAACTCACCAGTCTTTATTTTGGTAAATATTTTTGCTGGAATGGTAATCACGTTTCCTCTTTCTAATGTAAGATCCATTTTAATAAATGCAAATTCTCCCAAAAATAGAAGTGCTGCGTTTGCGTTGTACAACTTAACCGACGACTTAGGAAAAGGACTTGGTCCGGCACTGAGTGCAATCATCCTAACTTTAATCCCAGATAGAACGACTGCACTTTCTGTTTCGATTTTATTTTGGATTCCTTGCGGTTTATTTTGGTTACCCATTATATTCAATTTCAAAAAAGACGAATTACATGTAAGAGAATCTTTAGTCCAAGATGCTCTGCGGCTAAAGGCAAACGTATGAAACTAGACGATTATTCAGTATGTTTATTTGACATTGAGGGAACTACAACCCCCATAAGTTTTGTCCATGAAGTATTATTTCCCTACTCCAAAGAAAAAATATCCGATTTTATTTTAAATGGAAATTTAGATCCGAAAATTGTCTCGGATTTAATTTCGGAAAATCGTAACGATACGCAAGAAGGATTATTCTCTGCTCCCATATTAGGCTCTGATCATATTGTAAATTTAACTACACTAGTTTCTTATTTGCAATACCTAATTCGAGTGGATAGAAAGAGTAAACCTCTAAAAGAAATCCAAGGACAAATTTGGAAAGTAGGATACGAAAAAGGCGAATTACAAAGTATTTTATTTGCCGATGTCCCTGATTTTTTTATACGACTAGAAGAGCGCAAAATCAAAATCGCAATCTATTCTTCAGGAAGTGTCGAAGCACAAAAATATATTTTTAGACATTCCAATTTTGGAGATCTAACCAAATACATTTCATTTTACTTTGATACAAATGTTGGTGGCAAACGAAACAAAACCAGCTATCTAGAAATTTCGAGGCAAATAGACATTAACCCCAAAAGTATTCTTTTTTTCACAGATATAAAAGAAGAAGCGGACGCAGCCAAAGAAGCGGGTGTTGCTGCATTTATTCTCGAAAGAGAGGGTAATCACCATCAGCCGAACCATTTCTATCCAATTCTAAAAGATTTTTCTACTATATTATGATACCGAATAACAATCAAAATTCTGCTGCCATGAATGAATTTCTTTCTTACAAAGGAGAAATTTTTCAGAAACTTACCCTTATCCCCAAAGAAGCATCTGTCAGAAACTACTACCGAGCACATTATGAAAACTCTGAATTAATCCTATGTATAGATGAAAATTTCACTTCTACTCCTTACCCATTCCTGGAAGTTCAGAATTTTTTAAAACAAAATGGAATTCCTGTTCCCGAAGTAATTCGTTTCAATCCTGATTTACATGCAATTCTACTAAATGATGCGGGTGAACGTGACTTAACTTCCATTGCCGATGACACAGGGTATGTCTTAGAATTAAAAAAATCTTTAGAGTTCATCTTGAAATTACAAAAGTTAAAACCAATTCCAGTTATTGCAGAAAAATCCTTTCATTACGAAAAGCTAATGTTTGAAGTAGACCACACCTGCTCTGGTTACAATCGTTTTAAGGATACATACGAACTAGATCTTTTGATCACAGGTGAGATGTATGCTTTCTTACAAGAAGCTTCTGGATTTCTTGCCGGCTATGAAGAAAAAGTAATCTGTCACCGTGACTATCACGCGCGAAATATCTTATTAAACGAACACGGCAATCAAACCATTATCGACTTCCAAGATATGATGATGGGAACTCCCGAATATGATTTGGCAAGTCTAGTCTATGACGCCTATCGTCCCCTTTCCCTAACTCTACGCGAAGAATTATACAAATTTTTCAAAGAACAATCTCCGCATAAAGGCAAACGTTTTCGAGAATACTATCTTACCCAAGCATTACAGAGATCATTCAAAGCACTCGGCACTTACCTAGTCCAATTCCACGACAAAAAAAACATCCGCTTCAAAGAAAGTATCCCCAAAGCACTTGAGAACCTAATGGAGATTTGCCAACTCGGCGGATTCCCCGATCAACTCTATGTTTTCTTCTATCTACTAAACAAGCGGCTAAAGGAAAATGAAAAGTTTAATCAAAATTAATTTAATCTAAAGCGTATCGGCACAAGGACTTTTACAGTAATTGGTTTACCTTCTAGGTAAGAAGGAGAAAACTTCTTTGAGCGGTAAACTTTGATTGCTTCTTCCTCAAGACCAAAACCAAACTTCTTTCCAATGGAGCGAACTTGGAGCACATCGCCAGTATCCGCAATGACTACTTCGAGAGTAATCGCTCCTTCTATACCCTGAGCACGTGCTTCTTCAGTATATTCAGGTTTCAGGCTGGGATTTAGATCTACCGGAGCAGTCGCACCAGATAAAATTGCATCTTGAGCACCTGAAATTCTTGGATCTTCTTTGACTTCTTTTTTAAGTGTTTCAGCTACTTCCACATCGCCATCAGTTGGAGTATCGGCTACGTTTTCGGTGATAGAAACAGAATCCACAAACGCGACTTCATCTACAAATTTATCAAGAGAGTTAAATTTTAAATCAGGTGTATACCAAAAAAATAAAACCAATAATTGTAGAACGGTCGAAATTGTTAGACCAACATTCAAGCGGTTACGATCAATAAACCGGTGAACGATTGCACGTTTCGATCTTCTTGGTTTTACTTCCGAATTATTCTGATTATGCTCTTTATCTAAAGTTACTTGTGCCATTTTAGTTTCCTTTCGGTCCACCGCCACCAGCAGACGTTTGAGTAACAAGAGAAATTTTTAGAGCACCAGCTTCTTTTAACATATCAAATACATGATCAACTTCGTTGTAAGTGAGGTCTTTGTCTGCATGGATCAGTACTTTTAAATCAGGAGTAGTTGCAAGTTTTGCTCTTACATTATTGATTGCTTCAGCCAAAGGAACTCTCATAGAGTTATAATATACTGTTTTATTTTTATCTGAACTCAAATATATATTAGAAACTTTTTTATTCAATTGTTCACCACCTGGAACATCAGGAAGTGAAATAGGTAAATCAGGATCAGAATCTAAAACTGATGTCACCATAAAAAATACTAAGAGTAAAAATGCGATATCCGCCATAGAGCTAACGGGTATAGATGGATTTGTTTTGTTTCTTCTTATCATTTCTTTTTCCTTACATTCACTTGGGTAAATCCTCTTAACTGAATAGCGGACAGAGCATCTAACATGTTCCCATATTTTGTTTCTCCGCTAGTGGAGATAATCGCAAGTTTCTGTGATAGTTCAGGAATTTCGAGTTTGTTTAATTCTTCCCTAAATTCTTTGAGTGACTTATAGTATTTAGTTCCAACCGAAGAATTTCTTAACGAAACCGTATCTCCGTTTACATTGATTTCAAAAACGTTAGAACGAAGCACTTGTGTAGGAGGAACATTTTTTCTAGGAAGTTGAATGTTTAGACCTTCCTTTACAAAAAACACCGCAGTCACCATAAAAAATACTAGAAGAAGAAATGCGATATCCGACATGGACGCCGCAGAAATTTCTTCTAATTCTACTTTTTTCTTTAGTTTAACCATTGTGAATTATTTCGCGGCTAATGCGCCTTTTTTACGTAAAAGTTCTTTGTAGATTTTGTTTGCACCTTCTTCTACTTCTGTTGCAAACCCATTCACTTTACCAGTTAAGAATTGATAAAAGGACATAGTAGGAATCGCCACGATAAGACCAGCAGCAGTTGTAATGAGAGCTTCCTTGATACCACCCGCAACCACTTTTGCATTTACTTGGTCAGCATTTGCAATTGCATCAAATGCGTTAATCATACCAGATACAGTTCCTAAGAATCCAATGAGTGGTGCAATCGTTGATACAGAGGCTAAGATTGTTAATCCTCTTTCGAGTAACGTGATAACCTCGGCTGCTTCTCTTTCTACACCTTTAGCAAATAAATCTGGATCACCACTTGATACGTCAATTCCATCGGAGAGAATTTGGGTAATTCTTTGATCTCCATTTTCTTTTAAATGAACGAGTGCGCCTTCGTACCCTTTT
Source organism: Leptospiraceae bacterium UBA2033 (assembly GCA_002333425.1). Classification (GTDB taxonomy): domain Bacteria; phylum Spirochaetota; class Leptospiria; order Leptospirales; family Leptospiraceae; genus UBA2033. Next base: position 16,334 of record DDBL01000016.1, read on the forward strand.
TCTTCAATTTTATCGGAAAGAATTTGGTTGTAACCTTTGGAAACAAGTTTGGTTGTAAAAAAGAAATACAATCTTTCAAACGCAACACCAAACCCAATGATAGAGGAAAGTGCAAGAGGCCACATAGACCAACCACCAACTAAAAACAAATCAACTAAACCTGGACTTTTTTTGGGAGCTGCCTCTGCTGGTTTTTCTGTGGCAGCAGGTGCATCTTTACTATCTTTAGATTCTACAGTAGTGTTATTGACAGGTGTTTCTGTTGCTTGCGAAAAAAGCGCCGGTGTAAGTAAATATAAAAGTGTAAGTAATATTGCCGTAAAAGCTAAAGCACGAACGGCTGTTTTAGGAATTAAAAATTTCATTTGGTTCTCCACAATCCTTTTTACAACGACTTGAATTAATCAAACCGTTGCTTTCTATGGAAAAGCATTATCCTTTAATTTGTTACAATTTAATTACAGATAGATTAAGAGTAGCAATAAAGTATTTGTAACTATTCAGTGTGGTTTGCCACAGAGGCACAAAGACACAGAGAATTTTGGTATTGCGCTATTTTTATTCCTATTCGTCGAATTAAAGAGAGCCAATGAAATATTTGGATTCAATTTCTATAATGTATTACAATAATAACTAATACTATATTACTTAAATAGACAGTATTTTATGAAANNCTCTTTGATTCTCTCCGTGCCTTTGTGTCTCTGTGGCAGTCTTTTTTATGCTGAGTAGTTACAGTATTTTATTAATAGCCTTTTGTTTTCAAAATTCGATCTAGTTTAATTGCATTTTCAAAATGGGAAATAGAATCTATAACTAAATTCAAAGCATTTCTAGATTTAATATAATCGCCTTTAATTCGATAATTATCAGCCAGATTTATTACGTTAGAAATCTTTTTTGGATTTAATTCAAATAATCTTTCCGCAAATTTTATAGATAAGTCGTAATCTTTTGTATGTTTATAACAAATAGACAAATTAAAAATAATATCCATATCGTTAGGCGATATATCTAATATTTTTTCAAAATAATAACTTGCCTCTTTGTAATTTCCGTTGTCATAGTGTAAGTTAGAAAGAATTTCAAGAGCAGCTATATCATCAGGTTTACTTTTTAGACACTCTAACAATTTTGCAATTCCCTCAGAGATTAATCCGGCTTGAATAAGAGTTTTTGCAGAATCAACAAGCGATAATTCTTTTTCTGTATTTTCTTCCTTTTTCTCAAAAGAAATACGAATGATCGACAAATCATCAGTAACCTTTCCTATGGCATGAATATTTTCGACTAACTTGGTCATGTTACCGCCGGAGTTCTCTACTGCGCGAAGAAAACGTGTCTCATCTTCGTTTATATCCCTTTCACCGTTCTGCGAAATATCCAAGTCATCTCGTCCATCAGAACCAACAAAGAACAAATCCCCTTCAAAAAATTGAAACTGCTGAACCTGAAAAATATTTCCCTCTATGATAGTGCCTAATTTTCTTAAAACAAGTGCGGATTCTATAAAATCCGCCTTCCCATCTCGATAAATTACTCCCCAAGGATGTTCTGCATTAAAATACCACATCTCCCCTGTTTTTTCACTAATCACTCCACACGCACAAGACATGAGCATGGAACCATCAAACGTTTTAAAAACACCATCTAATTCGAGGTAAGTTTCTGTTATCCACTCCTTAGGAGTTATTTTTTGAATTTTATTATTCCTTGCTGATCTAGCTAAAATGCTATTNNGCATCTCCATTAAAGAAAAAAACAAAACGATCTTTACCATCGCCAAATCGTAAGTTGCCGCTTATACAAATATCTCCACCAAGTTCCGAATTTCTATTTTTAAACTGGAATCGTTTTTTTTGTTCTACATAAAATTCTGTTTTTACGAATTTAGATTTATTAAAATTAGTTCCAAGTGGTCTTTCAATCAAAGAAGTTAGATAATAGTCTCCATCTTGTTGAATATTTAGGGCTTTGATAAGATCCATTTTTTCCATGACTTCTTTGGTTCTGATCTTTACTTTTTCTTCTAGAGTGTCATTTAACTCATCTGTCTGATTGTAAACATCGACAAACTTGTTCCCAAGTAAAAACATAATACTACCCATAAAAATTGGAATACCGGGACCCAACCAAAAAGTAGAATTCCATCGAAAAATTACATTTAATATATCATGAACTGTTACAACGAAGATAATAACTAAACTGGCAAGCATGGTTTTTGCTTCTTCGTTTCTGTATTTTATATAATTGTAAACAGGAATAAATAGAACATACAATAAAAATGGCAATGCGAATAATGTTATTATACCTCTAGTTTTGTACATAAAATTATAATTTGGAGATAGAAGTGTCAAAATAATAGGAGTTAATGTAAAAATAAGATAAAGAATAAAAAACCATTTGCGATCTACTCTTTTTAAAAAAATAGAAATAAATCTATAAAGCGAGTAAAGAGAGACAAACATAGAAACAAAAATTATTTTTTGAAAATAAAAATAGCTGATCGGAAAAGAATGAAACATCCAACTCACAAAATTCAAACTATAAATAGAATAAGAAAAACAAAATATCGCATAATACAGATTTTCCTTATCTTGTTTGCGCTTAACGTATATCAAAAGATGATACAAAGAAATAAATATAAATAATATAGAAACAATTCCATTCAAATAACTTTCATAAAACATCTGAGAAAAAACGTTAGACTCAATTAGTTCCCTATTTCCTATTTCTATGGTTGATGGAATAAATCCTTCTGAATCAACATAGACTTTCAGTAATATTTCATTATCCCCCTCAAGTAAAAGTCCATTCGGGATTGGATAATTACGATAGAGATTCCAAAAATTCCATTGCTCCGATTGCTGACTGATAGTTCCACCAAGATAACTTTTATTCAAATATGTTTCTTCTGAACTGATGACTTTTCCTAGTGAGACAGACAAGGTCTCGCTCATAGGTTTGAAATTAAAAACGCCCCTGACCCAAATATAACCTTTTTCCTCTGGAAGTAACGTTGCGAGAGAATTAATCTTAGATTCATCGAGAGGTTTAAATTCCTTATCAGGAAGAAAACTTAAAGGTTCATGCTGCTCAGATTCAGCATATTCCCAACTGATTGGAATTTTTGAAATTGGATTTTGAACCTGCTTACAATTTGCAGAAAAAAGGGTTAAAAAAGTCAATAAATACAGCAAATAAAGGTTAGTGGACATACAGAGGTATTATAAAAGTATATTTCATTAGTCAATCAGTAATCCATTTTTTTTCTTACAAGTAAATTTGGACTTGCAGAATACATCTTTAGAATCCAAGAGTATCCCAAAGGATAGTAAAAATGGGTTATCTAAATTCAATAAAACGTTTTATTTTTACATGTAACATTTTCTTAATTCTCGTAAATTCTATAAACGCTCTAGAGCCTTTGAAATTAGAAGAGACAAAGGAGTATTATCCGGTAGGTTTACATTTAGAAATTTTTGAAGATAAAACTGCAAACCTAACCATTGACGATGTTCGTAAACCAGAATTAGATAATCAGTGGTTTATAAATAAAAAGGAATCTCCCAGCTTTGGATATTCTAAATCAGTTTATTGGGTTAGATTTGAAATTGAAAACAACTTACCTTTTGAAAAAGAATGGTTATTGGAAGTTGGATACCCTCTGATTGATTTTGTGGACTGTTATATTTTTGATACAAATGGAAATTTTGTCCTAAAACAAACAGGTGATCGTTTACCCTTTAAAGAAAGAGAAGTATCGTATCGTAATTTTATTTTTAATTTCAAAACCACAACCAACCAAAAAAAAAGAATTTACCTAAGTTTTAAAGGGGATAGCTCGATGCAATTCCCGATGACAATTTGGTCCAATAAACAATTTATCGAAAAGGTCAATACAGAAACGATAAGCCTAGGTTTATATTACGGAATCATGGTTGCTATGGTATTGTATAACTTATTTATTTTCCTGTCTGTAAAAGATTTAAGTTATTTGTTTTATATTCTCTATATATCAAGTTATACAATCGTTCAAATGTCTCTGAATGGTCTTACCTATGAATACTTTTGGCCTAATTCTCCATGGTGGGGTAATCATAGTTTGCCTTTCATTATTAGTCTTTGTTCTATTGCAATTCTAGTTTTCGCAAATACATTTTTAAAAATCAAAGAAAACATTCCTCGTTTCCATAAATTTTTTCCTATTTTTCTTGTGATTGGATTTGGTTTAATGATTGGATCATTTGTAATAAAGTATTCGATCATAGGTCAGGCTAGTATCTTGTTTGCCGTCCTTGTTGCGGTTATCGCATTAGTATTAGGATTCATCTGTGTTTACAGAGGATATAGACCAGCTAGATATTATCTAATCGCTTGGAGCGTTTTTTTAATTAGCATTTTACTTTTTACTTTTAAGTCATTTGGGCTAATACCTGCTGTATTTATTACAAATTATGGAATTCAACTTGGTTCTGCTGCTGAGGTTATCCTACTATCTTTTGCGTTAGCCGATAGAATCAACATCATGGAGCAAGAAAAAAAGGATGCTCAACAAAAAGCCTTAGATATTCAAGAAAAAGCCAATCAAGATTTGGAAATAAAAGTCCAAAAGAGAACAGAAGAACTAAAAGATGCGCAAGAAAAAATTCTTATCATGGAAAAAGAAGCAGTTGAAAGACAAATGGCTGGTGGATTTGCCCATGAAATGAGAAATGCTCTCGCTGGAGCAAAGATGGTGATATCCAAAGCTCTTGGTTTTGGAAATCCAGATGAGGGGCAAAAGAGCATTTGCCTCGAAAACTCTTTAAAACTTAAAGATGTATTTTTAAAATTAAGAAATATTTTAAACGAAGAACAATTACGCACTGTCACTATTATCTTTAAAGAAATTAATGCAAATGAAGAAGACCTAGATAGAATTCTCAAAATTGTAAATCAAGCCACCGAAAGAGGTTTATCTATCACCAATCAAATTATGGAATATTCCAAAATTGGTCAGAGTGCTTTTAGAAAATCAGATTTGGTTGATATTGGAAATATTATCTTTAATATCCAAAAAGAATCCAATGATTTAATCCAAAAAGAGAATATTTCGTTTGAAATCCAACTAGAAAATTCGTTTCATTTAAAAGGTGATGAATTACATTTTTATTCCGTTTTCAAAAATATAATCCAAAATTCAATAGATGCGTTAATTGATAAAACAAATTCCAAAGAACTAAAACGAACCATACAAATTAGCGGCAAATCAGACTTAGACTTAACCTATGTGTTTCACATCTCTGACAATGGAATAGGAATAGCAAATGAAAATTTGAATAGAATCTACGACCCCTTCTTTTCAACCAAACCTGAAACAGGAACCGGTCTTGGTCTAGGAGTTGTAAACAAAATAGTCAATTTATATAATGGTAAAATTAAAGTAGAAAGTGAACCCAAGAAAGGAACTACTTTTATTATTTCCTTTCCTACACATACTTAATTAGAATACTTAAAGGAGAATGTATGCAGACGTTTGAAGAAATCGCTAATCTTTTTAAAGAGCAATCTCAGGATATTTCATCCACACAAACATCTAATAGAAAAATATTATTAATAGATGACAATCGAGAAATTCAAAATTCATTCTTTGAAATTTTAAAATCTGAATATGATCTAATAAGTTGCTATAACTGGAAAGATGTCGAAGATAAAATCACTCAGGATATTGATTTGATTATACTAGACATTAAAATGTCAGACTATGATGGAATTACAATTTTTAATCGTGTAAAACAAAAACTACCTAACAGTAAAATTATTTTTAATTCGGCGTACCCAGGAGACGACAAAGAAGCAAAAAAAATAGAAAACCTAAATCATAATGGATATCTAACAAAAGGTAATTATAGCATTACAGAATTAAAAAATATTATCAAAAAAATACTGGTAGCTTAAAAATTATTATGAGCTTTAGCGAATTTGAAGAAATTCTAAACACAGAAACGGAATCTAAACCGAAAAACAAACCTCTAATTCTAATCATCGAAGATGACACCTATTTAAGAGAGGCTTTGGAATTTTATTTTAAAAGTTTTTATTCAATTCTCATTTGTTCAAATGGACAAGCAGGTATTGATGCTATCACTTCGGAAGTTCATACAATCCTTCTTGACATAAGAATGCAAGGCAAAAGTGGATTTGAAACATTTCTAGAGTTGAAAAATAAATTTTCTGAAATACCTATCATATTTTATTCAGCCTACCAAGACCTAAAAGATCCTTTTGAAATCATCAACGAATACCGTCCATTTGCCTACATTCAAAAAGGGGAGGGATTTAATAAACTAGCAATCGTCGTAGAAAGTGCTGTAAAGTATTATTCTCAAATTTATAAAAATAAATTACTATTAGAAGAATTAAAAACGTTAAACGAAACACTTGAATTAAAAGTAAAAGACAGAACTACTAAATTAGAATCCGCAAAAATCGAAATCGAAACTTTACTCAAACACGAACTAAAAGCTAAAGAAACAGCTATTGAACTTGCAGAATCAAGAAAACGACTTTCTATAGTGGGACAAACTGCAATGGGAATTGTTCATGATTTAAAAAATCCAATTTCCACAATTAGAGCATACGCAGAATTAGCCAATACAGATAAAATTACTCGATACAAAAGACAAGAATACCTTGAATTGATCATTCGAGAAATTGAAAGACTCAATAATTTGGCATTTGAAATCCTCGATTTTTCTAAAAGTAAAATCATTTTAGAACTTTCTGAAGTAAACATAAAAGAATTACTGCAAGAGATTTATAATTTCATCCAAATTGATTTTGATTATTCCAATATATCTCTTTCAATAGATGCAGATACTGATTTAGTCGCCTCAATAGATAAAGAGAGAATTAGAAGAGTAATCATCAATATAGCAAATAACGCAAGAGAAGCAATGCAAGACAGCAAAAAAAACTATTCTTTCTCTGTAAGCGCATACAAAAAAAACGACAATCTAATTTTTGCACTAACAGATACCGGAGAAGGACTCCCCTATATGATGGAAGAAAAAATTTTTGAAGCATTTGCAACAGAAGGGAAGACAAAAGGTACAGGACTTGGTCTTTATATGTGCAAAACAATCGTTGAAGCGCATAATGGTGAGTTAACCTATACCACTGAAAGAGGCAAAGGAACTACTTTCTTTATAACTATTCCATTGATAAATACAGATAATTCGTAACTACTCAGTACGATTTGCCACAGAGGCACGGAGACACAGAGATTTTTGGGTTGTGCTAGTTTTATTCATATGCGTCATGCCAAAGAGAGTTTATGCAAAATTTGAATTCAATTTTTATGTCGTAATAACAAACAAGAAGCTTCAATTAACAAAGCAGACTATATTCCATACAATTGAATCTCTTGAAATGTCTCTGCGTCTCCGTGCCTTTGTGGCAGTCTATTCTTCTGAGTAACTACGATAATTCAATCTATATTTAGGAAGGTTTTTGTAATGTTTCTTGCATCGTGGTTTCTTTATTTTCTGCACGACGCATTTTTACATCCACTTCCAAAGATTGTCTGCCTGATCCTTTAAATGTCCCACGAACTGGAGATACATCATGAAAATCACGACCAATAGCAACACGCATATGTTTTTCGGAAGATACCATATTGTTAGTAGGATCAACTCCAAACCAAGAATATTCAGGAATATACACATCTAACCAAGCATGACTTTGTTCTGCACCAACCATTTCGGGCAACTTGGAATTAGGATCATAACTTTCGATATACCCACTAACGTATCGTGCCGCAATTCCAGCACTCCTAAGAGCAGCGATCATAGTATGTGCAAAGTCTTGGCAAACACCCATTCGTTTCTGCAAAACTTCATCTATCGGAGTATTGATATTAGTCGAACCTGATTTATACTTAAACTCTCTTGTAAAAATATTATTCAAATCCATAATTGCTTCTGCTAGATTTCTTTCTGGATCTAAAATCTTTTTGGCAAAATTTCTAACTTCTTGTGTAATTGGAACAAAAGAAGATGTATTCATAAAATCATAAAACTCAAGTTGATAACGATCAAACCATTCTTTTGCTTCTTTAATTTTCATAAGAGACTTCAAAGGATCATGCGATGGCGCATAAAGAGTAACATCACTCTTAGAAACAATTTCTAAAAAACTATGACGAAATGGAACTGAAAACTCATGAACCAAATTTCCAAAATAATCTCGATGAGAAAAAGTAGCTACGTCAGGATTGATTTCTAACCAATGTGCATTTACACTTTGGCATAACGTTTCGAGAGGAGAAATTTTGATTTGCGAATAAGACTCCGAAGCCTCATAATCGTAAGAATACTTTGTTTTATGAATGATTGTATACCGTTGAGTCATTGTAGTACCGTAAAAGGAGTAGTAGACGAAATATTACTATACCTATCCATAATTTTATTACCCAAAAGTTCAACTCCGGCTTTTAAATGCGCAGCCCAATAGCCGGGTTTTACTTCGTCCTTGGAATATAAAAAATGTTCTTGTTTTTTCAAATATTTTTTTGTCTCCTGCGACTTACTTAGATTATCCTTTAAGTCAAAAGAAAATGCTCTACTAATTAAAATATCACAAATATATTCAGGTGTTTCTTCTTCCGAAATTGTTAGAATAGAATCATGCCCAATTGTGTTTAGAATAGTTTTTATTTTGTCGAGTGAACTTACCAGTGAATTATTAAAACCTTTATCGGTTATCATCATTTTGTAAGCCAAATAAGGATCAAAAATAGATTGATAATTCCATTGATAAGCCTCATAAGAATTTAGAATTTTCAAAATCACAATGATAAACGGTTGTAAATTTGGAACTTCCTTTTCACTTTGAGTAGCCTTGACTAAAAATTGAATTGTAGACTTAATCACAGTCACTATATAACTACAATGTTCAATGTATCTACCTAATTGAATAAACTGTAAAATATCTTGCCTAGAAAAAGTATCTAACGACGCACCATAGAATGATTGCGAATAATGGACAACACCCACTAACCACTCTGACAAATCATCTACACTTATATTTTGATTATTACTTTTTTCACTACCGGGTAATTCAGATAAATACTCTAAAAGTTTTTTCAAAGAAACCCACATATCATTGGAAAGATAATTCTGAATCTCGCGAGCATTGTTCATCGCATAATTCATATTAGACCGCATTGAATATGGATTTTTACTATCGGCTACTGCATGTTTGAAAAAACTCACATGCCAAGGCTCTGTTGCTTTAAATAATTTTTTTACAGGTGAACCAGTGAGTCTTGATAAAGTTTTAATCAAACTCGTATAAGAAGGGTCATCACTACCAAGTAGTATATCAATCTCAGAAGAATAGGCAACTTGTAAAACATTTGCAGTGGTAAATCCTCTATTGATATAACGACCTAACCAAAAAAGACTTTCCGCAACCCTACTTAAAATCAAACTTTTAGAAATACGGTTTGGATAAAGAACTTCATTTCGCTTACGGATAACTTCATTTTTCCCCATCACCCAAGTATCTTTACTTCCACCACCCATTGCATTACACACCATGAGAGAAGACTCTTCTTTAGACACACGAGTTAAAGCACAATTACTCAAATAAAAGGAATGTCCTAAAAAAGAATAAAACCTAGTTTCAACATATCGTTCTCTGAAACCTTCTTCGGGAGAAAATACTTTTGATTTAGAAAGAGGAATTAATTCTTGTGCAACATATTCAAATGGATTCTTTAAAACCTTCTGTTTCATTTCTTCGATTTGAGATTTGGTTGATTCACGACCGATTAATATTCCGAAACCGCCAGTGCCTTGTTTAGGTTTAATCACATAATAGTCAATATTCGCAAATACATGTTGAATGAATTTTTCATCGGATAACAAAGACGTTGGAACTGAACGTAATATTGGTTCTTCTGAAAGATAGAATCTGATAATAGCATCACTAAATGGAAGTAAACACTTAGAACTCGCAACTCCACTTCCTATCGCATTGGCAACTGTAACATTTCCATAACGAACACAAGAAAAAAGTCCCGGAACACCTAACACACTATCTTGATAAAAACTAACAGGATCAATATAATAATCTTGAATCCTTCGATAAATTACGTCTATTCGTGATAAACCGTAGACCGTTTTCATAAATACATGATTGTCTTTTACAATTAAGTCTTTGGGTAAAACGAGCGGTATCCCCATCTTACTCGCTAGAAGTTCGTGTTCACTATAAGCTTCATTATAAATTCCAGGTGAAAGCAAAACAACCATTGGGTTATTGTCTTGTTTGGGCGCACACTCTTTTAAGATGCTGAGCATAACAGGTGTTGTATCCCAAATTTGTTTGATAGAAGATTTCTCAAAAAGATTAGGAAACTGCTGACGTAAAACTTGTCGATTGGTCATCGCATAACTAATTCCACTTGGAATCGTCACATTATCATCTATTACTTGAAAATTTCCATCCGAGTTTCGAACAATATCAAATGCACCAATATGTAAATAAATATCGTGTGGAACTTTTACTGCATGACAATCTCTCAGATAGTTGGGATCACCCAAAATTATTTCTTTTGGAATAATTTTCTCTTTTAGAATTCTACGATCAGAATATATGTCTAAAAGAAATTTATTTAGAGCGAGTAATCGTTGTTTAACCCCTTTTTCTACAATAGAAAATTCGGTTTCATTTATGATATGCGGAATTAAATCTAAATACCATGGGCGCTCTATATAATTTCCTTTTCGACTTTCCCCAAACGTAATTCCTTGTTCTTTCAAAACGAATTCGATTTTTTTGTTTATAGATCGAAGTCTGTCTACACTTTGTGATTCAAGCATAGGAAGAATTTCGGAATACTCTGGTCTATATTTGGAATCTTTGGACTTTACTTCACTGAATGAATCTTTGAGTTTATAATTCACAGAAAGTGTATTGGATTGTTCTAGATTTGTTTGTAAATTCATTTGATTGTAATTGGGTTATGATTTAGAGTTGTGGTTTTTCCAATAGTATAAGACTGAGATATTGCTTCAAAAATATAATATTTAGCAAGACTTATGGATTCAATTAAATTTAAACCTTTCGCTAAATTGGAAGTAATCGCAGCAGAGTATGTACAACCTGTTCCATGAGGGTTAAATTCTTTTAGAAATTTAGAACTTAAAGGATACAAAGTTTTGCCATCATAAAATATATCAATTGCATAATCTGAATTCATTAAGTGTCCACCTTTTAGTAAAACAGGGACACCGAATGTATCAAAAAGTTTTCTAGCGCCATCTTGCATTTGCCCCTCGGTAGAAATTTTTTGATTAATTAAAATAGACGCTTCATCTAGGTTCGGAGTAAATAAAGTAGAAATTGGAATTAATTTTTTTTTGATAGAATCAATTGCATCGTCTTTTAAAAGTTTAGCTCCACTGGTTGCAACCATAACTGGATCTACTACTAATTTATAAGATTTGTTTTTTAATATCGTTGATACTATTTCGATAATTTCGTTTGAGAAAAGCATTCCAGTTTTGATAGCGGCTACTGGGAAGTAGTCGGTAACTGCTAGAATTTGTTTTTCCACTAATTCGGTTGAAATTTCTAAAATTCCTGTTACTCCCGATGGATTTTGTGCAGTGATACAAGTAATTGCTGATGTACCAAAAACAGAATGTGTTAAAAATGTTTTTAAATCAGCTTGAATTCCTGCCCCTCCACCGGAATCGGAACCTGCTATTGTTAATGCAATTGGATACTCTGTCATTTTTTTCGCAACCAGCCAAAACGGGCTAAATCAATTTGTGCTACAATATTAAATACAATCCCTTCTTGTTCAAGCAGTTTTCTTTGTAAGTTAGCTCGAATTGTATCACCTTTAAAAGAAATTTCTCCCTTTGCATTAATCACTCTCTGCCAGGGTATAATTTGAGATTCATTTTTATTCAATGCGTTGAGTGCATACCCAACTGCTCTCGCTGCACGTGGTGAGTTTAAAATGGCAGCTATTTCTCCATAGGTAGTAACTTTTCCCTTGGGAATTTTTCGCACTACTTCATATACTCTAGAGTAGAAAGATTTTTCTTTACTAGTAGAATTTTTCTTATTCATAAATAAATTTTTTCAATACTAAGCATAATGTCATGTAAAAAATCCATATTCATTTAATCAGTTACAGCTCGTCCTAAAATACAACATAGCTACAATTTTATTGACACTCTTAGGTAGGATTTTATATTGAGAATACTCATAACCCGAGGGTATAAAGTTTTGAAAAGAACATCTCTATTCGTAACAACGATTTGTCTCACTTTCCTTTTTTCCACAGTTGCATACTGTGAGCCAACTACAAAAAAACCTGTCCGCACTACAAATTTTACATACAAAGATTTTGAAAGTGTTGTGCAAGCCGTAGATAAACATTACATCGACAAAAACATTGATGTAGACAGAGCTTACACAGACGCAGCCGTATTTGCAATGATGTCTCTTCCTCATTCTTTATATCTCTACCCTGAAAGTTATTTCAATGAAAGAGAACAATATGAAGAAAAAGATGATATTTTACCTGGATCTACTTTCAAACTTTCAGAGTCAGATCAATTTATCATATTCGATCCGAATTATAAAAAAATAGATGAGATCAGAAAAGCACGCGCCAAAAACGAAGCAACAAAACCAAAAGTTTCCAATGATGAATTAAAAAAAATTATTGAACGAGAACAAATGAAAAAATCCATTCTCGCTTCCAGATGGGAACAAATCAAATTCAACAAAAAAGATTTTGACAGAGTCATTACCTACATCACAGAAAATATTAGTAAATACAAAACTCAGCCTCTCAAAGATTCTCTTGAGTCCATCGATGAAGACGACGAAGCCAAAGAAGAATTTGGTGTTAAAGATGTTTACCTTGCTGCGGCTAATGGATACTTAAACTCACTTGATCCTCACTCCAATGTATTTTTAAGAGAAGCATGGGAAAAATCCATGAAACAAATCGAAGACTCAAGCTTCGAGGGAATCGGTGCAATTCTAAGTGGTGGCGGCAACCGAGAAGTAGTCGTTGAAAATCCTCTCGAAGACAAACCAGCAGTCAAAGCAGGCGTTCGAGCAGGAGATGTAATTCTAGCAGTAGACGATAAAAAAACCAAAGGTGTGATGCTAGACAAAGTAGTAAAACGAATCAAAGGAAAAAAAGGAACAGCCGTTAAACTTACGATCAAACGAAAAGGTGTTCCAAAACCTTTTGATATATCTGTTACACGCGCCAATATCGAAATCAAAAACGTATCAAAACGTTTAATCAAAGACCACGAACAAATTGGATATATCAAACTATCTGGATTCGTAAAATCTAATACTGAATCATCAGATACAGAAATTAGAAATGCATTCAAAGAACTAGAACAAGAAGCAGCTCAGAAAAAAATTAAACTAAAAGCACTTGTATTAGATCTTAGAAATAACGCTGGCGGTTACTTAGACTTAGCCATTGATATAAGCGATATGTTTATCACCAAAGGGCTTATAGTTAGCACAAAAAGTCCAAACAGAGAAGCTGATGAGTCTTATGCAAGAATGAAAGATTTAACTGATTTACCACTTGCAATCTTAATCAATGCAAAGTCTGCATCAGCTAGTGAAATTGTAGCTAGTGCCATCAAACACCATGGTAGAGGTTTACTTCTCGGAGAGAGAACTTTCGGAAAAGCTACTGTTCAAAAGTTAATGGACTTACAGGGTAACAGTGATTACGTCCTCAAAATTACACAGTCTCGTTACTATTCTCCTTCTGGTAAAACTATCCAAGTGGTAGGAGTGGAACCTGACATCCAAGTTTCTGCAGAAGAAGATGGAACTTTTCCATTCCAATACCGTGAAGAAAATATGTGGCATCATCTACCGAAAATTCCTTCGGAAGGCAAACACAAAGATTATTTTAACGTAGAAAAACTCAAAGACTGGGTTTCCAAAAATGGCTCCGCAGAAAAGTTTTTGAAAGACCATAAAAATGATCCAATTAAACCTGATTATCAGTTGATTCGTTCGATTGATTATGTAGAAGCAATGTTAAATGCAAACCAATGAGAACTGATTTTCTAATCATAGGCAGTGGAGTCGCAGGATTATTCGCTGCACATAAACTGGCTGCCTATGGAGAAGTCACAATCATCACCAAAAAATTCGACTATGAGTCTAATACCAATTATGCGCAAGGTGGAATAGCTTCCGTATTTTCCAAAACAGATAATCCCGAAAGCCACTTAAAAGATACGTTAGACGCTGGGGCTGGTCTTTGTGATATCGAGGCTACTCGGATTTTAGTTGAAGAAGGACCTTCTCGTGTGAGAGAACTTGTAGAGCTTGGTGTTCCTTTTGTCAAAGACAGCAAAGGAGACTTAGATCTCGGTTTAGAAGGTGGACACAGAAAAAATCGTATCGTCCATGCATTTGATAGAACAGGTAGAGAAGTAGAACAAACCCTCCTATCAACGGTTAAAGCAAATAGTAATATCAAAATTCTAGAACATCACACCTGTGTAGATTTAATCACCGGTCACCATTTAAAAAACAAACCAAATTCTGCCAATATAACCTGCTATGGTGCGTATGTACTTGATTCTAAACTATCAGAAATTTTTCCAATTCTCGCAAAACAAACTATATTAGCCGCAGGTGGTGCGGGACAGGTTTACTTACATACTACAAATCCTTCTATCGCAACGGGAGACGGAGTAGCTTGCGCCTATCGTGCAGGTGCTGTGATTAAGAACATGGAATTTTTTCAATTTCATCCTACCTCTCTTTATCATGAATCAGGAGAATCTTTTTTGATTTCAGAGGCAGTACGTGGGAAAGGTGGAATTTTAAAACGAATCAACGGAGAGCCTTTTATGAAGGAATATCATCCGATGGCAGATCTAGCACCTAGAGATATTGTAGCCCGCGCAATTGATAACGAACTCAAAAAAAGCGGTGAAAGCCATGTCTACCTAGATGTAACTCATTTGATCAAACCAGAAATCATAGAACATTTTCCTTCCATCTACGAAAAATGTAAATCACTAGGACTAGACATTACCGAGACTCCTATTCCTGTTGTTCCTGCTGCTCACTATATGTGTGGTGGTGTGGCGACTGACGTTACAGGTAGGACAAATATCGAAAACTTGTTCGCCTGTGGAGAAGTTGCTTGCACTGGCGTTCATGGGGGAAACAGATTAGCCTCAAATAGCTTGCTCGAAGGTCTTGTCTTTTCCCATAGAATTGCTGACCATATCATTGCGGAAAAAAAAGACTTCTCTCCTGAACATAGACTAATTCCCGAATGGGATAAAGAAGGTTTAAAGAATACCGAAGAATGGGTTCTTATTTCTCATGACCTTCACGAAATTAAATCCATAATGAATGACTATGTGGGGATAGTTAGAAGTAACCTCAGATTAGAAAGAGCACACAGACGAATCGAACTCATTTACAAAGAAGTAGTGGATTACTACAACCGAACGATTATCACTAACGCTCTTTTGGAACTTCGTAATCTAGTCCAAGTTGCAGATTTAGTAATTCGCTGTGCAATGATGCGAAAGGAAAGCCGTGGACTCCATTTTTCTACCGATTACCCTGAAAATAGAAATCCTTCTAGAGAAGATACAGTGATAATAAACCAAGATCTTAATTAGAAATGTTTCTAATTTATTACAAGATTAAATTTTTACTGAAGAAATTAAGCTCTTCAAAATTGCTTGTGCTTGGATTTCTTTCGTATATTTTATTGGGAACAATCCTTGTAAGTTTCCCTTTTTCAAAGAAAGTAGATGTCTCCTTTATTGACAATTTATTTAACATTACCTCAGCAGTATCAACCACGGGTTTAGTTACAACTAGCATATCCGATTCATATACCATCTTTGGTCAAATTATCATTATGCTTTTTTTTCAGTTAGGCGGAATTGGCTACATGTCTTTATCCACATTCATTTTACTTTTCAGAGGAAAACAAATTTCAGATACACGAAAAAATATTCTTACCTCTGAATATTCTATTCCAAAAGATTTTAGAATTCAGGACTTCGTTTATAAACTTGTGCTATTTACTATATTCATAGAAACAATTGGAACTTTAATACTTTACTTTGAATTTAAAGCAGCCGGAGTCGAGAATTCTTTTTACAGCGCGATATTTCATACTATCTCTGCATTTGCGACTGCTGGTTTTAGTTTAAATAATAACAGTTTAGAGGATTTTAAATTCAATACGATCGTAAATGTAACTATTTCTATATTATGCTATTTGGGTGCACTAGGTTTCATTGTGATTATGGATTTATACAATTCAATTCGAATCAGGGAATATAAAATCAGTTTTACCACTAAAGTAATTGTGGGGGCAACGTTCATTATCCTATTTATAGAGACACCTCTTTTTTATTTTTTCGAGCCATCTATCTCTTCTTATTCGAGCGGAAATAAATTACTAGTCTCATTTTTTCAAATTATGACCGCATCAACTACAGCCGGGTTTAATAGTTTAAATATAGGGGTATTATCACATTCTTCCTTGGTCTTGATATTATTTTGTATGATAATTGGGGCTTCACCAAGCGGAACTGGTGGCGGGATTAAGACAACTGCATTTATTGCCTTGCTAGCTTCTACATTTTCCATATTAAAAGGAGAGACTTATATTTCTTTTTTTGGGAACAGAATACCATTATCTAGATTATTCTCTGCAGTATCATCAGCGACTATTTACTTGCTTACTCTTTTAGTTGGAACTTTTTTACTTTCGATAACAGAAAATTTTACTTTTATGGAAATCGTTTTTGAAATCACATCAGCATTAGGAACTGTCGGATTAAGTATGGGGATTACAGGTAATTTGTCTACTTTTGCTAAATATATTTTAGTCATCATTATGTTTATTGGACGGGTGGGTCCACTTTCTATTGGTTTTGCATTATTATCTAAAGAAAGAGAAGAGCATGATACTATTAAAGATGCAGATTTAGCGGTTTGACTATTTGAAATTATCCTGTAGGAGATTACCCAGGTTACAATTCAGTAAAATTTCTCTTTTTAGTCCAAAAGAATTTGACAAAAATAGTTTATGCAACTATGTTGCAAGAAAGAGTAACTTAATAATGTTAACAAGTTTGCGAAAAAATTTAGCGAGCCTAGACTCCATTAGCACAGTAGGAATGTTTTTGTCCCTTGCCTGTGCAGTTCATTGTATGGCATTTCCCTTAATCATCTTAATTGCTCCTTTGACAGGAATCGCTTTTTTTGAAAATGAAATTTTAGAGCATCTATCGCTTGCCGTTTCCATATTGATTGCGGCGTTTAGCTTATTCTCCGGTTTCAAAAGTCATAGAAAATTTCCAATCATCGGCTTATTTCTATTAGCCATTACCATTCTTGTAGTTAGCAACTTGTTTATTCCAGCATTATTTAAACCTTGGACTGACGCATTAGGCGCATTTTCTATCGCAACCACACTCTTTTGGAATTTGCGGCTAACACATACTCACCAAGAAAGTTGTAAACACTAATACTTCTAATAAATATTTAACATAATGACGATTATCCTCTAATATTTTTATACTTTCCTATACGTTTTGATAAAATCCCAGGTTAGAAATATTTTTTTTGATTAAAAATTACTTCCTTTACAATTGGTACATAACCATCCTTATCCGACTTTAAAATATGTGATTTTAACCAATAAAAAAGAAACTCTAAAGTTTTTTTACCTACATTTGCAGTTCCTATTTTTAATTCTTCCTCTACGGCTTCAATTTTGTTAATGAATTTTTTATGTTCTTGTTTGTGATTTGGGAAATCTGGATAGGACGCCATTAACATTAGTTCTTCTTCCATAGTAAAATGAGTGTATGTATAAATTTTCAAATTACTAATGATTCTTTTTAATGCTTCCCTTTCGATATTAAATTCAATTGCTCGTTCTAAATCATTGATAACACTAAATAACACTTTATGTTGATAATCGACAACATCAATATCTGTATTCCATGAATCTTCCCAGACAATGTAATCTCTTTTTGCCTCTGGAGAAATTTTAATTCCTTCAACCAAAAATGTTGCAGTTCGATTCAAAAAAAACATAGCTGCTTTATCTCTTGGGTTAATTGTGAGTATTTGCAGAAAAATTTCCCATGCCTTTTGATATTCTCCACCTTGATATATAATTACTGCACTATCAAATTGTTGTTTGGTTTTATCTTTAAGTTCGATCTGTTCGGGGTAATCAATATTATACACTTCACATATAAATGTCTGCTCTTCCTTTCCTCGGATGTAGGCATTGTCAAGAAAACGAATATGATATTTTTCTGGCTCAATGATATTTTGAATTACATCTTCACTAATAATAATTGGTGCACCATAAGATTTGGATAAAGACTCAAGCCTTGAAGCGGTATTTACCACATCAGATATGACAGTGGTTTGCATTAGTTTTTCACTCCCAAGAACACCGAGCAAAACTTCTCCATAGTGAATTCCAATTCCAATTTCAATCTTTTTGTCATGATTATTTATTTTAAAAAATCTCTGCTGAACTACCAGTTGCATTTCGATAGCACAATTAATCCCATCTTCTACTCTATTTGGAAATATTGCTAGTAGTGCATCTCCAATATACTTATCAATAATTCCATTGTGTTTATCTATGATTAAGTTCATTTCCGAATAAAATTGATTCAAAAAATCAAAGACATCTTTTGCGGAGACTTTTTCTGCAAGAGAGGTAAATGACCGTATATCTGCAAAAAGAACAGTCACGTCTCTATTAACTTGATCACCAAGTTTTATTTCCCACATTTGTTTTTTTTGTAACAACGACAAATACTCTTTAGGCACAAACTGATTAAATGAATCTGATGTTTTTAAATACAATAATTTCATTTGTTGATTGATTTTTTTGTAACGATTAGAAAGTTCTAATTTTTCCGAACGAATATTTTTGAAAAATCTATACGAAACAAAAACAATCGTAACGTGAAAAATTCCTATAAGAATTCGGAATAAAATTGAAATATCGAACACAATGCCCAAAATAAATAAAACCATCAAAGTTATAAAACCATATAATAAATGATTGAGTTCTAAAGATAAATGATTCGACTTTTTTTCTTTTAGAAATTCATTTATTATATATTCGTAGTTATTTAAAAAGTTCATATCGTTTGAGCTTAGTTTCTGTTGGTTTGTAGTTTTTCGAGTAAAAGGTTTTCATTGAAAAAAGAAAAACACCCACGCCCTCTTTCCTTTGCATTGTACAATGCTATATCTGCATGATTCATAATTAATGCCGGATTATCCCCGTTATCCGGATGAATACAAATACCGATACTAGCACCAATTTGAACTGTGTATTTTTCTAAAAGTGTAAATGGTTGACTTAGAATCGCAATAATTTCCTTAGCAATTAGAACTGTATCATTAATTTGATTCAAGTTTTCTATTAGAATAAAAAATTCATCTCCTCCCATTCGAGACACTAAATCGACATCCCGTAAACGAGATTTTATTCTAAGTGCGACTTGCTTCAATAATTCGTCACCTACCAAATGACCATAATTATCATTAACCGCTTTAAATTTATCAAGATCTAACATCATGGCAGCCATTTTACCACCAAATTTTTCATTAGTGATAATCCCTTTTTTTAAACGCTCTTCTAGAATTCTGCGATTTGGTAACTGTGTAAGTGGATCATAAAATGCAAGACGACTAATCAATTCTTCCGTAGCTTTACGTTCTGAAATATCTGTGACAGTTGCTACATAGCGGCTAATAACATTATTCTCCTCAACAACGGCAGTGATAGTGAGCCATTGAGGGTAAATTTCTCCATTTTTTCTGCGATTCCAAATTTCTCCTTGCCATGCTTTTGTTTGGTGAATACTTTTCCACATAGTAGCATAAAATTCTTCATCATGAATACCCGAACGGAACATCCGTGGACTTTTACCAATCACTTCATCTGGCTCGTAACCTGTTATGCGAGTAAAAGCATGATTAACCTTTAGGATGATACCATCTGAATTTGTAATCACCATTCCTTCCTGAGCATTAAAGACAGTAGCCGCTATTCGCAGTTCTGATTCTGTTTGTTTTCTTTTGGTTATATCTTGTTTGACTGCAATAAAATGTGAGATAATGCCATCTCTGTCTGTGACGGGGGTAATCGTCATTTCCTCATCATAAAAGGAACCATCTTTGCGTCGATTTATCAATTCACCATGCCACACTTTTTTGTAAAGGATTGTGTCCCACATCGTTTTGTAAAATTGCGAGTTTTGTTTTCCTGATCTTAAAATCACTTTTGGATTGAGAGAATATACTTCATCCAGACTATAACCAGTTAAATCTCCAAAAGCTTGGTTTGCCCATTCAATTTTGCCAGATCGATTTGTTATTAGTATGCCATTAGCCGCAGCATTGAGTGCATTATCTTTTAATTGGAGGTTGTCTAATTTACGTTTGACTTTTACTATATAAATTGAGGTTGTTCCTGAAAAAATTGCAAGTGTAAATAAATACAATAAATCATTGTTATCTGTAGAGCCTGCAAGAAACATCTGGATAGAAATTATTATAAAGGAGAAAAATACAGAAGGTGTACCAACTCGTATTGCAATCCATAAATTAAAACCGTATGGTAAATAATTTTTTGATAAAAAGTCTAAATTTTCTGGTAACCAATGAAAAAAAACAATTTGCCCAATTAAAAAAGAAATGCTAAGTAGGAGAATACTTTCGATTATCCTCTTATTTTTTATTAGTTTCATTTTGATTTCATTGTATTTTATAGCTATTTTCATTTTTACGATTACAAAATTGTGCAAAATAATCTAAGGGAAATCCATTAGAAAAAAAATACCATTTTCGTACCAGTGAATTTACAGTTAATAGGTAACTAAATACAACATATTGGCAAGCAATTTAGATAGCTTATCTGTAAGAAAAAAAATTTTTTTGAAAAAATAGATGAATAGTTTAGGAAAAGTCCTAAATTTACCCTAGTTAAATTTTTATAAAATCACATTTTTGGTATAACTCATAACGTTCAAGAATTCAGTAATCGTAAATTACATAGGTAATATCATCCCATTGTAAAATCGAGGTTGTATATTCTAGGACAACAGGAAATAGTGTTTATGTCAATTTTCGACTAAGCTTCATTTACAAAGAACACAGAGAAAAGAGTGAATAAAAAACCACACCGACTAGATGCAGAGCACGAGCTATAGTGATAGTTTGAAAAAAAATCAATCATGTTTAAGGATGTAAGAAAGATTTTTATACTGTGTAAATCATTTTTTAATTATCCCAATTTAGTAATCTTTTTTCGCCTTGCAGTTTTTGAATTTCAGTTACATCTTGGGACATTTCTAGGACACCTTTGTATTTATTATTTTCATCGCGCACTGCAAAGTATCTAATATGGATTAGCCGTTCTTTAAATTGAATCCAAAATTCTGATTCATCTTTTCGTCCTGCTTTAAATTCTTCTAGAATTTTCAATACTGTCCCAACACTTTTAGGTGGATGACAAAAACGAACTTCCCGTCCAATCACTCCGGCACTTCTTGGAAATACTCTGAGATCTCCACGATTATAAAAAGCAACCTTATCATTTTCATCTACAAATGTAATATCAACTGGTAAGTATTTGAAGATAAGATTGACTTGTTCTTTCGTTACTCGTCCCTCATCTAGTTTCATAAAAATATCTGTAAGAGTGTGAATATCATTTTTGTTATTCGTAGTTTCTGCCATATCAGCACCAATTTTACTACGATCTTTATCCACCCATCCTATTTCTGCTTCTCCTTCAATCATCGCATTCCAATCTTCTTCTAGAAGTATACTATGAGCGTTCGGGAATAAACGCATTTCTTCCACACTCATCATGTGAAGCATATTTTCTAGTAATTGACTTACATCCTCTTTTAGATTTGCGATATCTTGTTTTTGGAGAGAAAGGCGAATCATTCGGATAATATCGCGTATGCTATCATGAAAAGCCCACATACCTTGGCTTGGACCAAACCAACCTCTTTTTTCTAAGTAAGGGAAAAGTTGATTTTCCTTTCGCGTATAACGTTTTTCTACTTCACAAATTTGATTTAGTATATTGATATACCTTGGAAAATCCGTTTCAGGAGGAAAGGATTGAATTTCATCTATTAGTTTTTTAAGAAATTCATTTTCTTCAAAGTATACCCTCAGTGGATGAACTTCATTAAGAGATGCGATTTGATTTGTAAATTCAGTATACATAATACTCCGATTCTACTCACCTATTTCCTAGTTTTTAGACAGTGAGTTATTTTTAAAATTTAAGAGTTTTATGATACCTATAAAAAAATACTTCCTTGATTTAGATCAAATGAATAAAAAATTCCACTAACTCTCTATCAAAAAAATCTTTGCAAATTCTTTTTCGCGTCCACCTTCTGGGATGAGGTTAGCAAGGTATTTGGCTCGATCAATATCTTTCATGCGGAAATAACAATGAGCGAGATTCACTAGATTTCGAACATGACCAGGTTCACGAAGTCGGACACGTTCACCAGATTTGATAGCTTCTTTAAACTTTTGCAATTTTTTATAGGAATAAGAAAGAAGAAAAATACATTCCGTATCCGAAGGATTTAACGTCAAATGATCTTCTGCCTCAAGGGCTGCTTGCGTAAAATTCTTTTCGTGAATTAACGCTGTAATCCGCTTACGTGCAGTTTCACTTTCAATGAGAGGCTCTTTACTTACAAATTTGATACTCATGAGAGACAAATCATCCGTAATCTCTCCTTTTTTGTAAAGAATATCTACCATAGAGTTAATATCACCATTGGACTCTTCTACAGTTCCTAAAAAAAGCGTATGATCATAATTCAAACTTTTTTCACCGGTTTTTTCATCTGGGAGAATAATATCATCTCGCCCATCGGAGCCGTTGATTACGATGTCGCCATCTTTCATTTGAAATGTTTTTACATAAATATAACTTTGCGCAATTTCAGTTCCGAGTTTACGAAAAATAAAATCTTCATCAATGAAGCTTGCTTTTCCATCTCTGTAGATGATACTTACAGGATGTTCTGCGTTTATAAAATACATTAAACCTGTTCTGTTATCTATTAGCCCCATTACGATAGAAACAAGCATGGAACCTTGAAAGCTCTCGAAAACTTTGTGAAGTTCGATAAAAGAATTTTTCAGCCATTTTTCTGGATATTCATCCTGCACAGTTCTGCTCAATCGAGTTCTTTCGAGAATTGAATCAAATACAGATCCCATAACAAGAGCACCACCCGCTCCTTGCATAGATTTACCCATCGCGTCAGCGTTAAAGAATACAGTCATATTTCGATCGCGCAAAACAAGACTCTCCGCACGACAAAGATCTCCACCCAAATCGGAAACTTTATTTTTAAATTCAAAAGTCTTTTTTTGTTTTACTATAAAATCAATTAGAACTTGGTTCTTTTCGGCACGATTTTTTCCAAGTGGTTTAATTAATAAGGAAGTTAGAAAATAATCTCCGTCCTGTGACATCTTTAGTTTTTTGACGTTTTCCAAACTGAGACTTAACTCTTCAGTGCGCATCGCAACTTTTTTCTCAAGGGTGGAATTTAACTCTTCTACTTCTTCATGGAGACGAACAGAACGATTGGCGAGGATAATGGCTAAACTAGAAATAAAAAAGAAAAACGCATAACCCATAATTTTAGGAAATATAATTATGCCTCTGGTGCTTAACGTATCTACAACTAACGCACAAAATATTACAACAACTCCTGAAAAAATAAAAACCGCGTCCATATTCTTTTCTTTCATGCGAACAATCAAAAAATAGAATATGAGAACCATATAGACAATCCAAATGGGCTGAACTATATTAGCATTGATAAAATTGTATTGCCTGATATCAGTGACGACTAACTCATATAGAAAAATCAAACCCAAAGTTCCGTCAGCGATTTTCTCAACTAGATTCCATTGAAATTTAAAAAAATGGCGAATGAAATGAGTAAATACAGGAACGACAGTTACTATCATCATGTATTCACATTTTTTCATAAGCACAAAATCAAATTCAAATTCATTACGAAGTTGGTTTCGCATGATTTGATATAATACGAGCATAATAGTGAATATCCCGAAGATTAGATTTTCTTTTTCTTTTCTTCGTCTGGCAAATAAAAACAAATAATACACACCTACAACAAAGTATATCATTAGCAAAACAAGTTTCACATACTCAGTATTAATAAAACTTTTTTCGACAGCTCTGCTCGGTCCAATTTCTGTTTTGTCTTGGTCAATTCCTATCGTCCCATAAAAATATTCCTCCACTTCTATCAAAAGTAGATTCTCAGCTCCTTTTCGGATTAGATTATCGGGGATTTCGTATATTCGAACTTTGTCATAAGCAGAAGGATAGTGTTTTCCAAACTCGCCGGTTGCTCCAATCATCACTCCGTTAAAATAGGTGCGATCTCTATCACTTATCACTCCAAGTCGAATAGAAATCGAATTAGTTTTTACTGTCGCAGGGAATAACAATGATTTGGCAATCCAGATTTTATGAATGTCCGGTTTATCATGTTTAGCCTTATTGAACTGTGAGGGGATTTTATGTGTTATCCACTCTAATTTATTTTCACCGGTTTCAAGGTATTTGCCGCTAAACTCTTCTGGATTTAAGTCGTCAGTTGTAACAAACCAATCCGATGGGGCATCTGAGTCTAGACTTGTTACCACTTCTAAAGAACTAATCGTTTGTGGAATAAACTTTTTTTGACTTTGGGAACTGATACTTGTAAAAACGGAAAAGACAAGAAAAAATAGAATAGTTTGTTTCATACTTAGGATTGCCCCGGATTTCTAGGAAATAAAATTCCTGATTTAAGTTCGACCAATGTTTACAAATTTTTCTATTTCGGTCAAACTCAATTTTTTTTCTGAGTACATCTAAAAGACTACCACCGAAGGACACAGATTAACACCGATATGTTTAAAATATTCAATCTTTCATCGGTGTCCTTCGGTGTAATCGGTGGTCATCTTTAAAAGCTCTTCTTAACTTGACAGCATCGATCCGTGGCACGGGGCTTTTTAGGATTTAGATTTCTGCAAAGGAATATGTATCTTCTATATCTAAGCGTATTTCGTCCGATTCAGCACTTTCATCGTCTTGTCGTTCAACATCCTCAGTTTCCTGTAGTGTATGCAAAATTAAGGCAAATAAAGCCTTGTTCATTGGATTTCGATTTCCTTGTATCATAACTCACTCCATATATTTGAAATTGAGAATCATTATCATTTATCGCATTTATCTGTCAAGATCTTTTAAGTTGAGTTCGATGCAGTTTTTTCTTTGGGGACTTGGGTAGCATAGAACCACCCAAGTTTAAACAATGGCTTACGGAGATTTATTTGGATAATATACATTTTCCAAATTGTATACTTCCTGAAACTTAATGATACTTCCTTGATTCAAAGGTTGTTCAGCAAGTTCATTGCATCTCTGTCTTGCTTGTTCTTGTGTAAATTCTGGTGAGTAGTAAACAGACTCGGACACAGAGCCCAAGGAATAGAAGACGCATACCCCTACAGAATTCTGAGCAGAACATCTTCCAACATTTGTCAATCCTTCGCCACAAGAATGAGGGGAGTGACTAAAACCATTTATACAAAATTTAGAGTTTGTAGTTTCCCGTGAACAACTCCCAGCTAACGGATAAGGAAATTGGGTAACAACTACCGCTCTCAAAGCCAAAGCAATATTAAATGGATCTTGCTTCTCCACCTTTTTATTGCTTTCCATATTTTCGCAGTAACTTAAAGATAATAAGAGTATTACTATTAATTTTTTCATTTTTTTCTCCATTAGAATTCCTAAATTTAACGAATTAAATTTAGGAATTGTTTTATTACTTTAATTACATCGGTTTTGTCCAATTACTCTGGACTCATTACGACAATTTATCTCATAAACAGGACAGTAGCACACCCCAGAAGAGTCACATGCAGGTATATTTGATGCTTCATGTCTTACAGGACAATAAACTATAGCTAATAGGCTACATGAATGTTGATTTCCCCAAACTACACAGTCCCACCAAAGAAGTGCTCTCACCCAGTCCTGCCAAGGAATTCTTCGGTTTTTCAAATTCTTATCTTCTACAGAAATCTTAGATACTTCCTTTCCGCCTTCTGGCTTTAAAACTGTCAAAGTAAATGGATCTGTAGCTATAGACCTTGCATTAGTTCCAAAAAGACAATTTAGCTCATTCTCTGAATTCACATCACAGGAAATTGCAGACACTCGTGTACCAAAGCTATCTTTGTAGGCAATACTTTCACTAGAGACAGATTTCAAGGCACCTTTCGCATCATACTGAGGGACATAGCTAATCTCTAAGGACTCTCCTTGTCCAAACTCTAGAACACTGAAAATCTTACCATCAAGCTGTAAGTTAGAACCTGTTGTTGCATATTCTTGATTAACAGATTCTGATCTTGCACTAGAATCCGATGATTTTCGAACTTTTAAATTGGTTGGTGTTTTTTGGGTAGCTGGCTTTGTTTCGCTAGCCTGTGAAACTGATCCTGCTTCGGTTAGCTGTAAAAGAGCCAGTTTACCGACCTTGGCAGTTTGACTTTCTTTATCCCCACTACAATAAGTAAAAGCAAGTAGAACTATCATCATAGCGGCTACCAGCTTGGTTGGTTTGAATTGGTTGGTTTGAATTAAATTTTTTGACTTAATTGTTAACATTTTTCGTTTCCTTTTTCATTTTTTAGCTTATGTTTTCAAAGTTATATATCAGGAAGTTTTAGTTCCAAAAATACGACTCTAATATACTCAATATTTCACTTTAAAAGCGTAAGCTTTTTTACCACCATAAAAAGGTCAAAGAGAAAGTCAACTAAAAAACTCAGGTTAAGACATCTAAAAATCGGTTAATTAAATGTAAATTAGCATAGGATTTGTTTACTCCCGATTCACGGATGAACACTTATAAGAGATTTAAGTTATGGAGTTATATAGAATGCAATGAAACGCCGATCGTTATTAAACGAAGAGGAATATCCTAAACAATAATCCAATCGGTGACCTCGGTGTAATCGGTGGTAATCTTTTCAATATTTTCCTCCAAGATAAAATCTCTTTTTAGCATTTAATTTTCTTTTAAAAAACAAGCATGACTCTTGGTTTAATTTATTTTTTTTGGTAGAGTGTGGACTACCGTCTATAATTTTTCAAAAAGGATCGCATCATGGTAAATATTGGAACTCCAAAATCAAAGTCAGCTACAAAAATGCTTTTACTAGGTTCAGGGGAATTAGGCAAAGAAGTGGCAATCGAAGCCCAGAGATATGGAATTCACGTGATGGCTGTGGATAGATATTCCGACGCGCCAGCCATGCATGTAGCACACGAATCAAAAATCATCAACATGTTAGATGCAAACGAATTACGAAAAGTTGTCCACGAGTTTGATCCTGATTACATCGTTCCCGAAATTGAAGCCATTGCAACAGATATGTTAGTTGAACTAGAAAAAGAAGGATACAACGTTGTTCCAACTGCGAAGGCAGTAAAACTCACCATGAACCGCGAAGGTATACGCAAATATGCCTCAGAAGAGTTAGGTGTGAATACATCTCGTTATCTGTTCGCCGGCAACAAAGAAGAGTTTTACAAAGTTGTTAAAGAAATCGGAGTTCCCTGCGTTGTAAAACCAGTTATGAGCTCTTCTGGAAAAGGTCAAAGCGTAATCAAAGACAAAATTGAAATCGAAGAAGCCTGGGAATATGCACAAAAAGGTGGACGAGCCGGTGGTGGAAAAGTAATCGTAGAAAGTTTTATCGAGTTTGATTATGAAATTACACTTCTTACAATACGTCATGCGGGAGGGACAACTTTCCTTGATCCAATCGGACATCTACAGATTAACGGCGATTATGTGGAGTCATGGCAACCACAACCAATGTCAGAGGCTGCACTCAAAGAAGCACAACGTATAGCAAGAGTAGTCACTGATGGATTAGGTGGTTACGGACTATTTGGCGCTGAGTTTTTCATAAAAGGAGATACTGTCTATTTTAGTGAAATTTCTCCACGTCCACATGATACAGGAATGGTGACACTAATCTCACAAAATCTTTCTGAGTTTGCACTTCATGTTCGTGCGATACTTGGCCTTCCTATTCCAAACATTCGCCACTACGGCTACGCAGCGTCATGCGCTATTCTCACAGAAGGAAATTCCGAAGAACCAGTTTATGAAAATATCAACGAAGCCCTTTCAGAACCAGACACTGCACTTAGACTTTTTGGAAAACCAGAAGTAAAAGGTCGAAGAAGAATGGGAGTAGCCCTTGCACTCGGAGACTCTTTAGAAGACGCTCGTCGAAAAGCAGTAAAAGTAGCCGACGCAATTACTATCAAACTGTAAAACATCGCTCAATGCTACCAAGTTAAGGGAGCCTCTCAAAGATTACCACCGATGGACACCGATAAAAAAAACGATAAAAGATATGATGGTTTTTGTTTTGGAATTGAATAATATGACACTAAACGACGCTCGTTATGAAACAGAATATAATAAATCAAATTAAAATCGTTTCGTTATCGGTGTCCTCGGTGTTTATCGGTGGTATTCTTTAAATGTTTTTCTTAATTGTACGGCATTGAACATAGCTTGACTTAGGAAATGAATATACAAAGATGGAATTATCCGAATGGAGGAAGTTGGGTGTAATTCCCACGCTGTCCCGCAACTGTAAAGCCAGATACTCCTCTTTTGTTACTTTCTCGTGGAAAGGAAAGTTTCATTGAAAGATTCTTTTGCAGATATTCAGATACTTTAATCATTGTTATTTCTTTAGAGGATAATGACTATTAGGTGTCTTGATTTAGCTTTTGTCATCCTGAGTATAGTTGATGGGTGTTTGTAATAGGATTCTTTTTTAGAGGTTCGTATAACTCCTTCAGGAAATAATTTTTCTTGGAGAACAAAATGTTTCAAAAATTTCACTTAGCGGCTACTCTTTGTTTAGTGGTCATCCTTCTTACTAACTGCCACAATGCAGGTTCAAAAGATGAGTCAGCAAAAAACACATCTCTTCTAACTAGCATTGTTCAAACTCAAAACTTAGAAGCGGCTAATGCCAAATATAATACTTTGAGCAACTCGATATTAGCCATTCAAGGTTATTATGACACTGGATTTTATTCCAACGGAACTTTTATTGCAAGCACAAGCAAACTTATTGTAAGTGCTGGATTAAACGGAGTTGGCACATGGGCGTCTTCTACCCCTACACCCGGAGGAACATATGGTAGATGTGGAGCAAATGCCACCGATAGCAACGGAACGTCAGGTGGCGCAGATAGTATCTATAGAATTATCCAATTCAACAATTCTACCAATACTCTAATTCTGCAAACATCTACTAGTTGCGACTTTAATACAGCCTTTGGAGACAATCGATCAACCTATTCCAAAATGATTGTAACTGCATTATCAACATCAGGTTGTGAAAATAGTGCTCCTGCTTGTTTTAGTTACTGCCAAATAACAAACGGCAAAGCAACATTAGCCGAAGCAATCAATGATAGCAAAACTGCAAATTCCGCTCTACAAACAACTACGGGCTGTGATGGTTTTGGATGGAATAGAGCTTTACTAAGAAGAGACAATAACACCTGGAACTAACTGCCACAACAAATGGAACTGTTTAAAACGATAATTTTTCTAAACACAAATTGCCACAAAACTGCACATCTCTGCGTGTCCGTGCCCCTGTGGCAATCCTTTTAAACAGTCCCATTGACTAATTACTAGGAGAAATCAATGCAAAAATATATTTTACCGATAATCGTCCTTTTGGGATTTGTTGGATGTAGTTCGGCAAAAGTTAATACGAATAACATCGTATTAGCCTCTATGCTTGTCTTATCTCAACCGACTCATTCGAAAACTCCTCTGTCGAATAATTCCATAATAATTCCTGAAGATACAGCAGATACGGTAACGTTTGCCCCAAATCATACTGGAATAGGATTTCAAGACCAAACAAAAGCCGTAAACGGAGTTCGTGGATCAGGATTTAGCTCTGGTTCGGGAGATGTATTCTCTCTAGCGTCTATCGGTTCTAGTGCCAGTATAGTTTTGGAATGGAGCGGTAAACGAATATTAAACGGAAGTGGTATAGACTTTATTGTTTTTGAAAATACATTTTACTATAATAACAACTCTTCGGCACGTTTCATGGAAGCATTAATAGTAGAAGTAAGCCAAGACAATGTAAGTTACTGTGGATTTTCACCTGACTATACTTTTTCTCCCGAAACAACTTATAGCATAAACCCAACCTACTGGAGAAATTTTGCGGGAATCACACCTTCACTTTACAACGTCGAGTCTAACGTCCTTACTGGAAATGATTTATACGATTTAAACAAATCTGGTGGAGATGGATTTGATCTAGAAAATCTAAGTGCAACAAACGACTACAATATAGGCTGTAACACAACTCTAAGAGATAAAATTAAATCAGAAGGTTTCGTCTATTTACGATTAACCGCAGCAACAGCACGAACAAACATAGATACAGGAGTTAGTTTCCTACAAGACACAGGTGCATTTGGTGGAGGACCTGACATTGACGGGGTAATAGCTCGTTACCGCTCTATAAGATAAATATGACGAACAACGATAATAAAGAATTCAAAGAACCAATTATAGAAAATAATGAAACCAATGCCCCTGAAGGTTTGTATTATATCGAAAATGGTCTCATGGTGTTTACGGAAAAGTTTCATCTTAGGCGTGGATACTGCTGTACAAATGGTTGTCGTCACTGCCCATACCGAGGAAAACAAAAAGTTTCGCCTTCAAAATAGTATTTGCTTTTAAAAATGGATGCGTTAGTTTGTCGCCATGCTATTTTTAACTACAGATAACTTTATAATTACAGAAAAAATATATGAGAGCAAAAATTCGATAATTTATAAGGGAAAACGAAAAAGTAATAATGAGAACGTTATAGGAAAGACTCTAAGTGGAGAATATCCAAGTCCTGACTTCCTACTTCGTTTTAAATCTGAATATGAACTACTGACACGAATTAATATTTCAGGTGTGATAAAAGTATTTGAAATGGAGAAGTTAAACGATAGACCTATTTTCTTCATGGAAGATTTTGTTGGACTTTCTTTAAAAGATTATATAAAAAATGAAAAAGTTTATTTAGAAGAATTCATTGATATAACAATTAAAGTCATAAAAATTTTAAAACAAATTCATGAAAAGAACATCATCCACAAAGATATAAATCCTGCAAATATACTATTTAATCCAGAAACTAGGCAGATCAAAATTATAGATTTTGGAATTGCTACTGAACTTTTAAAAGAAAATCCATCCACTATTTCATCCGACCTTTTAGAAGGAACGGTTTATTATATCTCGCCTGAGCAGAGTGGTAGGATGAATCGCACAATAGACTATCGAAGTGACTTTTATTCATTAGGTGTTAGCCTCTATCAAATTTTAACAAATGTTTTACCATTTAACAGTCATGACACTCTTGAAATCATTCACTCTCATATAGCGAAAAAACCAGAGTTGCCGCATGAAATTGATAATCGAATTCCAGAAGTGATTTCATTTATCATCTTAAAGCTAATGGCAAAAGATGCAGAAGATAGATACCAAACTTGTGATGGGATATTATATGATTTAGAGGAATGTTGGAAAAGATTAAAAAATTCAGGTGAGATCAAACAGTTTCCTATTGCCCAAAAAGATTTTTCTAATAAATTACAAATCCCAGAAAAATTATATGGTCGCGCAAAAGAAGTAACCCAAATCATGAAAACATTTCACAGTGCGACAAAAGGAAATGCAAAAGTTTTGTTAGTATCTGGTAGATCTGGTATCGGCAAATCTGCATTAGTCGGAGAAATACACAAACCAATTTTAGAATACAGAGGATATTTCATTGCTGGAAAATATGACCAATACAAAAGAAATACTCCTTACCGTGCAATCATACAAGCTTTTCAAAATATATTAAATCAAATTTTAACAGAAAGTTCAGAGTCTTTAGCCAGGTGGAAATCTAGATTAGAACTGGCTCTCGGAAACAATGGAAAGGTCATTACTGACATCATACCTGAATTAGAATTACTCATAGGCAAACAACCAGTAGTTCCCGAACTAAGTCCAGGGGATTCTCAGAATAGATTTGAATTAGTATTTCAAAATTTTATTCATGCGTTATGCGATATAACTCATCCAATTGGTATATTTTTAGATGATATGCAATGGGCTGATTTGCCTAGTATAAATTTAATCAAATCAATCATCCTAAATCCAGATTCAAAGTATATACTTGTCATTTTATCTTACCGAGATAATGAAGTAAATACAACTCATCCTTTTCAATTGGCGGTGGAGGAAATCAAAAAAAATGGAATAGAAATCAAACATATTCTACTAAATTCCCTTTCCTTATTTGATGTAAATCACCTTATCTCCGATACTCTTTCTTGCAATAAAGCGGATACTTCTGATTTGGCGGAAGTAATTCATTTGAAGACAGGTGGAAATCCATTTTTTGTTAATGAAGTATTTAAAAATCTTTACGAACAAAATTTAATCCTAGCACCAAACTCTAAAGACGAAACTGCAAAATGGAGTTGGGATATTGAGAAAATAAGGGAAGTTAAACTAGCAGACAATGTCATTGAACTGATGGTTGAAAAAATTGAAAAAATGGCAGATTCTAGAATCCAAATTTTGAAACTTGCCGCTTGTATTGGAAATCATTTCCGAATGGATGTATTTGCCAAAGTGTTAGGTATTCCCGAAAAAGACTCAAATCTAGAATTAGCATTCCTCGCAAACGAAGGTTTCTTTTTGATAGGAGACAATCAGGCTCGATTTGTTCATGATAAAATAAGAGAAGCTACTTATACATTAATCACAGAAGAAGAAAGAATTCAAAATCATTATACAATTGGAAGCGTTTACCTAGAATTAGCCGGTGAAGAAAGAACAGAAGAATATTTATTTCCAATAGTAAACCAATTGAACCAAGGTAGGACGTTACTCAAAGAAACGGAAAAAAAGAAATTCATTGACCTAAATATTATGGCTGGAAATAAATCTTTATTGTCCGGTGCTTATGAAGCCGCAGAAAAATTTTTCCAAATAGTAGAGGAAACTTTACCCAAGGATCATTGGGAACACAACTACGAAGAGTCATTAGATATTTTTTCAAAAAAAGCATTAACTGAATACTTAGCAACTAACTACGAGTCTGCTGAATTTACATTTGCGGTAATACTCCGTTATGCGAAGTCTACTCTAGATAAAATTTCTATTTTAGAAATAAAGGCAATGTTATATACCAGCCAAAGTAAAATGCGAGATGCTTTAGACATTGCAACAGAAGCTTTATCCGTTTTGAAAGTTTCTCTTCCTAAAAATCCAAATGATCTTTCTCCTTTACCTGAAATTCTAAAAATAAAACTCAAACTAAGAAATAAACCTATTCAAAGTTTACTAAATCTTCCATTGTTAAAAAACAAGGAGCAACTCTCTATTTTGCGTTTGTTAAATGCCTGTTTTGCTCCATCTTATATTTCTAAACCTGCTTTATTTCCTATCATTGCATTGAAAATGGTAAACTCTACTTTGAACTACGGAATCAGTCCAATTTCTCCATTTGCATTTGTCGCTTTGGGAATGATTCAGGGTTCTGCTTTAGGTGATTTTTCATTGGGATACGAATTTGGAAAATTGGCAATAGATATGGTAAACAAATATAAGTTCGAAGCAATTAAATCAAGAGTTTACTTCGTATTTGCCTTTACTGTCAATCACTTCAAAAATCATGCACGGACTAGTCAACCATATCTTGCCGAATCAATCCAAAGTGGAATGGATAACGGCGATATACTTTACACCGCTTATTCGGTGAACCATATAGTCTTTCAATCTTTTTCGATGCGGCAGAATCTGGCTTCCGTTTCAGAGAAGTTTGAGCATTATCGCCAAATCCATATAAAACTGAAACAAGACGATGTGCGCGATATGTTCTCTCTCATAGAGCAGGCAACTTTTAATCTACGAGGACTTTCCTCTGATATTTTTATGCTTTGTGGTACTGTTTTTGATGAAAGAATTACTATTCCTAAATGGATCGACTCAAAAAATTCAACAACTCTAAATGCTTATTATTTGATGAAAATTATTATAGAATATCTATTAGGCGACAAAAACAAAGTTTTGGAATACGAGGCATTAGCCGTTGTTCATGAAAATGGAAACTTTGGAACATTATTCATTCCAGATCATGTTTTTTTTGAATCTCTTGCACTCTGTCATTTATATGAGCAATATTTAAAAACAGATAAAAATAAGGATAATAATAATTACCTGCAACGTATTAAAAAAAATCAAAAGAGAATGAAAAAATGGGCTGATAGTTGCCCTGCCAACTTCGGACACAAGTATTATATTATCGAAGCTGAAGTTCATTCTATTACGGATGAACGAATCCTAGCCTTACAAGCTTTTGAAAAAGGAATTGAACTTGCAAAAGAACACGAATATTTATTAGAAGAAGCAATCGGAAATGAACTTTGTGCTAAATTTTGGATGAGAAATAAAAGAGAAAAGTATGCAAAAATTCATATTACAGAAGCACACTACGCTTATAAAAAATGGGGCTGTCTACCCAAAGTTCAAAAATTAGAAGAAGAATTCCCTTATCTACAAAGTTTGACAAATTCAAAAGGAAATGATATTTCTTTTTCAACGGTTCATCTTACTGCATCGTCTACTAGTAGTAATTCGCTCGATGTTAAAACTGTTCTAAAAGCATCTCAGGCAATATCAGGAGAAATCGTTCTAGACAAACTTCTTTCTAGAATCATGAAATTTGTTATCGAAAATGCAGGAGCACAAAAAGGTTATTTGTTATTACCCGATCAAGATAAGTTAAGAATTGAAGCATTTGGAGAGATCAATTCAGAAATTAAAGTATTACAGTCAATTCCTTTAAACTCTGATGAATATTTACCAGAGGTTATTGTAAATTATGTGCTTAGAACAAAAGAATCTCTNNTAAATCAAGGAAAACTGATAGCAATTCTATATCTAGAAAATAATTTAACTACCGGCGCCTTTACTCCTGATAGAGTTGAGATTTTAAATATTTTGGCTTCCCAAGCGGCTATCTCAATGAAAAATGCAACTCTTTACCAAAATATGCTAAAGTTGAATTTGTCCTATGAGAGATTTGTTCCAAGTCAATTTTTAACTCTCTTAGGAAAAGAGAACGTAACAGACGTTAGACTCGGAGATCAAATCCAAAAAGAAATGTCCATCCTATTTTCCGACATTCGATCCTTTACTGAATTATCCGAAAAGATGAGTCCTGAAGAAAATTTTAACTTTTTAAATTCTTACTTAAAAACAATGTCTCCTTGTGTTTTAAATAATAATGGCTTTATTGATAAATATATTGGAGATGCTATTATGGCATTATTCCCATTATCCGCAGAAGACGCACTGAAAGCGGCAATAGAAATGCAAAAACAAGTTAGAATTTATAATAACAATCGTCTCAGAAAAAATCTAGATCCTATTAGTATCGGAATTGGAATTCACACCGGCAATTTAATGTTAGGCACAATCGGAAGCGAAGATAGAATGGAGGGAACAGTCATTTCGGATGCTGTGAACTTGGCATCTAGAATGGAAGGTTTAACAAAACAATACGGAGCGGCAATCTTGATTAGCCAAGGTACTCTTTTGAAATTACCTGACCCGGGGCTTTATAATTTTCGAGTATTGGATAGAGTCAGAGTCAAAGGGAAAAAAGATACTGTGTCTGTGATTGAGGTTATTGACGGGCAACCTGATTTTATCATTGAATTATTTTCGAAGACAAAACCAGATTTTGAACGCGGAGTTCATTATTATATTATGCATGACTTAATCAAGGCAAAAGAATACTTCCTAAAAGTTCATACAAATAATCCCAACGACAAAGCCGCTAGTATTTATCTACAAAGAACCGACTACCTTCTAACAAATGGAATTCCGCCCGAATGGGAAGGCATTATTGATTACGATACAAAATGAAACTAGCTCGAACAGCTACATAGCTAAAGGGTAATTTTTTATCTCTTTTTTTGATCGAAAATGAAAAATTTTTCGCACACGATGTTCTTTTTTTACCCAATATAAGTATGATTACCTTTCAAAATAAAAATCAATTCGTAAGATATGAATTTAACTGGGAAGAAAATACTACTTCCACCCTGCTGATTCCTGAATTTCTGTATGACGATTTCCTCTCGAAAACGAAAAAGTTTAAGGGAAATACCGCTCTCTATCTCCAAAGCCTTCTTCGGCGGTTTCGCTCTATTACCCACTCCGGTCTTATTCCAGAGCCTGAAAAATTGAAAACCTCCTACCAAGACAGGAATCTTGGTCTGAAGAAGGTTAGCTTTATTCCGAAAAACCGGGACTGGTTGGAGCTTGGAGAACTCGCTCTCGTATTCGGGAAATCTCGGTGTTGGTTGTTTGTCTATCTGCTAAAACTAGACCTCCTGAATTTGTGGAACATTCTTGTAGAAGCTGGGTTGAACAAAATAGTTCCTATGATCCCAAACGTCGAACTGAAGGTTTTTCAATTTCTAGATAGGATTTCGTATACATTTGCACGAGG